>JBGPYB010000213.1:0-6488 GCA_041493035.1 Vicinamibacteria bacterium | reverse complement strand
CGGTGCACGGGAACGTGGATGCGCTGGACGGGCATGAGGTAGCTGGTCTCGTCGCTGCAGAAGTCCAGACACGCGCCGAACCGCGGCGCGATGGCCGGCGTGCCCGCGGCCATGCACTCCAGGATCGGAAGACAGAAGCCCTCGGCGCGGTAGGGGAAGACGGCGACGTCGCACGCGCGATAGAGGGCGGCGAGGTCGGCGGTGGACAGGAAGCGATCGATGTGGACGATTGCCGGCGCGCCCGGGTCCCGGATCAGCTCTCGCATGCGCTGGCGGATCGTGTCCTCCCGGTAGAATAGGTCCTGGGAGTGATCCTTGATCACCAGGCTCACGTCGTCGGCCGACGAGAAGGCCTCGGCATACGCCTTGAGCAGCGTGTCCGTGCCCTTCCGGAAGCAGACGCCGCCGACGAAGAGGAAGGCGCACCGCTTGGCCGCCGGCAGGGGATACCGCTCGCCATCGGGGCGGAAGAGGCGGGGATCCACCCCGTGCGGGACGACGCGGATCCGGTCCCCCTCGACGCCCGCGGCCCGCGCCTGCCGCTCGATCCAGCGGCTGTGCGCCCAGAACTGGTGGAACTGGGAATTGATCTTCTGCACCCAGGCCCGGGGCAAGGGGCCGAAGTCCCAGGTGCGGACGGCGACGGCGCGCGCGCCCGCCGGCGGATGGAACTCGGTGAAGTGCGACTCGAAGTCGTGGTGGATCAGGAGGTCGGGCGTCCGCCCGGCACCGGTGTCGTGATCCACGACGTCGTATTCACCGGTTGCCGTCAACCCCTCGCTCCACCGCGCGTTGACGAGGGCGAACGCCGAACGCCCCGTCCGGCTTCCCTTGAACGCCACGATGCGCCGGGGCGGTGGCGACGGCGGCTGGCGGGCCCCCATGTCCGCGCTCATGATCCTGCGACCGGTACGCCCTCCTGGAGAAATCGCACGAGCCGGCCCAGCTCGCGGAGGTCATCGCTCAGCACCAGGTCGTAGGGCGTGATGGTGTGCACGAAGTCGGCCAGCATGCCGAGAAAGCGGCCGCGGTCGGTGGGATCCACGAATCGCTGCAGCTTGCCCGCCGCCTCCACCAGTTTGAGGAGAGCCATCTGACGGGGGAGGGGGGTGATGCCGAAGCTCGTCCCGGGCCGCGCGAAGAATAGAAAGTCGGCTCGCTCGTCGGTGTAGGGCTGGGACCGGAACAGCTCCTGCGCCGGCATCTCCTTCTTCAGCCGACCGGCGAAGTCCGCGGGCTCGGCCGGCAGCGGCCGGTCGAAGAAGTGCCGCTCGGTCTTCGCGTCCAGGCGCGAGCGCTCGTCACAACCGCTGACCAGGAAACCGGCGGCGGCCCGCTTGAGGATCAGGTGATCCTCGCCGAGCACCGTCCCGCCCGCGCGCGCCAGCTTGAGCGCGATCGTGCTCTTCCCGGCGGCGCGGTCGCCGAGGAACATGCTCACCCGCCCGGCCACCCGGATCGCCGCCGCGTGAAGCACCACGCGGTCCAGGAGGAAGAGGAGCTTGTGGAAGACGACGGCGAGGTGAACGCAGAGCTCGAAGTGGGGCGGGTGGGGCGTCAGCAGGGCGATGTCGGCGCGCACGGGGTCCGCGGCCCGATCGAGCACCGCGGAGATCGCCTCGGTATGGATCTCGGGACGATGGTGAGCGTGGCGGAGGATCATGCCGTCCTCCGGAACGAGGGGCCGCGCCGACCATTGCGCGCGGGGCGACTCGGCGAGCGCGATGTCGGCCTCGACGCGCGCCAGCAGCTCCCCGGTGGGCGGCTTCAGCGAGGTCCCGAAGATCCGGGCGACGTCCTCGCCTCGCTGCGGGTCGCCGTAGTGCAGCCGGGCGGTCAGGCTCCCGAATCGAATGATGCCGGTCGGCACGGCGGTCTCACCGCGCGTCGCGGGCGGACCGGGGCCGGCGGAGGCCGGCCAGGCGGAGCGCCTTGGCCAGGGCGCGGCGCGCCAGGTCCACCGACAGCGGGAGGGCGAAGCGGCACCAGTACGCGGAGAGGGCGGCGCGGCGGGCCGCCGTCCATTCGGCATCGCGGTGGGTGATCCGCACGTCGCCGCGCTTCCTGGCGACGGCGCGGCCAAGCACGTCTTCGCGGGCGACGTAGAACTGCCGCTCACGCCAGTTCTCGCACCAGAGGTGCAGGCCGTGCTTGGACCGGCGGACCACGCGCCGCGTCGGGAACTTGTCCTGGACGCGGTAGGTGATCACGTCACCGATCCGTATGTCGTCCCACTCCACCTCCGCCACCACGACGGCGTCGCCCTCGACGAGGAACGGCCGCATGCTCTCCCCGTGGAAGTAGAGCGTCCGCGCCTCGGAAGACAGCTCGAGCTGCAGCTCCTTGGCGATGAGGCGCGCTCCGCGGTCGCGCATGAGACCGGGTCGAACCGCCTACTCGCCGCTCAGGACGAGCTGCTCGAGCTCGCCAAACTTGGCGAGGGTCGGCGGCTCGTAGCGGCCCGGGCCGGGGCCGCTTCCGGTTTCAGCCGCACCGTCGGGACCAGCGCCCGGCTCGGCGACCTCGAGGAGCAAGCCCTCCTCGCCCAGGCTGGCGAGAAACGCCTCGACGTCGGCGCGGACGGCTTCGCGTCCGAGGCCATACCGCGTGCTCAGCCGGGCGGCGATGTCCTCTGTCGCCAGCGGCGTCGTCAGGATCGCCTCCCAGATGAAGGTCCCGGTGGCGTTCAGGCCGTAGTAAGCGGAGCTGTCGGCGTGGACGATGACCGCTTCGCCGTCCACGACCCGCCAGGCCACCTTGTCCGTGTTCGCCAGGAATCCACCCATGTCCACCTCGTTCCGGCAGGGACGACCGGGTGCAGCACGGCCGTCTTGTGGGATTCTCACAAGCATGCTACGAGAGCAGGGAGGCCGTCAAGAAAAGAGGCGTGGTGATCAATCCGGGGCTACTGGCTCCGCCCGAGCGGCTCCTCGTGAAGCTGGCGCGGCGCGATGGCGTCCGGGCGTCCCTCGCGGACGACCGGGCAGTGATCGAGGAGCCGAGCGCTCGGGCGCGGCTCATCTGGCTGGCCAAGGAGCACGGGATTCACGGCCTCGTCCTCCGGGCCCTCGTCCGTTCTCCTCTCATGGGGACGCTGTCTCTCGAGATCGCCCAGGAGCTCACGGCCGAGTGGAACCGCTTGCGTCGCCAGGCCGCCCTGTGGGACCTGGAGCGGGACCGCCTCCTGTCGCGGCTGGAGCGGCAGGGGCTGACCCCGGTCATCCTCAAGGGCGGCGCCCTGCGGGAGACCGCATACGGGGAGCCCGCGGAGCGCTCCATGGGCGATCTGGACCTGCTGGTGTCGCCCGCCCAGCTCGAGCAGGCGCAAGCTGCCCTCGAGCGCGCCGGATACCGAACCGTCGGCACCGAGGCGATGATCGAGGCGTACCGCCTCCACCACTTTGACATTCCGCTCACGCACGCGAATGGCTTCGTCGTCGAGATCCACTGGGCCCTGTCCCGCGCGAGGCTCGGATTCCGGCTGGACGAGCGCGCCTTTCTCTCGCGCGCGATCTCGAGACCACGGGCCGCGGCCGTCGCTCTGCGAGTGCCGTCCGCGGAGGACATGATCCTGCACCTCGCCAGCCAGAACGAGGAGGACGCGTTCGGCCGGTTGCGGCGCCTCGTGGATCTCGATCGCGTCGTGGCCTCCACGCCGCAGCTCGACTGGGCCTATCTCGGCGAGGCGGCCCGGCAGGGCGGCGTGCAGACGTTCACGGCGCTCTCCCTGCGACTCGCCCAGCTCCTCCTGGACACCCCGCTGCCGGTCGGATTCGTCGAGGGCCTCGCGCCGTCGCGCCTGGCCCGGCTGAACCTGACGCTGCTACGCCCCGTCTCGTGGGTGATCAGCGAGCCCGCGCAACGGTCCGCCGCGGCCGGCGAGGTCCTGCTGTTCTGGGCCACGGTCGGCTGGCGAAACCGGCTGCGCCGGTACCTGGTCGTCGCCTGGCCCGAGGCAGATCCGCTCGCCTGGATGTGGGAAGGGCCGGCTCAGGACCGGCGCCAGCCAAGGCGCATCTGGCCGCTCGTGAAGCTGGTCGGCTATCAGATGCTCGTGTACGCGCGTGGGCTGGCGGCCGCGCTGACGACCTCGGGAAGGCGCCGCCTCCGGTTCTGGACGTGACGGCGCGCTGCGTGAGTCAAAGAGCGCGTAGGCTACTCCGGCCTGACGCCCATGGCGCGAAGGGCCTCTGACACGCGGATCAGGGCTCGGGCGGAGTGGTAGGGGCACTTCCACTCGTGACCCTTGCTCAGGATGAGAGGCCGGCCGTCCCACGTCGTGGCCTCAAACCAGTCACCACCGTCGTGATCCGTCTGATAGGTCCAGACCCAGTCGAACTGCTTCTCGAAGGCGGCCAGGTACTTCGTCTCGCCGGTCCAGCGGTACGCCTCGATGGTCGCGACGAGCATCTCCGCCTGTTCCCACCAGCGCTTCGTGAGCCGTTCCCTGTCGAGATACACGGCACCGACTGCGCTACCCGCGGAGGGTCCGTACCTCGCCACCCCTCCGTGCGTCCTGTCGAAGCCGTACGTCAGGGCGTGATCGATGAGACCAAGGACGATCTCGCGGACTGTCGCGCGTGGCTCGCCGAGGGTGTCCACGGCCTCGAGGATCAGCCACGCGAGTTCGACGTTGTGGCCGTAGGAGGTGACGATCTTGCGTTCGAGGCGCGATCGCAGTCGCCACGCGCGGTCGAAGGGACAATCCAGTGCGCAGCGATCTCGGAGGTGGAGACCCTTGGCGAGCAAGACCTTCAGAGTCTTCCGAAGTGCCGCGGCGTGCCTACCCTTCCCGGACGCCTTTGCGAGCGTCGTCAGGCCCTCGAGAAGGTGCAGATGGGTGTTCACGGTCTTGCGTTCCCGACCATTCGCTGGGGAAACCGTCCAGTCGCGCGCGAACTCCTCTCTGACCCCCAGTTCCCCGTCATCGGCCTTCTCATAGAGGACATCGAACACCGTCTCGGCCCAGCCAAGAGCACCCGGATCGCCCGAGGCCATCGCGAACTCGGCGAGACCATAGATCGCGAATGCGTGGCCGTACGTGATCTTGCGCGCATCCACGGGCAGTCCGTCGCGCCCGACCCTCCAGAAGAAGCCGGAGTGCTCGACATCCCACATCCGATCCGTCAGAAACCTCACGCCCTTGCCGGCCAGCTCGAGGTAGCCCCGATGAGCGAGACCGTGCCGGTGTGCCGCGGCCAACGCCCAGATCATCCGCGCTTGCATCACGAGGTACTTGTCCGTGGGACCCAACCGGTTACCTGTCCGATCGAGGTGGGTGATGAACCCTCCGCTGTCTTCGTCCCATGTGTTGCGCGTCCAGAACGGCAGGATGTTGTCGGCGAGGCTGGACTCGACCTTCCTGAGGATCTCGGGGAGCCGGTCCACAGCGGGCCCAGCGGCCTCTTGGTAAGGGCGCCTCTCGGGCCGGACGCCCGGGAAGACTACCCTGCTGAGGCGACTCAGCGAGACATGGACGTCCTGGCAGAGTCGCTCACCTAGCTCCAACGTTCGCCGCGCGAGTCCACGCGCGGCCCGAGGCGTGAATCGCCGTCCGAATCGATGGATCTCGGCCACTGAGACCGGTGGCATTGTCTTGGGGTCTAGCCCGCGTCGTGGCTCCACTTGAGCACGCGCTCGGCCTTGGTGCAGTCGAAGAACCCCCGGTTGCCGCTGAGGTCGGCGCGCACCGGCACATCGGGGAAGAACTCCTGTCGAAGCTCGAGTGAGGGCCTGTCCGTCATCGTGTCTGCCGCGACGATGTAGAACACCTGGTGGCCACTGAAAGCAGCCGTGAGGGAAAGCAGGCAGGCCCGCGCCGCCGCCTCGAGTTGCGTGTAGCCCCACAGCTCCTTGTCGATGTTACAGCCCGGTCTGCGCAGAGCCACCGCGCGTCGAAGCACGACCCGGTGAAGGCGGAGACTCGCAATCGTCATCGCCCCGTATCGTCGGGCAAAGGAGTCGGCCTGCTGTTCGCAGATCCATTTCGAGAGGCTGTACGGGTCTTCGTTGTAGGTGGGGTGCTGTTCATCGAGCGGGAAGTAGTCATACCGCGGGGACCGGCTGTACGCGAGGCCCGTGGCATTCACGCTGGACGCCTGGCAGATTCGCGTGATCCCAAGCTGGGCGGCCGCCCGAAGTGCATTATAGCTTCCCACGACGTTGCTGTTGTGCACTTCGTGATCTGGCCGCACCCCTGGGGACGGGATCGCGGCAAGATGCACCAGAGCATCGCACCCGCGCAAGGCTTTCTCAAGCTGGACGTAGTGGGTGATGTCACTCTGGGCAAATGCTACGGCCGCGCGTAGCCCACCCGCTGCTGGAGGCACACGATCAATGCTGACGGCGCTGTGCCCTCGCGCCAGTGCCAGTTCGATGACGGCCCCCCCGATGCGGCCACTGCCGCCCGTAACTGCGATTCGCATCTCCGCCCTCCGTGGTCAGAGGGCGACAATGCCACGGCATGCGCCCGATCGACGCGGCTTGGT
>JBGPYB010000060.1:0-26337 GCA_041493035.1 Vicinamibacteria bacterium | reverse complement strand
GAAGGTCTGCATCCCGTACTGGCTGACGCCCGCGGCGATGGCCTCGTGGATGAGCTTCGTCTTGTCCTTGTTGATGATGCAATCGCGGATGAAGGGCGTCGCAATCATGACCTCGACGGCCGGCACGCGGCCGTGGCCGTCGGCGCGGGGCACGAGGCGCATCGAGATGACGGCCTTCAGCACACCCGAGAGCTGCAATCGGATCTGCTTCTGCTGGTGAGGGGGGAAGACCGAGATGATGCGGTTGATGGTCTCGGTGGCGTCCAGGGTGTGGAGGGTTGAGAGGACCAGATGGCCCGTCTCGGCCGCGGTGATGGCAGTCTCGATCGTCTCGTAGTCGCGCATCTCACCGACGAGGATGACATCGGGATCTTGGCGCAGGGCGGAGCGCAACGCCGCCGCGAAGGAGCGCGTGTCCACTTCGACCTCGCGCTGGTTGACGATTGATTTCTTGTCCCGGTGCAGGAACTCGATGGGGTCCTCGATGGTCATGATGTGCTCGCAGCGCTGGGCGTTGATGTAGTCGATCATCGCCGCGAGGGACGTGGACTTGCCCGAGCCGGTGGTGCCGGTGCAGAGGATCAGGCCGCGCTGCTCCTGGGCGATCTTCTCCATGACCATGGGAAGCCCCAGCTCCCGGACGGTCATGATCTTGACGGGAATGACGCGGAGGACGAGGCCAACCGTGCCCCGCTGCTGGAACACGTTGCAACGGAAGCGGCCGAGGCCCGGCACCGAGTACGCGATGTCGATCTCGAGGTTGTCCTTGAACTTCTGCTTCTGACGGTTGCTCATGATGGAGAACGCCATGGCGATGGTGTCCTCCTGCATGAGGCGCTTCGTCTCCACGAGCGGGATCAACTCCCCGTTGATCCGCAGCACCGGATGGGAGCCGACCTTCAAGTGGAGGTCCGATGCCTTCCGCTCCGATGCGATCTTCAGCAGGTCGTTGATGTGCATTGAGGCCTCTCCCGCTTAACCGGCGCTCGACTGGCGTATCGCCGCCGTTTCTTGGGCCGCGGCCCCGGGGACGAACGTGAGCCAGGAGAACTCGTCCGGGACTCGGCACTCCACCACGTCGAAGAACGCTCGCTGGAGGGCCTCGGTGATCGGGCCACGAGCCCCCCGACCGACAACGATCTTGTCGACGGAACGGATGGGCGTCAGCTCCGCAGCCGTTCCCGTAAAGAAGACCTCGTCGGCGATGTAGAGCATCTCCCGCGGGACCCGCTCCTGGACGACCGGGATGCCGAGGCGCCGCGCCAGGTGAAGGACGCTGTCCCGGGTGATCCCGGGCAGAACTGACGAAACGACCGGGGGAGTGATGAGCGTCCCATTCTTGACGAGGAAGATGTTCTCGCCGCTTCCCTCGGAGACGTGGCCATCGGTGTCGAGGGCTATTCCCTCTGTGTAGCCGAGAGTCACGGCCTCCATCTTGATGAGCTGGGAGTTCATGTAGTTGGCGGCCGACTTGGCCATGGCCGGGAGCGTATTGGGAGCGATCCGCGCCCAGGAACTGACGCAGACGTCGACGCCCTTCTCCAGGGCTTCGGTGCCGAGGTACTTGCCCCAGTTCCAGACCATGATCGCCATGTCCACGGGGCACGGGAATGGGTTCACACCGAGCTGGCCGTAGCCGCGGTAGATGATCGGGCGGATGTAGCAGGCCTCCATCCGGTTGACCGCGATGGTCTCGAGGACGGCAGCGCTGAATTCGTCCGACGAGGTCGGGACGTCCATCCGGTAGATCTTGGCGGAGTTGTAGAGGCGCTCGGTGTGGGCGTCGAGACGAAAGACCGCCGGGCCGTCCGGTGTCGCGTAGCAGCGTACTCCCTCGAAGACGGCCGACCCGTAGTGGATGACGTGGGAGCCGACGTGGATCGTGGCCTCGTCCCACGGAACGAACTTCCCGTTCATCCAGATCTTGTCCGACTTCGGGAACGACATCGCTCGGATACTCCCTCCCTCGACAAATGTCGATCGGAAATTGTAGACCCTGGTCCGCGGTGCTGTCAACGTGGAGTCGAAGGGAAGTGTCTGAGGGAAGGGGAGTTACGAGCTACTGCTTCTCGCCGCAGAAGGGGCAGCCGTCGGACCGGGCGTGGAGCGGCTTCCGGCAGTGCCAACAAAATCCCTTTTTCGGCACCTCCCGCGCCTTCAAGCGTTTGCGGATGTCATCGAGCTCTGTGGCCTTGTGGTCGATGTCGCCAGCGGTGGCGAGATCCTCGAGCACCTCCGACGCGCGCTGGTATCGCTCGCTCACTTCGGCAGCGAGCGCCTTCATGACGATGTCGGAAACCTCTTTCGGGATCTGCGTGTTCCGGATCTTGGGAGGTGTGCAACGTCCCTGCGCGACCATTCGTTCGATTTGGGCCGGGTTCGGGCTGAAGTAGGGGAGCGTTCCCGTAAGCATCTGATACAGGATCACTCCCACCGAATAGATGTCCGACGCCAGCACCGCCCGCCCTTGGAACTGTTCCGGAGCCATGAAGGGCGGGCTCCCGATCACCGTCGTGGCGTGGGATCGCTCCAGAAGGCGCGACGTCCCGAAGTCCGCCACCTTGATGGCGCCGCTCTCCGAGACGAGGACGTTGGCGGGGCGCAGGTCCCGGTGGAGGATCTGGGCGTGGTGGGCGTGCTCGACGCCCTTGAGGATCTGAACGATATATGCAACGGAGCGGAGGACGTCCAGGCTCTTCTCCCGGTCGAGGACGGCCTCGAGGCTCTCCCCCTTGACGTACTCCATCACGATGAAGAAGACGCCATCGACGCGCTCGGCGGTGAGAATCCCGACGATGTTGGGATGATCGAGGGCGGCCAGGAGACGAGGCTCCTGGAGGAGCTCCCCCTCCTCACCGCTCTGCCGGTGGGGGACTTTGATGGCGACCTTCTTGTCGATCCAGACGTCCTTGGCCAGGAACACGGTGCCGAAGCCGCCGGAGCCCAGGTTGGAGAGGATCTGGTATTTGCCGACGGTCTGTCCCAGCAGGAACATGAAGTGGCGGGAGTATAACAGACCGCCCCGAACCGCCCGCAGAAGTGGGCGCGCTCAGTAGCCGCGGACGATGGGGAATTCGGTCTTGCGATAGGCCGTGCAGGGACGGCCGGCCGGGCCCCCCTCGCAGAGCAGGCCCCGGGCGCACAGGGCGTCGCGGACCGCGTGCGCGGCGATCCGGTGACCCATGGGGCTCGGGTGAACTACGTCTACCCGGAGATCGCGGAAATCGTAGGCGGAATAGCAATCGAGGAGATCCACGGTCGCAAGGCGCGCCGTTTCCGCGGCTTCGGAAACGACGCGATGGAGATCGCGATAGGCGTAGTGCTCGAAGCGTCCGCCAAGAGCCGGGAAGATAGCCACGATTCCCGGTATGGCGCGGGCTCTGAGCAGGCTCTGCGCGACGTCAAGCTTCGCGGCGAGAGCGGCCTTCTGCTGATCGATGGCGTCGCCGTACAGAGTGGTGGGCAGCGGATTCTTCGCCTTGACGAAGGCCCTCCGCGACTCCAACTCAGCCGTCCGGTATTCGACCCAGGAGAAGAGCAGGGAGCGGGACAGCAGCGCCTCCCGCGCCCGACCGAACAAGCCCCTCTGCCGCGTCGCGCGGTCCTCGACCAGGCCGAACTCGTGGGAGAAGAGCCCCTCGAGATCGTTGAGGCAGAACGCAATCACCACGATGTCCGGTTGGAAGTCGAGCGCCTTGGCCCGCAGCACCTCGGTCTCCTGATCCAGGTTGTAGCCCGGGACGCCAAAGTTGAGGACCTCGACAGGGGCGCCTCGTCCGGGGCGTTCGTTCAGCAGCACCTCGAGCTGCCGTGGAAAGGCGTCCTTCTCCGCGACCCAGTAGCCGAAGGCGATCGAGTCTCCGAGGACCGCCACCCGGCGGGTGCCTGCCGGCTTCTCGAGGGTAGTTTCGGGTCCACGCAGGCCAAGCGCGTTGACGCGATAGTCGGTCTCGGCTCGGATCTGCGCGCTCGGCCGGAGCTCGAACTGGAGACGCGGGTTCGTGGTGCGACGAATGGTCGCGCGATTGATCTGGACGGTACCCACGGACACGTTGAGCAGGCGAAAGGTCGCCTCCAGGAGGAGGGCCGTTCCGAGGACCGCGCCAACCGAGAGCGCAAAGGAACCCGCGAGAGAGCGGAGACGAACAGTCATGGCGATTTTCCTAGCGCAGGTCTCCCCAGAGCGCCTGAGCGATGCCCACGGCGACGATCGCCGCGGTCTCGGCTCGCAACACTCGGGGACCCAGGCTCACCGCAGAAAAGCCGGCAGTCTCGATACGATCGGCCTCGGCGCGCTCCCATCCGCCGGCCGGCCCCAACAGCAGCGTCACAGCCTCGGGCGGCGCGGCGGCAGCCTGTGGGAGTGGGGGGAGCCCCGGCGTCTCGAGGAGCAGCAGCTTGAGGCCAGGCGGACTCGTTTCGAGAAAACGATCGAGGGTCGTGGTGGGAGCGACCAAGGGGACCACGGCGCGGCCCGACTGCTCGGCGGCGCCGCTCGCGACCCTTTCCCACCGCTCCTGACGCGAGCCCTTCAGGGCCGGCCGTGCGACGGCGTCGGTGCGAGCCGTGACGACGGGATGGACCTCGGCCGCGCCCAACTCGGTCGCCTTCTGGATGACCCACTCCATGCGATCCCCCTTGAGGGGGGACAGGGCGAGGACGAGGCGAAGAGACGATTCGGGGCGCGGCGCCACCGCGCCGGTGAGACGAGCTTCCACAGAGCGGCGCGTGACTGTTTCGAGAGTCGCGGCGAACTCGGCGCCCCGACCGTCAAAGACGCGCACTTCCATTCCTGACCGGAGGCGCAGCACTTCGCGGGCGTGATGAGCCGAGTGTTCCGGGAACAGGACGCGGGCGCCCGGTGCCGCTTCGGGAACGTGAAAGCGGGGCAGGTTCACAGCCGCGCTCGCACCCGGAGCGCGGCCCACTCGCCGTCGAGCCGCGCGTCGACCACGCCGACGTCGGCGTAGGCTGCGGCGACCTGGTCAATGTCGCTGGTCAGAAGCCCCGAGAGGACGATGGTGCCGTTCGGCGCCACGAGCGAACCGATCTCGCCGCACCGGGCCAGCAGCAACGGCGCCGTGATGTTGGCGAGGACGAGAGCGAATGAGCCGCGCCTGAACGGGGCACCGCCGTCGCCAAGGACGAAGGCCGGGCCCACCTGGTTCAGCCGCGCGTGGTGCACCGCCGATTGGACCGCTTCGGGATCGACGTCGACGCCCGTGACGTGGCGCCACCCCAGGATGGCGGCCGCGACGGCCAGGATTCCGCTCCCCGTGCCGACGTCGAGGAGGCGGTCACTGGAGGCTCTCTTCGGAGCCTCTTCCTGCAGAGCGCGAAGGCAAAGGCGCGTCGTCTCGTGCGTGCCCGTGCCGAAGGCGCGTCCTGGGTCGACGACGAGGAGCCGCGCGCCCGGCGGAGTCGCTGGCGGCTCCGCCCACACGGGTGCGACCCAGAACGAGCCGCATGAAGAGGCCTCAAACCCTTCGCGGAAACGCGCCACCCAGTCGACGTCGGGGACCGGGACAGCCTCGAGGCGCGCCGACGGAATGGCCCGCAGTCGGTCGGCCAGCGACGTCGCGAGGTCCGAGGCGGGCGGAAAGTATGCGAGGAGGATGGTCTCGTCGGGGCCGCCCGAGCGCACCTCGATGCCGCTCGTGCCGCTCTCCCAGAGGAGAGCCGTCGCCACGTCTTCGTGGCCGCTCGGCACGGTGACTTGGAACGCGAGAGGAAGGATGGAGAAGCCCCTCTTTATCCGAGCATGTCCTTCATCTTCTCGAAGATCGAGCGGTCCTTCTCCTTGATCTCGGGGACAGGGAGGGTCTTGGCGAGCTGCTCGAGAAGGCGGCGCTGATCGGCGGTCAGCTTGGTGGGGACCATCACGCGGGCCGTGACGTGGAGATCCCCGCGTCCCTTCGACCCGAGGTGGGGGACGCCCTGGCCGCGTATCCGGAAGCTGGCGCCGGTCTGCGTTCCTTCGGGGACGGTGATCTTGGCCTTGCCCCCGTCGAGCGTCGGCACCTCGACCACCCCGCCGAGGGCGGCCTGTGGGACGGTCACCGGGATGTCGCAGAAGAGGCTGGCACCATCACGCTTGAAGAAGGAGTGCTCCTGAACGCGAAGGACGACATAGAGATCGCCCGCCGGCCCCCCGGTGCTCCCGGCTTCTCCTTCGCCGGAGATGCGGAGCTGGCTGTCGCTGTCGACGCCCGGCGGGATCTTGATCTGGAGCTTTCGTTCGACGGGGACCTGTCCCTCGCCCCCGCACTGCTTGCAGGGGCTCGTGATGATGCGCCCAGCTCCACGGCATCGGCTACAGGTGCGGGCGACGCTGAAGAAGCCCTGCTGGAACGTGATTTGTCCCGATCCGTGGCACGCCGTGCACGTCGACGGTTCGGTTCCGGGCGCGCTGCCCCGTCCGTTGCACACGCTGCACGCCTCGGCGCGAGGGATCTGGATGTGCGTCTCTGTGCCGAAGACCGCCTCTTCGAAGCTCAGCTCCAGGTTGTAGCGCAGGTCCGCGCCGCGCCGAGGACCGCCGCGACGCCGGTTGCCGAAGACGTCGCCGAGTCCGAAGAAATCTCCGAGGATGTCGCCGAAGTCCGAGAAAGTGCTCGAGTCGAAGCCGCCGCTCGCGGCGCTTCCAACACCAGCATGACCGTAGGCGTCGTAGCGGCGCCGCTTGTCGGGGTCTTGAAGAACGCTGTAGGCTTCGGCCGCCTCCTTGAAGCGCTCTTCGGCTTCCGTCCTTCCCGGGTTCCGGTCTGGGTGGAACTTGAGCGCGAGCTTGCGATAGGCCGACTTGATCTCCTGGTCCGAAGCGCTTCGGGCCACGCCCAGGACCTCGTAGTAGTCGGCTTTGGCTTGGGTCGACAAGGGATCAGCGCGCCCGCTACGGCCGGAGCATCGCCTGGCCGATGAGGCTGGCCGCCTTCTCCATGTCGGTGAGGCGGTCCTTCAATTCGTCGAGGTCGCCGTCCGTACGCGCCTTCTTGGCCCGCTCCATCGCCTGGAGGATCCGGTCCTGCTCCTCGGCGGTGAGCTTGCCCTCGAGAGCCTGAACCGAACGCATCGTGTTGGCCACGAGGCCGTCGAGCTGCCGGGAGACGGCCTCCTGCTCTTTCTTCGATCGGTCCGATTGATCGCGGGAGCGGGTCTCGCTGACGAGGTGTGACAGCTCCGACTGGCTGAGGCCGCCCGACGGATGGATGACCACCGACTGGCTTCTCCCCGTCGCCTGGTCGAGGGCCGACACCGAGGTGATGCCGTTCACGTCGATCTCGAAGGTGACCTCGATCTGTGGCACGCCCTTGGGCGCCGGCGGGATGTTGGTCAGTTCGAACTTGGCGAGGCTCTTGTTATACGCCGCCATGTCGCTCTCGCCCTGGAGGATGTGGACCTCGACTTTCGTCTGATTGTCGGCGACGGTGGTGAAGATCCGGCTCTTTCGGGTCGGGATGGTGCTGTTCCGCTCGATCAGGGGCGTGAAGGTCCCGTCCTTGGTTTCGATACCCAAGGTGTGGGGTGTCACGTCGAGGAGCACCAGCTCCTTCACCTCGCCGGCCATGATCCCCGTCTGGATCGCCGCTCCCATGGCGACGCCTTCGTCGGGGTTCACCGCGCGGTTGGGTTCCTTGTTGAAGACCTTCCGGACCACCTCGGACACCTTGGGCGCGCGAGTCTGCCCGCCCACGAGAAGCACTTCATCGATCTGATCCGCGCGGAGGCCCGCATCGGCGAGACATCGGCGACAGGGCTCGGTCGTGCGTTCGAGAAGATCGTCGGTCAGGGTCTCGTATTTCTGCCGCGTGAGCACGGTGTTGAGGTGTTTGGGGCCCGAGGCATCCGCCGAGATGAAGGGGAGGACGATCTCGGTTTGCTGCGCCGTCGAGAGCTCGCACTTGGCCTTCTCGGCCGCCTCCTTGAGACGCTGGAGGGCCATGCGGTCGTTGCGGAGGTCGATCCCCGTCTCGCGGAGGAACTCCTCGATGAGCCAATCGATGACGCGCTGGTCGAAGTCCTCTCCGCCGAGGAATGTGTCGCCGCCGGTCGCACGCACCTGGAGGAGCCCTTCGGCCATCTCCAGGATCGAGATGTCGAACGTGCCGCCACCGAGGTCGTAGACGGCGACGAATTGGCCCCGGGCGTTCTTGAGGCCGTAAGCGAGCGCCGCGGCCGTCGGCTCGTTGATGATGCGCGAGACCTTCAGGCCGGCGATGAGGCCCGCATCCTTCGTGGCCTGACGCTGCGGGTCGTTGAAGTACGCGGGGACCGTGATGATCGCCTCTTCGACCGGCTCCCCGAGATAGTCCTCGGCGGCGGCTTTGAGCTTCTGGAGCACAAAGGAGGAAATCTCGGGCGGCGAGTAGATCTTGTCTTCGATCTGGATGTGGACGTCGCCGTTGGGCGCGTCGGCGAGCACGTAGGGGAGGAAGCGCCGAGCCTGCTCCACTTCGGTGGAGTTGCCCTTCCGCCCGATGAGCCGCTTCACCGCGAAGACGGTGTTCTTGGGGTTCGTCAAGGCTTGGCGCTTTGCGATCTGGCCAACGAGGCGTTCGCCCTTGGCCGTGAAGCCGACGATGGATGGCGTGGTCCTGGCCCCTTCCTGGTTCGGGATGACCTGGGGAGCGCCCCCCTCCATCACCGCCACGCAGGAGTTCGTGGTCCCGAGGTCGATACCGATCACCTTGCCCAAGCTTAGGCCCCTCTCCGCTTCACTCGGTGGCCGACTCCGGCCGCTCGGTGCTCGAATTCCGCTCGCCGTGCTCTCCCTTGGCGACTTTGACCAGAGCGGGCCGCAGCAAGCGACCCTTGAAAGAATACCCCTTGCGAAAGACTTCGACGATCGTCCCGTCCGGGAAGCCCGCCATGGCCTCGTGGGAAAGCGCTTGGTGGATCTCCGGGTCGAAGGTGCTCCCCTTTGGATCGAGGGCGACGACGCCCTGTGCCTCGAGGGCCGCCTGGATCTCCCGACGGATCAGCTCGACCCCATCTCGCAAAGGCCCCGGCGCTCTTTCCGTCTCGAGGGCCCGGTCGAGATTGTCCAGGCCCGGGACGAGAGCCTGCAAGAGGTTGCCAACCGCGTCGACGCCCGCCTGCGCGCGATCGCGCTCGACGCGCTTGCGAAAATTCTCGAAGTCGGCCCTGCGGCGCAAGAGTTGATCGCGGAGATCGTCTCGCTCGCGGCGAAGCGCTTCCACCGTGTCGGCAGACGAAGGCTCCGGCTCCACGGCGGCCAAGCCCGTGGGCTCGGCCGATGTCTCGTCCTTGACGCCGCCGTTGCCGCCGCTCACGCTCGAAGCTCCGTGAGTGCCTCGGAGACCTCGCGGGCTACCTCGTTGACGAGGGCCACCACCCGGACGTACTCCATCCGCATCGAACCCATGACACCGAGAGCCCAGCCCGGCTCTCCCTCCACCGGGTAGGCGGCGGTGACGAGGGCGAGGTCCTGCATGTCCGGCTCCGGGTTCTCGTGGCCGATGACGATCCGGAGACCCTGGCCGGAGATGCAGGCGTTCAGGATCTTCACGAGGCGGCCCTTCTCCTCGAAGGTCTTGAAGAGGGCCCGCATGCGCGCCACGTCCTCGAACTCGGGCTGGTCGATGATGTTCGCCGTTCCATCCAGGTAGACGCTGCCACCGTTCTCGTCGGCGGCGAAGGCGCGCTCCCCGACGCGCACGACGTTCTTGAGGAGTGAATCGTAGAGAGCTTTCTCTTCCCGCATGAGGTCGAGAAGGCGCGTCCTGATCACCGAGAGAGAAGCCCCTGCGAAGTGGGCGTTCAGATAGTTCTCGCAGGCCTGAAGATCATCCTGCGGAATGTCCTCCTCGACCTCGATCACCTTGTTGGTGACGAGCCCCGTTTGGGAGACGAGGACCACCAGGATCCGCGGGTGAGGAAGGCGGACGAGGTCGATGCGGCGAAATGTCGTTCGCGCGATGTCGGGGGCCAGGACGAAGCCGACGTTCCGAGACAGGCGAGAGAGCAGATGCGAGGCGCTCTCCATCACCTGGTCCGGCGACGCATCGCGCGTGCGGAGTCGGGAGCGGATCGCAGCCGTATCGGAGGGGGAGAGGGCGTGGCGTCCCATGAGTCCATCGACGTAGAAACGGTATCCCTCGTCGGTTGGCACCCGTCCGGCGCTCGTATGCGGATGGGAGAGATAGCCCTTCCGCTCGAGGTCGGCCATGATGTTCCGTACCGTGGCCGACGACAGGGGCCTGGACAGGTGGCTGGCGAGGCTCTCGGAGCCGACAGGTTCCCCCGTCGCAATGTGGTCCTGGATCAATGACTTCAGGACCTCCCGGCTTCGATCGTCGAGAGCGTGGGCGCCCATGTTCCCTTAGAGTCGTTGAGTCAACAGGAATTATAACCTGCCCGCGCCGCCAGGTAAACGTCAGGCTCGCCCCGGGTACCGGTCGAGGGCCTCGCCCAGGAGACCGATGGCCCGAGACAAGCTGGCTTCGCCCAGAACATAGGCGAGCCTCGCTTCGTCCTCGCCTCGCCCTGGCGTGGCGTAGAAGCCGGATCCAGGAGCCAGCATCACCGTCTCTCCGCCCGACGAGAACTCCTCCAGCAGCCACCGGCAGAAGTCGTCGGAGGACCTGACGGGCAGGCGAACCATGAGGTAGAAGGCTCCCTGGGGACGCGGTGCCAGAACGCCCGGGATGCGTCCGAGAGCCGCGACGGCCACGTTCCTCCGCCGCTCATATTCACCAACGGACTCTGCGATGAACGGTGCAGCCGACGTGATGGCCGCGACGGCTCCCTTTTGCTCCAGCACCGGCGCCGACAGGCGAGCCTGTGCAAATCGAAGCGCCGCGTCCAGCACCCTCTCATGGCGGGTCACGAGGCAGCCGACGCGGGCACCGCACGCCGAGAGGCGCTTCGACGTCGAGTCGACGAGAATCGTGACTTCTTCAGCCCCAGGAATCTGTAGAACCGAGGAAGGTCTGAGGCCGTCATAGACGAACTCGCGATAGACCTCATCGGAAATGAGGAAGAGGCCCCGCCGTCGGGCGAGATCCACGAGAGCCGCCAGGGCCGCCGGCCGATACACGGCGCCCGTGGGATTCCCGGGGCTGCAGACGATGATGGCGCGGGTCCGAGGCGTAAGGGCGGCCTCGAAGGCGTCGGGCGAGGGGAGAGCGAAGCCCGCTTCGATCGACGTCGGGATCGTCTTGAGGGTCAGGCCAGCCATCACGGCGAAGCCCGCGTAGTTGGGGTAGAAGGGCTCGGGCGTCAGTACCTCTCCGCCGGGGTCGGCGGACGCCATCAACGCGAAGAGGATCGCCTCGGAGCCGCCCGTGGTGACGATCAGGTCCTTCTCTTCGATCGCGAGTCCAAGACCGGCGTAGTAGGCCGCCATCGCCGCCCGCAGGGGATAGAGCCCGCCCGAGGGGCCATAGGCCAAGATACTCCCTTCGTCCTGGCGCGCGTTCCCCAGGAACGAGGGAGCGGTTGGGATGTCGGGTTGCCCGATGTTGAGATGGAAGATCTTGACGCCCCGCTCTTGGGCGACGCGGGCCGCGGGCTCGAGCTTCCGGATCGGAGACGGCGGTGCGTTCAGTCCTCGCTGGGAGGGCGAAGGGCTAGGCATCGATCTGGGCTCTCTGGAGGGTGCCACTGAAGTCGACATAGATCGACTTCCATTCGGAGAAGACGTCGAGCGCCTGAACACAGGCCTCGCGATGGCCGTTGCCGGTGCGTTTGGTGCCGCCGAAGGGAAGATGGGTCTCCGCACCGATGGTTGGAGCGTTCACGTAAACGATCCCGGTGTAGAGGTCGCGCATGGCGGCGAAGGCCTTGTTGACGTCCTGGGTGTAGATGGACGCGGAGAGGCCGTAGTCGACGCCGTTGGCGATCTCGATGGCCTCCTCGAAAGAGCGGAACGGGATCAGGCATACCACCGGTCCGAAGATCTCCTCCTGGGCCACTCGCATCGACGGAGCGACATCGCCGAAGACCGTGGGCTCGTGGAAGTGGCCGAACTGGTGGGCGGGCCCACCCAGGCGGCTTCCTCCGCAGAGGAGCTTCGCTCCTTCGGCTTTGGCGATGGACACGTAGCTCTCGACGCGCTGGAGCTGTGCCGCGCTCACCAACGGCCCCATGTCGGTCGCGGGGTCGAGGCCCTCGCCCACCCGCAAGGCCCGGGCCCGTTCGACGAAGCGTTCCGTGAACTCCCGGCGGACCTTCTCCTGAACCACGATCCGGCTGGCGGCGGTGCAGCGCTGCCCGGCCGTGCCGAATCCTCCCCAGAGGGCCCCGTCGACGGCGAGGTCGATGCGAGCGTCGTCCATGACGATGATGACGTTCTTGCCTCCCATCTCCAGGTGGCAGTGCTTGAAGGCAGAGGCGCAGGTCTCGGAAACCGTCCGGCCCGTTGCCGTTGAACCCGTGAAAGAGACGATTCCGACGTCCGGATGGGCGACGAGCGCGGCTCCGGCTTCGCCGCCTCCCGTCACCACGTTGACGACGCCCGGGGGAACGCCTGCCTCTTCGAGGATGCGCGCCAGGTGGACGGTGGACGCGGGCGTGTCGGGGGCGGGCTTCACGACGACGGTGTTGCCGAGGATGAGGGCGGGCATCATCTTCCATGAGGGGATGGCCATCGGAAAGTTCCAGGGCGTCACGAGACCCGCGACTCCCACCGGCATTCGCAGCGACAGTTGGAACTTGTCTCTGAGCTCCGACGGCGTCGTCTGTCCGAACTGACGACGCCCTTCCCCCGCCATGTAGTACGTCATGTCGATGGCTTCCTGAACGTCGCCCCGCGTCTCGGCTAGAACCTTGCCCATCTCGCGGGTCATGGCGCGGGCCAGCTCTTCCTTGCGGCGGACCAGGACCTCGGCGGCGCGGAAGAGAATCTCCCCGCGCTTGGGGGCGGGCAGGCCCCGCCACGCGGGAAAGGCACTCTTGGCGGCCGCCACAGCGGCGCTCACGTCCTCGGCACCCGAGTCGGCGAACTGACCGATGAGATCGCGTGCGTCGGCGGGGTTACGGTCAGCGAGGACACGTCCCGACTTCGCAGGCGCCCAGGTTCCGCCGATGAGGTTGCCGCAGGTTTCGGCCATCAGTAGACGGCCGCTTTGTCCTTGCGGTCGTCCTTGCGTCCCGACATGTCGCTGTTGCCCTTGAACAGCGCCCCTTCTGCGATCACGATCTTCGGCGCGCGGATGTTGCCCGTCAGGCGGCCCGAGGCCTGGATCTCCACGCGTTGTGTAGCGGTGCAGTCGCCGAGGACCTCGCCGCTGACGATGATCGACTGCGCCTCGACGGCCGCGCGGACAGAGCCGCCGGGCGAAACGCGAAGGTCTCGCGTGATGCGCACCTGCCCTTCGACGGTTCCCTCAACCACGACGTCCTCGTCACCGAGCAGCTCGCCCTTCACGACCGTCTTGGGGCCGATGACACAGACGCCGCGCGAGGCCGCCGGACCGGCGGCGGGGGCAGCGCTCGGGACCGCAGGAGATGGCGACTGTGAGGATGCTGGCTTCTGGTCGGGGGGCTTTCCGAAAATACCCATGGTTCCCTCCTGGCGACGACGCTTTCCTGGTCAGGCCCCGAAGAAAATGGAGCGGGCGACGGGGTTCGAACCCGCGACACCGAGCTTGGGAAGCTCGTACTCTACCAGCTGAGCTACGCCCGCTCGAACCGGACCGAGACGATGATAACGACCGCTTGCGGGGGGGTCAAGCTTTGCCTCCGCGCCGGATGAGAGCGAGGACGTCGTCCCGCCGAGCTTCCATCTCGTCCTTCGAGCCTGCTTCGAGATTGAGGCGGAGCAGAGGCTCGGTATTCGATGGGCGCACGTTGAAATGCCAGTCGGCGTAGTCCACCGAGAGACCGTCGAGACGCTCGACGCGTGCGTCGACGTAGCGCTCTTCGATGCGAGCGAGAGCGGCGTCCACGTCGTCCACGCGAGAGTTGATCTCGCCCGAAACGTGGTACCGAGCCCGAAGGGGCTGCAACAGCTCGCTCAGCCTCAAGCCTGTGGTGCCGAGCAATTCGAGGAGGAGCAGGGCGGGGATCATCCCGTTGTCGGCATACCAGTTGTCGCGGAAGTAGAAGTGGCCCGAGACCTCGCCTCCAAAGACCGCGTTCTCCTCGCGCATCCGCTTCTTGATGAACGCGTGCCCGACGCGATTCACGACGGCCCTCCCCCCGGCGGCCTCGACCCGATCTCGCACGGCGCGAGAGGCCCGCACGTCGTAGACCACGGTAGATCCGGGCTGCCTTCGGCAGAAGGATTCGCCCAGGATTGCGGTGATGAAATCACCTGGCACGAACTCCCCGGTGTCGTCGATGAAGAAGCAGCGGTCCGCGTCGCCATCCCACGCGATCCCCAGATCGGCCCGTTCGGCCACGACCCGCGCCATGATCTCTCGGCGATTCGCTTCCTCGAGGGGATCGGGGGCGTGGTTGGGGAAGCGGCCGTCGGGATCGAAGTACATCCGCACGGTCTCGACGGGGAGGTGGGAAAAGATCGCTCCCGCTCCCACCGAGGCCATGCCGTTTCCCGCGTCGAGGACGGCCTTCAGCCGCGGGATCCGGGAGACATCCACGAAGGAGAGGCAATGACGGGCGTAGCCTTCGTGGACTTCCCGCTCGAGTGCCGGCGGACCTGGTGCCGGCGGTTCGTCGGCGAAGCCCCCAGCGGCGACGGCCTCCTTGATCTCGCGGATGCCGGCGTCGCCCGAGAGAGCGAAGGCTCCCTTTCGAACCATCTTGATGCCGTTCCACTCCTTGGGATTGTGGGAGGCCGTGATGATCGCGCCACCGTCGAGATCACGGCTCGCGGCGTAGTAGTAGAGGGTGTCGGTGCCGACGAGGCCGATGTCGTGGACAAGGGCGCCCTGACTTTGGGCCCCACGGATGAACCCCGCAGCGATCTCCGGCGAGGAGACGCGCGCGTCCCGGCCCACGGCGATCCTCTTGGCCCCGAGGTAGTCGACGAAAGCGCGGCCGATGCGGCGAGCGATCTCGCCGTTCAGCTGTCCGGGATAGATGCCGCGCACGTCGTACGCCTTGAAGATGGCTGGGTCGATCACTCTCATGAGCCGCACCTGGAGAATGGGGGAAGCCATGCGTCTTCACCCAGGACGACCCCTCGTCCCGCCCGCGCATCGGCTCCCAGGCGGACACCGGGTCCCAGGAGGGCGCCCTCGACCTCGGCCCGTTCCCCGACCTCCGCACCGGTCCAGATCACGGAGTCTCGGATTCGAGCCTCCGCGGCCAGGCTCACGCCGCCAACGAGGGTGGCGTGGGGTCCGAGCTGGGCTCCGGCATCGACGCGACAGCCGGGGCCGACGTAGAACGGGGGAACCAGGTTCGCTCCGGCCGCCACGGAGGCATCGGCGTGAACCACGCCTCCTCGCTCGCGGCGCCCCTCCAGATCGACGGGGAAGCGGCCGTCCAGGATGTCGCGGTGGACCTGGAGGTATTTCTCGGGTGTTCCGACGTCGATCCAGTAGCCCCGGTGGATGTGGGCACGTACCAGATCACCACGGCGCAAGAGGGCCGGGAAGAAGCCACGCTCGATCGAGTAGACCTCGTGGGGAGGGATGAGATCGAGGGCTTCCGTGTCGAGGATGTAGATCCCGGCGTTGACCGTGTCGGTCGTGATCTCCGTCGGGTCCGGCTTCTCGATGAAGCGGCGAACCCGGCCCGTTTCATCGGTCTCGACCAGGCCGAAAGCGGCTGGATTTGCCACGCGGGTGAGCACCAAGGTGGCCCGCGCCCCCGAAGCGCGGTGTTCCGCCACGATGGCCGGCAGGTCGACGTTGGTGAGGACGTCGCCGTTGAAGACGATCGTGAGATCGTCGAGATGCGGCGCTGCGTTCTTCACGGCCCCGCCTGTTCCGAGGGGCGATTCCTCCACGGCGTAGACGATCCGCTTGCCGAAGGAGCCGCCGTCGCCGAAGACCGCCTGAACTCGCTCGGGGCGATACGCAACGGAGAAGACGATCTCCGACACCCCGGCGGAGCCGAGGAGGTCGAGCTGATGACGGAGAAGGGGACGGTCGACGATGGGCACGACGGGTTTAGGGAGCGAGAGGGTCAGCGGCCGCAGTCGGGTCCCCTCTCCCCCGGCCAGGATGACGCCCTTCATGCCCGCTCCTTCAGCGAAGGCTCAAAGGTTCAATGATAGCACTGGCCCACGCGCGGCAAGAACGCCTATCTTGCCGTGGCAGATAGATTTCCGGGGCTCGCCGCCGATTGACACGGGCGGAGCGAGTCGTCTATAGTCGGCGACTCTCTCCGCAACGAACAGGGGGGCTCTTTGGAGCGTTCAGGGTTGAGCGAGATCGCATCGGCGCTGGAGTCGACGATCCGAAGCGGGAAGGCTCGCGTCGGAACGATCGGCCTCGGCTACGTCGGACTGCCTCTCTCAGTTGAGTTCGCAGGGGCAGGTCTCGCCGTGACCGGATTCGACGTGACCGAAGGCAAGGTGGCTGCGGTCAACCGCGGGGAGTCCTACATCAAGGACGTGCCTTCGGAGCGGCTGGCCGCCGAGGTTACGGCCGGAAGGCTCAAGGCGACCAGTAACTTCGACGAGCTTTCACTGTGCGACGCGATCATCATTTGCGTCCCGACTCCATTGGGAAAGACCAAGGATCCCGACCTTTCGATGGTCGTCGACGCCGCCCGTTCCATCGCGACACGCCTCCGCCCCGGCCAACTGGTCGTCCTCGAGAGCACAACGTACCCCGGGACGACCGAAGAGCTCATCCTTCCGCTCCTGGAGGAGCGCGGCCTGAAGGTGGGTGAGTCGTTCTTCCTGGCGTTCTCTCCGGAGCGGGTGGACCCCGGGAACCCGCGGTTCCAGACCCGCAACACGCCGAAAATCATCGGCGGCGTGACGCCGCGGTGCACCGCCGTTGCGCGAGCCCTCTACGGGCGAGCGATCGACACTGTCATTCCCGTCTCCTCGACCCGCGCCGCCGAGATGGTGAAGCTCCTGGAAAACACCTTCCGGAGCGTCAACATCGGCCTCGTCAACGAGGTGGCCTTGATGTGCGCCCGGCTCAAGGTGGACGTGTGGGAAGTGATCGACGCGGCCGCCAGCAAGCCCTTCGGGTTCATGCCCTTCTACCCTGGGCCCGGGCTCGGCGGTCACTGCATCCCCATCGATCCGATCTACTTGTCGTGGAAGCTCAAAGAACTCAACTACCGCGCCCGGTTCATCGAGCTCGCCGGCGAGGTCAACTCGTCCATGCCGGAGTACGTCATTGAACGTGTGGCCAGCGCGCTCAATGAACGGGAACGCAGCGTCAAGGGGAGCCGCATCCTGATCCTGGGCGTGACCTACAAGCGGGACATCGAGGACGTCCGGGAGTCGCCTGCCCTCGACATCCTGCGGCTTCTGCACGGCCGTGGCGCCAGCGTCAGCTACAGCGATCCTCATGTGCCCGAGCTGGCCCTCGACGGCACCACCTTGCGTTCGCAGGATCTCCTCACGTCCGTCAAGGGCGCCGACCTCGTGGTGATCGTTACGGACCACAGCGTCTTTCCCTACGCCGAGATCGTGGCGGCGGCCAAGGGGATCGTGGACACGCGGAACGCCACCAAGGGGATCGTTTCGGAAAAGATCGTCAAGCTCTGAGAGCCCCTCGGGGTGAATCTTCCCAACGCCCTCACGCTTCTCCGGATCTTCCTCGTGCCGATCCTCGTCGTGTTACTTCTGACGAGAAGCGACGGGGGACTGTTCCTGGGGACGGCGGTGTTCGGCCTGGCGGTCCTGACGGACTACCTGGACGGCTATTTCGCGCGACGGCGGAACCAGGTCACGAAGTTCGGCATGCTGCTCGACCCTCTGGCCGACAAGCTCCTCACGGCGGCTGCGTTCATATCCCTGGTCGAGATGAACGCCGTTCCGGCTTGGATGGTGGTGATCATCATCGGCCGCGAGTTCGCGGTCACGGGCCTCCGCAACGTTGCGGCCGGACGCGGGCTGGTCATCGCTGCGTCGAGCCTCGGCAAGGGGAAGATGGTCTCGCAGGTCGTGGCAATATTCCTCCTGCTGCTGGCGACGCGTTTCCCGGTGCTGGAGGTTCCGGCGCTTTGTGCGCTCTGGGTCGTCGTGGGACTGGCGCTCGTCTCCGGCGTCGACTACTTCAGACGCTACTGGCGGGACGCGGTGCGCACGGGCTCGAAGCCGGCCGGCGGCGGGCAGGGCTGAAATACGACGGCCCGGCGTGCGGCCGGGCCGTCAGCGCGAGTCGGTACCGACCGGCTAGCGCAGCTCCACCTGATCGCCGTTCATGATCGCGTCGTTGCTGTGGATCACTTTGGCTGTGGCCGTCTTCTCTCGTGCCGTCAGAACCGCGATTTCCCCGAGGACGTTGCGCGGCGTGGGGACGGAGGGATACATCGTCCGGTAGACGACGAGGATGCTTCCGGGCGTCACGCCGCTGTCGGAGCCGAGATCGATGCTCACGAGCTGGCCGGTGGCCGCCATGGCCGCGTTCTCCGCCATGTCCACGACGTAGCCCTGGGTCTTGCCGCTGGAGGGTGTCAAGCGATTGGCAATGGGCCGACGAAGAGCCAGGGGAACGTTGAGCTTCTCGAAGGGCTTCAAGTAGTCTCCTTCGTGGATGTCGCTGCACGACTGATCGACGACCACGGTGGAGGAGTTCTCCTGCACCAGGATCACGCGACCCCATCCGGTCGTCTCAACCTTCTCTCCCAGCGTCTTCCCGGAGTTCGGATGCTTCACGGAATAGGCGCGATGGTGAAAAGTAAAGATATCGCCCGCCTTGATCCCGGCGTTGGTTCCCTTGGCGAGGTAGAGGATGTCGCGTTCGGAGAACGTGTGCTTGGTGGCGCCGTTTTCCGAGCCGATGATCGGCAGGCTCTCATCCTCGCGACCGGGAACGATGTAGTTGGCGCACTGCATCGTCACTTCTTCAGTGACGGCGTAGAGAGCAGACCCTGAACCGGCGCCCCCCGGGCCCCCCTCGCCCGCAGCCCCTTCACCGGCCTCACCCTCGCCTGTACCGCCGACCCCCGGCTCGCCGGCCTTGTCGCTCACGACGGAAACTTTGGGAACGATGATCGGATCGCCCGGGTAGATCCAGTGAGCGTCCGCGATGTACTTGTTCTGGTTCCAGATCTGCGGCCAAAGATAGGGATTCCCCAGGAACCGCTTGGAAAGGTCCCAAAGGGTATCCCCCTTCACCACGATGTAGTAGGCCGCCCCGTCCGGGATGCTCGTGGGGTACTTGTTCTTGGACCAATGGGTCGCGACGGTCGCCGGACCCGTCTGGAGACCCGAGGGAGCTGCCGCGGGCGTGCCCTGGGCCCAGGCGCTGGCCCCCAGAAGGCTAAGCGCCACAGCGCCAGAGAGAATGCCTGCTCTCTTGGATCTCACTGACAACCTCCTGGACGGGCCCTCGCTCCGTCCCAAAAGTCCAGAGCGTCCATTTACTCTCGGGCCTCACGGCCTTTGGACACCCCGGGAAGAGCCCGGAAATTGGCTCGAGGGTAACAGGAAAAAGATCGCTTAGTCAAGAGCTTTTTTGCAGACTCTAAAGTGTCACTTTAGCTCAGGGGGTGCTTGGCGGGGGTTGTGGCGCCGGCGCCTCCGGGGGTGTCTCCGGCGCGGGACCGACGGCTCCCGGAGGCGGGGATGGGGCTGGAGTTTCCACGGCCGCAGCCGGCGCGGCCTGGGGGGGAATCTGTGCGATCAGCTTCCTGGCGTCGTCGACCCACTCGCTCGTCGGATAGACCTCGATGAGTTTGGAGAGGTGCGGGAGGGCTTCGGGGAACCGCCCGGCGAAGATGAGGCACTGGCCCAGACGGTAGAGCACCTCATCGACGCCGGCATAGTCTGGGTAGTCGTTGAGCACGCCCTCGTATCGGGTGATGGCGGCGCGGTAGGCCCGCCGGGTCCGCTGGTAGAAATAGCCCGCGAGGAACTCTGCGCGCCCGAGGCTTTGGCGGCAGGCCGAGATGCGGCCCCGGGCCTGCTCGATGTACGAAGACGACGGGTAGGCCTCGAGAAGGTGTTCGTACTCGGCGAGGGCGTGATAGGTCGAGGTCTGATCGCGATCGGCCCGGTTCTTCTGCGCAAAGTAGGCCTCGCCGATCCTGAACTGGGCGTAGTCGCTCTTGGGATGGGACGGATAGAGCGTGACGAAGTCGCGGTACCCCGAGATCGCAAGAATGTAGGTCGCGGTTCCCCCTTCGCCAAAGTGACTGTCGGCCAAAGCCAGGCGGGCTGCGGGACCCAGTTGGCTTTGAGGGAAGCCGTCCACGATCCGCTTGAAGTACTGCCGGGCCGCCTCCCATTGCTTCTTCTCGGCGGCTTTCTGTCCGGCCTCGAAAATGACCTGATCGGAGTTGCTCGCGAGGGTGGCGATGTCCGCCTGGCCCCCCGTAGCGCAGCCGTAGGCGAAGAGCGCTGCGAACAAGGGGAGGGCGGCCGCGATGCGTCTCACTGCTCTCCCCGCATCCACGTCCATTCGCGCTCCAGCCCCCGACGAAGACCGACTGTCGATCGGAAGCCCAGATCGCGGCGCGCGGCCGCGGTGTCGGCCAACGTGTCCCTCATGTCCCCCCTTTGGGCCTCGTCCCGGACGACCTCGAGCCGTCCTCCGGTGATCTCTTCGATGAGCTTGAGCACGTCGTTCAAGGCGATGCGTTCCCCGCCTCCGACGTTGTAGACGTGCCCCAGCGCCCCCTTGTCGGCGGCGGACCACGTGGCCGAGACGATATCGTCGACGAAAGTGAAGTCTCGCGTCTGGAGGCCGTCCCCAAAGACCCGAATCGGCGTTCGATCTCGCGCCGCCTTGAAGAAGCGGTGGAAGGCCATGTCGGGGCGCTGGCGTGGACCGTAGACCGTGAAGTAGCGCAGGCTCACGACGGGCAAGCCGTGGTTTCGGTGATAGAGGTGAACGAGATGCTCTGCCGCGAGCTTCGTGACCCCGTAGGGCGACACGGGGCGGCAGAGCGAGTCTTCGTGCAGCGGCAGCGCCGCCGAATCCCCGTAAACGGACGACGAGGACGCGTAGACGAGTCTCCCCACTTTCGCGGTCACCGCGGCTTCGAGCAACCGCTGGGTCGCGAGGATGTTGTGGTCGGTATAGACGGAGAAGTCGCGTCCCCAGGAGGCTCGCACGCCCGCTTGCGCGGCCAGGTGATAGACCTGCTGAGCGCCTTCCAGCGTCCCGGAAAGATCCAGCTCCTGAAGATGGCCTTCGACGAAGCGATACGCGGCGTGGTCCCGGGCGCGAGCGATGTTCTGTTCCTTCACGTTACGGGGGTAGTAGTCGACGAAGGCGTCGATGCCCACGACTTGGCACCCTTCGGCCAGTAGACGCTCGACGAGCTGCGATCCTATGAAGCCGGCCGCGCCGGTCACGACGACCTTCACGCGAGGCGCCTCCGGATGTCCTCGGGAAGGCGGCGCGGCCGCCCTCGGCCGTCCACGGCGGCATGGGCGGTGGATCCCGTGGCGAGGGGAGCCTCGGTTCCGTCTCTTCGGACCTCGTACTCGAACCCGATGCGCGCGCCCCCGAGCGACGAGACGCGCGTGTGGATATCCAGGACGTCGTCGTACCGCGCGGGACGCAGGAATCGGGCTCCCGCCTCGATCACCGGCAAGCGGAGCCCATCCTTTTCGAGATCGCGATACGTCACTCCGAGGTTCCTCAAGAGATCGGTGCGGCCCACCTCGAACCAGGCGAAGTAGTTCCCGTGGTAGGCGACGCCCATTTGATCCGTTTCGGCGTATCGCACCCGGATCGAGGAGCGGGATACAGCGCTCACCGACACGCCTCCACGAGTCGCCGTGCGTCGGCTTCGGCGTCCCCTCGGCCGAAGACGGCGGATCCCGCCACGAGGATCTCCGCGCCGGCCTCCACCAGCGAGCGGGCGTTGGAGACGTCCACGCCGCCGTCGACTTCGATCTGGGCGGGAATGCGGCGCTCGCGGAGGGTCGCGGCGAGGCGGCGGATCTTGTCGAGGCTGGCGGGAAGAAAGCGCTGACCGCCGAAGCCGGGATTCACCGACATCACGAGGACGTAGTCCACCTCGGGAAGGATCTCCTCGAGGGTCGCGAGGGGTGTCGAGGGGTTCAGGACCACCCCGGCCCGCACCCCACGACTTCGAAGATGCGACACCGTCCGCTGAAGATGCGGCATCGCCTCCACATGGACACTGATCCAGTTCGCTCCGGCGTCGGCGAAGATGTCGACAAATCGGTCGGCGTTCTCGATCATCAGGTGGACGTCGATCGGCAAGGACGTCGCCTTCCGGATCGAGGCTACGACCGGGGGCCCGAGGGTGAGGTTCGGCACGAAGTGGCCGTCCATGACGTCCACGTGAACGACGCCGGCGCCCCCTCTCTCGGCCTGGGCGATCTGCTCCGCCAGGTGGCCGAAATCGGCCGCAAGAATCGACGGTGCCAGGATCATGACGACGCCTTGCT
This sequence comes from Vicinamibacteria bacterium, assembly GCA_041493035.1. GTDB lineage: Bacteria > Acidobacteriota > Vicinamibacteria > Fen-336 > Fen-336 > JBGPYB01. Next base: position 3,905 of record JBGPYB010000060.1, on the reverse strand, counting down.
GATGTCCAGGCTCACGGTCGACCGCGGGCTGACTCGATGCCCCGAGGCGGGGGACTGACGCAGCACGATCCCTGGCGCGAGGCCGGGATAGGTCCGGTACCGGACGTCGGCCACCTTGAGCCCCGCATCTCGCAGACCGTCGATGACCGCGTCCGCCTTCCTTCCGATCAGGTCCGGCATCACGTAATCTCCTCCGCCACGTCCGTGGCTCACAAGAAGCGAGATCCCTTCGGCGAGCGCGTCCACGTCGCCAGCCGCGGGTCGTTGGACCAGGATGGTTCCCTCCGCCGCCGAGGAGTCGATTTCGGCTACCCGGGCAACGGGAACTCGGGCATGGTCGAGTACCAGTCGGGCTGTGCGGAGGCTCTGCCCCTCGACGGCCGGGACGTTTTGCCGGCGCGGCCCCAGGCTCACCCAGACCCGGATGCTCCGATGGGCCTTGAGGCCGGCACCCGGCGCCGGCTCTTGCGCCACGATCCGGTCGGGACGGATCTTCGGGTCGTTCCTCCTGCCATCTACGCGCACGAGGAGACCGGCGCGCGAGGACAGCGCTCCCGCCTCGGGAACCCGCTTGTCGAGGAGCGATGGGACCACGACTTCCTGAGCCGTCAGGAGCGCCCGCATCGTGAGGACCGCGGAGGCCGCCGTCGTCACGAGGAGGGCCGTCAGGAGGAGCCCGTTCTTCAGCAGGAGGACGGCGAAGCGCTTGATGGTCAAAGCTCTAGATCTCTTCGGCTCCGCACTTGTCACGGCGACCCCAGAGACTAGCACAAACCCACGTTTCGTCGCGTCAGGCCCGTCTCAAGACCGCGGCAAAGAATGCGTCTCCCGAGGCATCCTCGGGCCGAGTGCGGGCGAAAAGGCCGTCGGCGAAGGGCGTGGCCCACTCAGGCAGAGCCTCTGGAACGAACTCAGGGTGACAAGCCAGAAAAGGCTCCACGACGCCTTCGTTCTCTTCGGGCTCCGACGAGCAGGTCGCGTAGACGAGCTTCCCCTTGACCGCCACGAGGGCCGCCCCGCTCTCGATCATTTCCTTCTGTCGGGCGCTGTGTCGAGGAAGATCGACCGGGCGGGCGCGCCAGCGAATGTCGGGATGGCGCGACAGTGTCCCGAGGCCGCTACACGGAGCGTCGACGAGCACCGAGGAGAAGGACCGCCTGAAGGGAGCACGGAGCAGATCTGCGCAGAGCGCCATCGTGTTCGGGGATCCCCATTTGCGAATGAGCCGGGCCAGGGTTCGAACTCGGCGAGGGGACCCATCGGCCGCGATGACGCGCCCGCTCGACCCGAGCCGATCGCCAAGCAGCAGTGCCTTGCCTCCCGGCGCTGCGCAGGCGTCCAGCACCCAACCCTGCTCGCTGGCCAGGAGAGCGACCATCTGCGAACCTGCGTCCTGCGGGTAGAGGACGCCTTCGGCCGCCAACTCCGTCAGACGGCCCTCCGCCGCGCTCCACGCTCCGGGGACCGGGAGTGCCCTCGGGGCGCAGCCGGCGGCCTCCACCCGCGCCAGAGCGTCGGGGACGCGGGGGTTTGGCCGGAAGGTCGCTGCAGCCGGCTCGAGGAGGGCCCGTGCGCGGGTCACTGCGCCCGCCGCCCCAAGCCGCGCGAGCCAGCGCTCGGCGAGCCACCGGGGGAGCGAGCCCTCCGTCGTGAGCCACAGGAGCGGCTCTGCCTGCGCGTCGGCGGGCGAGGGCGAGCCTTCCCGCGCGAGACCGCGAAGCACCGCGTTCACGAACCCTCCGGCGCGAGGCGTCTGCTCGCGAGCCAGATCCACCGACTCCGAGACCGCGGCACGAGCCGGAACGCGGAGTCGCAGAATCTGATGGGCCCCGAGTCGCAGTACCGTCAGGACGTCGGCGTCCAGCTCACCCAGCCCGCGGTCGACGTGGGCCGACAGAGCGTGGTCGAGCGCGCCGCGATGCCGGAGGGTCCCAAGGACGAGCTCGTGCAGGAAGGCCCGGTCCCGAGGGTCGAGCCGTTGTGGCTCGGGGCCCCCGAGAAGGTCGGCGAGTGTCGACCCGCCGCGGTCGACCTGCTTCAATATCTGGAAGGCGATGCGCCGCGGCGCGGTCGGCATCCTTGGCCTCAGTCGAAGCGCGCGCCAGGTGCGAGACGGGCTCCGGCGGCGAAGGCGGCGGCCGCCATCGGACGACGGCTCTCGGGTTGCACGGCGGTCACCAGGAGCCGCGACCCGTCACCGCAGGCGACGACGAAACCCTCGGCGCGAAGCGCCACGATCGTTCCGGCTGCCGCGGGCTCGCCATGCGCCTCGGGCCGTGCCGCCACGACCTTGAGTGCTCGTCGCCCCAGAGACGTCGTGGTACCGGGCCAGGGGTGGAAGCCCCGGACTCGCAGGGAGACATCGAGCGCGCTCATCGTCCAGTCGATGCGGCCGTCCTCTTTGCGGATGATCGGCGCCAGGGTCGCAAGCGAAGCATCCTGTGGCACCGGCTTCAATTGGCCCTGCTCGATCCTTTGCAGCGTCTCCACAAGAACCTCGGCTCCGAGGCGGGCGAGCCGGGGTTCGAGATCGGCTGCTGTCTCGCCAGGGTCAATCGGTACCGACCGGGAGAGGAGGGTGGGGCCGGTGTCGAGCCCCTCGTCGATGAGCATCGTGGTCACGCCCGTTTCGGTCTCGCCGCGGACGATGGCCCACTGGATCGGTGCTGCGCCGCGGTAGCGCGGCAGAAGAGAGGCGTGAACATTGATCGTACCGCGGGGAGCGAGATCGATGATGGCGCGGGGGAGGATCTGACCGTACGCGGCGACGATCTGCACGTCGGGCGCGAGAGCACGGAGCGTCTCGACGGCCTCGGGTTCCCCAACCCGCCGTGGCTGGAGGACGGAGACGCCCCGCTTCTCGGCGACCGGCTTCAAGGGGGGGGGCGCGAGGGCCCGCCCACGCCCCCTCTCGCGATCCGGCTGCGTCACGAGAGCCACGACCTCATGCCCCGCGTCAAGGGTCGCCTCGAAGGACGGGATGGCAAAGGCGCCGCTACCGAGGAAGACGATGCGCAACTATTCGTCCCAATCCCCGGCCTTGGCCCTCTTGCGCAGCTTCCTCTTGAGCAGGTCCCGCTTGAGGGGCGACAGGCGGTCGACGAACAGAAGCCCGTCGATATGGTCGATCTCGTGGCAGAAGGCCCGCGCCAGCAGCTCGGTCCCCTCGTAGGTGCGCTCCTTGCCGTCGAGGTCGAGTCCCTTGACGACCACCCGGGCGGGCCTGACAGGCGTCCCCCCGTAGCCGGGGACCGACAGGCACCCTTCCTCGTGACGCTGCTCGCCCTCCTTCAGGACGAACTCGGGGTTCACGAGCTTGATGAGCTGCCGCTTGTCTTCGCCCACCGAAAGGTCCACGACGATCACTCGCAGTGACACGCCGATCTGAGGCGCGGCGAGGCCAATGCCCGGTGCCGCGTACATCGTGTGGACCATGTCCGCGACCAGGGTGGAGATCTCGCCGCCAAGCTCGAGGACCGGGGAAGACGCGGAGTGGAGCACAGGATCGCCCCACTTGACGATGTCCCGGATCGCCATGGGAGCGTCAGTCCTCGTCGCGCGCGCGGCGCGAGAGGAAGACCTTCGAGAGTGCGCGGCTCGCCTCCAGATGGGCGAGGGTCTCCGTGAGGGAGTCGCCGCCGAACTTCTCGAGGAGCGCGTCGCCGAGGACGAGACAGACCATGGCTTCGCCCACGACTCCTGCCGCGGGGACGACGCAGGTGTCGCTTCGCTCCACCGAGGCGTTCTCTGGCTCCTTGGTTCTCATGTCGATGGACTTCAGCGGCATGAGGAGCGTCGGGATCGGCTTGACGACGGCGCGGGCACGCACCTCCTCGCCGTTGGTCACACCCCCCTCGAGGCCGCCCGATCGATTGCTTCCCCTATGGAGCCCGGCCTGGTCGTCG
>JBGPYB010000164.1:0-10271 GCA_041493035.1 Vicinamibacteria bacterium | reverse complement strand
CGCTCCACTTCGAGGGTCACGGCCCGCGCCGCCGGCGACGCCTCGGACAAATGAAGGGCCTCGAGAAGCGACACGTGCCGCGCGTCGTCGGCTGCGACACTGCCGGCCGCCGCGACCACGAGGACGGCCACGCGCGCCGTTGCCTCAAGCGCGCGCATCGACTCTTCCCCGCTCTTCGAACCAGCGGTAGGCCGCCGGCAGGACCAGGAGCGTCAAGAGCGTCGACGTCACGAGACCCCCGATCACCACGGTGGCCAGCGGCTTCTGAACCTCGGCCCCCGCTCCGGTCGCGAGGGCCATCGGAAGGAAGCCTAGGCTGGCCACGAGCGCGGTCATCAGGATGGGACGAAGGCGCGTTTCGGCGGCTCGCGCCGCGGCCTCCTCGGGCGCCAACGATCCCTGCTCTCGTAGCCGCCGGATGAACGAGACGAGGACGACGCCGTTCAGGACCGCGACTCCGAACAGGGCGATAAACCCCACTCCGGCCGAGATGCTGAAAGGCATCCGCCGTGTGAGAAGCGCCGCGATCCCCCCTGTGGCGGCCATGGGGACGTTCAGGAAGATGAGCAGCGCCGGACGGTGGGAGCCGAAGGCGCCGTACAGCAGCGCGAAGATCAGGAGAAGGGCCAGGGGGACGGCCACGAGAAGGCGGCGCGTCGCCGCGGCCAGATGCTCGAACTCGCCGCTCCACTTGAGATAGTAACCTGGCGGCAGCTTCAGCCGTGCGGCCATCAAGCGGCGCGCGTCTCCCACAAAGCTCGCCAGGTCCCGGCCGCGGACGTTCGCTTCGACGACGACACGCCGCTCGAGCTGCTCGCGGCTGATCTGGGACGGTCCTTCGGCGAGGGTGATGTCTGCGAGCTGCCCGAGAGGGACGAGGCGATCGCCCGGGGCTCCGATCGGCACCGATCCGAGGAGCGCCGGATCGGCCGCCACGCCCTCGGCCAGCCGGACCGCGATGCCGAACCGGCGTCGGCCTTCGTAGACGCTCCCAACCGATCGCCCGCTCACGGCCGCCTCCACGGCCGACAACGCGTCCGAGGCGCTCACCCCGTACCGCGCGAGGCGGTCGCGGTCGACGCGGACCTGGATCATCGGGAGCCCCGCGGTCTGCTCGAGGCGGACGTCGGCCGCGCCGCGAACCTCCCTCAGTATCGCCGCGATCTCCTGCCCTTTCTGAGCCAGGGTCTCCAGGTCATCCCCGAAGAGCTTGACCCCCACGTCGCTCGTGACCCCGGCGATCAGCTCCTCGAATCTGTCCTCGATGGGCTGGCTGAAGCTGAACGTGTTTCCGGGAATCCCCTTGTTCAGGGCCTCGGCCATTTCGGTGACGAGCCCCTCCTGCGTCAGGCCGGGCCGCCACTGGCTCCTGGCCTTCAGGTTCACGAACGTGTCGGTGCGATTGAAACCGACAGGATCGGTCGCGATCTCGTTGCTCCCGGTGCGGCTGACGGCCGACCGGACCTCGGGGAAGCGCAGCAGTACCTTCTCGATCTCCGTCGTCGACTGGAGAGACTGCGTGAGGCCGACGCTCGGCAGCCGCGTCGGCCGAACGAGGAGATCACCCTCCTCGAGGCGCGGCACGAACTCCGCTCCCAGAAAGGGTGCGGCCGCCAGAGCGAGGGCGAAGGCCGCGGCGGAAGCCGCGACCGTCGCGGCCGGGTGCGCCATGGTCCACGAGAGGGCGGGACGATAGACACGGTGGGCTTGCCGGAGTAGCCACGTCTCCTTCTCGGCCACGTCACGTCGAAAGAGCAGCGAACAGAGGACCGGAACCAGAGTCAGCGAAAGAACCAGGGACCCGGCCACGGCGAACACGACCGTCCAGGCCATGGGTCGGAACATCTTCCCCTCGACGCCGCCCAGACTCAGGACCGGCAGATAGACGATGAGAATCGTGCCGACGGCGAAAACGATGGGACGGCCGACCTCCCTGGCCGCGTCGAGGACGACCCGGAGACGCTTCTCGACGCCGAGCCCAGCGGATTCGGCCGCCAGACGCCGGACGATGTTCTCGACCATGACCACCGAACCATCGACGATCAGGCCGAAGTCGATGGCTCCGAGGCTCATCAGATTCCCCGAAATTCCCGAGTGGACCATGCCCACGAATGCCGCGAGCATGGAAAGGGGAATCGCAAGGGCGACGATGAGTCCGCCGCGCCAGTGGCCCAGAAGGAGCAATAACACAGCGACGACGAGCAGCCCGCCCTCCACGAGGTTCTTCGTGACGGTGGCAATGACCCGCGCCACCAGGTCCTGGCGATCGTAGAACGGGACGATGCGAACGCCCTTCGGGAGGGTGGGGGCGATCTCCTCGAGCTCGGCCTTGACCCGCGCGACGACCTCGCGGGCGTTGGCACCGGGCATCATCATGATCGTCCCGAAGACGGCCTCGCCCTTCCCTCCGGCCGTGGCGCCGCCGACGCGGAGCATGGCTCCGACGCGCGCCTCGCCGATCTGGCTCACGAGAATCGGCTTGCCGTCCGGGGACGACCCGACGACGATCTTCTCCAGGTCCAGGGCGCCCCTGACCATCCCTTCGCCGCGGATCACGTAGCCCTCGCCCCCCTTTTCGATGATCCCGCCCCCCTGGTTCAGGTTGTTGCGTTCGACAGCGTCGAAGACCTGGGGCAGCGTCACGCGGAACGACTCGAGACGTCTTGGATCCACGAGGACCTGGTACTGCTTGGCGAGCCCGCCGGCGGTGTTGACCTCGACGACCCCCGGAATGCCCCGCAGGCGATAGGCGATGTCCCAATCGAGGAGGGTGCGGCGCTCCATGACCGAGACGCCATCACCTTCCACGAGGAAGTGAAAGATCTCGGCGAGGCCGGTGTTGGGTGGACCGAGTTCCGGCCGCTCGAGACCCGCAGGGATCGCCTCTTGCGCCTGAGAGAGCCGCTCCCCCACGAGCTGCCGGGCAAAGTAAAGATCAGTCCCGTCGCGAAAGACCACCGTTACGACGGACAGGCCATAGCGCGAGATGGATCGCACGGCCTCCACGTACGGGATCCCCCCGAGGACGTTCTCCACGGGACGCGTGATGAGCTGCTCGATCTCGAGGGGGCCCAGAGAGGGTGCCCGCGTCAGGATCTGGACCTGGACCGTAGTCACCTCGGGCATCGCGTCGATGGGCAAATCCGAGAGTGCCAAGCCGCCGGCCACGACGAGGACAATGGCCCCTGCCACAACCGCGAGACGATTCCGGAGAGCCAGCTCCAGGAGGCGGTCGATCATCACTCCCCTCCGAGGCTGCCCTTCAGCAACTCGGACTTCAGGAGGAAGGCGCCTCGGATCACGACCTTGTCCCCGGCCTCGAGGCCGCTCCTGACCTCGACGGCTCCCTGGGTCTCCCGACCGACCTCGATGGGCCGTAGCTCGTAGTGCCCCGCTTCACCCTCGACAAAGACCGCGGTGACACCGGAGAAGCGCTGGACGGCGTCGCTCGGAATGGACAAAGCGGGAGCCCCGGGACCCGCTTTGAGGGGAAGGTCCGCCGTCACGAACTGGCCGGGGCGGAGCTTCCCCGCGGGATTGTCGAGAATCACTCGGACGTGGGCCACCCGAGAAGCCAGGTCGAGCGCGGGTTCGATCAGGGCCAGTCGTCCCCGGAAGCGCTCTCCCGGCTGGGCATCGCTCTTGACCTCCACCGTGCCACGGTCACTCAGCCCCCCCAGGTCCTTCTCGTAGACGTCGACGACCGCCCAGACCGGCGAGAGGGAGGCAACGACGAAAAGGGGCGCCCCCTTCTCGACCAGGAGGCCCGGAGAGATGGAGCGCTCCAGGACCGTCCCCGCGAGCGGAGCGCGGACGGCGATCTCCGCAGGGCGGCCCACCTCTGTCGCCGCCGCAGGGTCGAGCCCCAGCCGCGAGAGATCCTGGCGAGCCCCTTCGGCCTCGGCCGACGCGGCCTCGGCGTCGGCGCGGCGCGCGTCGCGATCAGCGCGGCTGATGGCTTGAAGCTCGAGAAGATGATCGGCTCTCTCAAGGGCTTTCCGCGCTGCCGTTTCGCGGGCCACGGCCGTTCGATGGCGCGCCAGAGCCGAGGTGGCGTCCGGCCCCTCGAGGACGGCCAGAATGTCGCCGGCAGCCACGCGGGCTCCCACGTCGGCCGCCACGCGGATCACGCGCCCCTCGGTGCGGGAGCGAACAGCCACGCTCTGCTGGGCATCGGGGCGGATGATCCCGGGGGCCGTGAGTCGCCCTCCAAAGGCCGTCTGAGCCACGGGAGCCGTCTCGATGGCAGCGGCCTTCTGCGCGTCGGCCGAGAGAACCACCGTCTTCGCCCCTCCCTCCTCAGCAGGGGCCTTCGCCTCCTTCGGGACGTCCCCGCCTCGGCAGGAGACACAAACCGCGACCACCAAGGCCATCACAAGGGGCGACGAGCGCCTCACCGGGCCACCTCCAAAGCGTCACTCTAACGCGAAACCTCGTGACCGTTCTGCGACAGCGGTTCGCCTTGCGGCTGCCCCGGGGTGCCGTCATACTCTGCCGCCATGCGCCGCACCAAGATCGTCGCCACAATCGGGCCGGCGTCGCGGGACCGGCCGGTCCTGGAACGGCTCATCCGGGCGGGGGTCGACGTGGTGCGGTTGAACTTCTCCCACGGCGCCCACGAGGCGCACTTGGACGTCATGAAGGCGGTGCGTGAGATCTCGTCGTCCCTGGACCGGCCCGTGGCCCTTCTCCAGGATCTGTCGGGACCCAAGATCCGCACCGGCAACGTGAAGGGGGGAGGCGTCATCGAGCTGGAGACCGGAGCGAAGCTCGTGATCACGACCGACGAGAGTGTCGAGGGGACGGCGGAGCGGATCTCGACGACCTACGAGCCCCTTCCCGGCGACGTCGCACCCGGGGACAAGATCCTGCTCGACGACGGGAACCTCGAGCTACGGGTAGGGAGCGCCTCCCGGAACGAAGTGGAGTGCGTGGTGGTCCACGGCGGACACCTGAGCTCCCACAAGGGAATGAACCTCCCCGGCGTTCGACTGTCGACTCCGGCGCTGACGGAGAAGGATCGGCGCGACCTCGCCTTCGGCGTGGCGAACGACGTCGACTACGTTGCCCTTTCTTTCGTCCGGAAGGCCGCGGACGTCGCCGAGGTGAAGGCCTTGATCCGATCACTCGGCGGCACGCAGCCCGTCATCGCCAAGATCGAGAAGCGCGAAGCGGTGGACAATCTGGACGCCGTCCTCGAAGCCGCCGATGGCGTGATGGTGGCGCGCGGCGACCTCGGCGTCGAGCTGTCGACCGAGGAAGTTCCGGTCCTCCAGAAGCACATCATCGACAGGGCCAACGCCGCGGGCAAGGTGGTGATCACGGCGACCCAGATGCTCGAGAGCATGATCGAAAGCCCGCGACCCACTCGGGCCGAGGCCTCTGACGTGGCCAACGCGATCCTCGACGGGACCGACGCCGTGATGCTGTCGGCGGAGTCGGCTGCCGGTGCATATCCAGTCGAGGCGGTCGAGACCATGGCGCGCATCGCCGGCTATACCGAGGCCCACCGCAGCCCCACGACCGAAGAGGCCCTCGCGGATCTGCGCGCGCGGATCCTCCACGGTGCCCACTCCTCTGTGGCGCGGAGCCTGGCCCGCGTCGCGTCCACGGTGGCCGAGGAGCTGGACTGCAAGCTCATCGTGGCCTTCACCGAGTCGGGTACGACCGCGCAGCTCCTGTCCTGCTACCGCCCCAGCGCACCCATCGCCGCCATCACCTACAACGAGCATGCCTATCGGCGGCTGGCTCTCTGGTCGGGGGTGATCCCCGTGCGATCGGTCTTCACGGCCAACACCGACGAAATGATCGCCCATGGGGACGAGATCCTGAAGAAGCACGGCCTGGCCCGTTCGGGAGAGACGATCCTCATGCTGGCGGGTCAGAGCAACACGGCGGGGGCGACGAACATGCTCCGGGTACACGTCGTCTCGTGAGACGCCTGGCGGCGGCGTTCGCGCTCTGCGCCGCGTCGGCGCTTACCGCGTGCAGCTCCCATCGCCCCTTCACCGCGATCCCGCGCCCCGACCGCGTCACTCCATCACTAGGGACCGTGGAAGTGGGCATGGCATCCTGGTACGGCCCCGGCTACGACGGCAACAGGACGTCGTGCGGCGATCGCTTCGATCAGGATGCTCTGACGGCGGCGCACCCGAGCTGGGCCTGCGGGACGCGGGTCAAGGTCACGCTCCTCTCGACCGGTCGAAGCGCCGTGGTCACGGTCAACGATCTCTTCCCCGGACACAAGGGACGCATCGTCGACCTCTCCCGCGGCGCCGCCAAGGCCATCGGTCTCATCGGTCCGGGAACGGGCGAGGTCCGCCTCGAGGTCGTCAAGTCGCCCGACCCCTGACCCCCAAAAAAGGGGGGACCTGGCGCAACGGTCCAGGTCCCCGGTCGTTTCGCGGGCTCTTGAGCCCCGCGCGCCGAGAGGGCGCGCTCTTCGTTCAACGGCTCTCGAAGGGCCTTTGCGGCCCGTGCTGGCCCGGCGGACTGCCTTCGCTATCCGTCGCCCCTCGGCCCGTCATCCACCTCCTACGACAGCCCGAATATCGGCAGCCGTAGCCCGGATGTCAAGGGGAATTTGCTCCCTCACTTCACTTCCCAGGTGTCTCCGGCCCGCAAGAGTTTCTCGAGGTCGCCCCTGCCCTTCTTCTCGATGACCTGGCGGACCTGGGCGCTCGCCTCCACCTCGTACCGGGGCGCAGCGACGGCGTGGAGCACGCCCAAGGGTGTCGGGAATCCCGGCGTCTGATCCATGCGCGAGAGCAGGAACGCATAGGCCGGGTTGGGGTTGCGCTCGTCGTGGACGATGAGGTCCGCTTCGGAAATGCCGTTGCCCAGCGTCACGGCCTCCAGCTCGAGCCCCTTCATCCGGATCCCCTTGTCCCTGTTCTTGCCGTAAACCAGGGGCTTGCCGTGCTCGACGGCGATCGTGTGGTCGTCGCGCAGTTCTTTTTCGGTGAGGGACTCCCAGGCTCCGTCGTTGAAGATGTTGCAGTTCTGGAGGATCTCCACGAACGCCGAGCCGGAATGTGCCGCGGCCTTCCTGAGGACGGCCTTCAGGTGGGGCAGGAAGACGTCGACGGAACGGGCGACGAAGGTAGCCTCCGCCCCGAGAGCGAGCGAAAGGGGATTGAAAGGACGGTCGACGGAGCCGTACGGGGTCGACTTGGACCTCTTCCCGAGCTCGGACGTCGGGGAGTACTGGCCTTTGGTCAAACCGTAGATGCGGTTGTTGAAGAGCAACACCTTGATGCCCACGTTCCGCCGCAGCATGTGGATCGTATGGTTGCCGCCGATCGAGAGGGCGTCACCATCCCCGGTGGCGATCCAGACCTCCAGCTCGGGCCGGCTGATCTTGATGCCGCTGGCCACGGCCGGCGCGCGGCCATGGATCGTGTGGAAGCCGTACGTGTTCATATAGTACGGGAAGCGGCTGGAGCAGCCTATCCCCGAGACCACCACGAACTTCTCCTTCGGGATGCCCAGTTCGGGGAACACCTGTTGTACAGCATTGAGGATGGCGTAGTCGCCGCAACCGGGGCACCAACGAACCTCCTGGTCGGTCTGGAAGTCCTTCTTTGAATAGACGGGAACGGTCGCAGTCACTGGAGGACCTCCTCGATCTTGGCTTCGATCTCGGCCTGTTTGAAGGGCTTCCCCTGGATCTTGTTGAAGCCAAGGGCGTCCACGAGGTACTTGGCGCGGAGCAGCCAGACGAGCTGCCCCAGGTTCATCTCGGGGACCACGACCTTCTTGTATTGCTTGAGCAGCTCGCCGAGGTTCCTCGGCAGGGGGTTCAGATGGCGCAGGTGGACGTGGCCGATGCGACGTCCCCGCGCACGCTGCGCCCGGACCGCCGCCGTGATCGAGCCGTAGGTCGATCCCCAGCCGACGATGAGCAGATCGCCTTCGAGGTCGCCGTTCGGAACCGCATCGGGGACATCGTTGACGACGGCCTCCACCTTCGCGGCGCGGATGCGGACCATCTTCTCGTGGTTCAGGGCCTCGTAGTTCACGTTGCCGCTGCCGTCTTCCTTCTCGAGGCCGCCGATCCGGTGTTCGAGCCCCGGCGTCCCCGGAATCGCCCAGGGGCGCGCCAGGGTCTGCGGGTCGCGGCTGTAGGGCATGAAGCCCTTGGGGTCCGTGCGGAACGCAACCGGGAACTCCGGCAGCTCCTCCAGTGTCGGGATCTTCCAGGGCTCGGCGCCGTTGGCCAGGTAACCGTCGGAGAGGACGATGACAGGGACCATGTACTTGAGGGCGATCCGGCTCGCTTCGAGAGCGATCCAGAAGCAGTCTCCCGGCGTCGCGGCGGCGAGGACCGGCACGGGCGCTTCGGAGTTGCGGCCGAAGAGAGCCTGGAAGAGGTCGGCCTGCTCCGTTTTCGTCGGCAACCCTGTCGAGGGCCCGCCCCGCTGGACGTTCACGATGACGATCGGGATCTCCGTGGCGATGGCGAGACCGATCGCCTCCATCTTGAGGGCCATTCCGGGACCCGACGTCGTCGTGATCGCGAGGGAGCCCGCATAGGCCGCGCCGATGGCCGACGTCACGGCAGCGATCTCATCTTCCGCCTGGAACGTGATGACCCCGAAGTCCTTGTACATCGACAGCTCGTGGAGGATGTCGGAGGCCGGAGTGATCGGGTACGAGCCCTGGAAGAGGGTGAGCCCCGACTGACGCGAGGCCGCCACGAAGCCAAGGGCCAGGGCTGCGTTGCCGCTGATGTTCCGATAGGTCCCCGGGGAGAGGCGCGCCGGTGGGATTTCGTAGCTCGTCTGGAAGGCCTCGGTGGCCTCGCAGTACGAGTACCCGGCCTTCATCGCGCGCTTGTTGGCCTCGGCCAGAAGCGGCTTCTTCCGAAACTTGTCGTCCAGCCATTTATAGGTGGCGGCCATCGTCCGGTTGTAGAGCCAGTAGCACATCCCGAGGGCGAAGAAGTTCTTGCAGCGGTCCATGCTCTTCGCGTCAAGCCCCAGGTCCTTGAGGGCCAGGCGTGTGAGGTTCGCCAACTCCACCGGGAAGAGACGGTACGCGTCCAGGGAATGGTCCTCGAGAGGGTTCGAGGCCATCTGGGCCTTCTTCAGATCCTGCTCGCGAAAGTTGTCGGTATTGAGGATCAGGATCCCGTTGGTCCGGAGGTCCGCCACGTTCATCCGCAGCGCGGCAGGGTTCATGGCAATGAGAGCGTCCACCGAATCGCCGGGGGTATAGATGTCGCTGGAGGAGAAGTGCAACTGGAAGCCGCTGACACCAGGGAGCGTGCCGGCGGGAGCGCGGATCTCGGCGGGATAGTCGGGGAAGGTCGACAGATCGTTGCCGTACAAGGCAACGGTGTTCGTGAACTGGCTGCCGGTGATCTGCATGCCGTCACCGGAGTCGCCGCAGAACCGGATGACTGCCTTTTCGATGACCTCGCGCTTCTTGTGAAGTGCCTCGGTGGTGGCCATAACTCTCGCCCTTACCTCCTCCAGGAGGGGGACCGGGAGCGGCCCCCCGGAACGTCGGCCGGCTCGGAAGTATAGCACCCGCGCTTCCCGCGTTTAGGGAGCGTTGCGGGGCCGGCCGGCGCGGCACTAGACTGATACCATGGCCTCGCTCGCGGCGGCCGCCCATCGGCTTCGAGACCTCGGCATCAAGACCAAGCTTCTCCTCATGATGCTGTCGCTGCTCCTTCTCTCGGTCTCGAGCCTGTTCTTCCTCCACCTGTACAGCGAGCGGCAGCTCCTGTCTCAGGTCCGGGCCTATACCGAGGATCTCTCCACAACCATTCAGATCGCGCAGGAGCAGCCGACGGCGGAAGGGGACCCCCAGGTGGTGCTGAAGGCCTACGCCGAGAAGCTCACGCAGCTCGGCGTCAAGGACGTTTCGATCGCCGACGCGGCCGACGAGGTCCAGGCCTCGACCAACCCCGAGAACGTCGGCAAGCGCCTGATCCGGGCCAAGAAAAAGGGGCCGAAGGAGTACGTGATCCGCGGAGTCCTCGGGGAGGAATCGGGGCCGCCGGGGAGCCAGCGCACATCGACCCTGACGATCCCCATCGTCGTGGGGGACCGGCGCGTCGGGTATGTTCTCATTACTCGCATCCTCGACGACTTCTCCAACCTGTCCAACGCCGCCCTGGTGAACCGCCTCATCGCCACCCTCGCCGTTTTTGCCTTCGGCATCCTGGTCTCTCTCTTTCTCTCGTCGTCCTTCAGCCGACCCCTCCAGGATCTGACCCACGCGGCGCGGGGCGTGGCGGCCGGCGACCTTTCGGTCCAGGT
>JBGPYB010000110.1:0-16073 GCA_041493035.1 Vicinamibacteria bacterium | reverse complement strand
GGGGGAGCCCGGCGCGGGGGTTGTCGTGGTCACAACCGGCCCCCCTCCCCCGGGGGGCGTGGGGGGGGGGGTGGGGGCTGCGGTCGCCGACAGGGAGAGGGGCGGCAGAGTCTCCCGGGCTGAACAAGACCTGCCGCGCCCGCGAACCCCGCGCGAGGCTCAGCACACCCTCGTCGTCCGCGTTGACGACGGCCCAGTCGTCACTCGTCTGATTGCGAAAGATCCGGCCCTTGGCGCGGGCGTAGTCCTCGAAGCTGGCGTGACGGTCGAGATGGTCCGCCGACAGGTTCAGGAAGACGGCGACCTTCGGCCGGAAGGTATCGATCCCCTCGAGTTGGAAGCTCGACGCCTCGACCGCGAAGATCGTGTCGGCCTTCGCTCCCTCCACCTGGCCTATGAGGGGCTCGCCGATGTTCCCACCCACGCGCACGTCGAGCCCGGCCGCCCGCAGCATCGCGCCGAGGGCGGCCGTGGTCGTGGACTTCCCCTTGGTCCCAGTCACCGCCGCCACCGAGCCGACGAGGTTCCGGTAGGCCAGCTCCAACTCGGCCATCACAGGGACGCCGGCGAGGCGGGCCGCCGCCAGCTCCGGCATGTCCCAGGGAACCCCGGGGGACACCACGACCATGGAGGCTCCCGCAAAGGCTGCCGCGGTGTGGCCGCCGACCTCGATGACCACACCCTGGCGGGCCAGGCTCAAGGCTTCCTCCGGGAGCCCGTCCGCCGGCTTCCGATCGGTGGCCACGACCCGCGCCCCGCGCCCCGCGAGGAAGCGCGCCGCCGCGATCCCCGACCGCGCGAGCCCGACGACCACGGCGGATTTCCCCTCCAGCTCCATGGGGTCTTCATTCCTCTCCGTGGCTCCGCGTCTCCCTGGCAGTGTCCATTCGCTACCTCAGCTTGAGGGTGGTAAGGCTGAACAGCGCGAACATGAACGCGACGATCCAGAAGCGGATGATGATCTGCGGCTCCTTCCATCCCACCAGCTCGAAGTGGTGATGGAGGGGGGACATGCGGAAGATCCGCTTGCCGCGGAGCTTGAACGACGCGACCTGTAGGATCACCGAGAGCCCCTCGACGACGAAGAGCCCCCCCACCGAAAAGAGCAGCAGCTCCTGCTTGATGAGGATGGCGACCGTCCCCAATGCTCCGCCCAGAGAGAGGCTCCCCACGTCGCCCATGAAGACCTGGGCCGGGTAGCAGTTCCACCAGAGGAAGCCCATCGACGCCCCGACCATCGCCCCGCAGAAGACCGTGGCTTCCCCAGCGCCCGGCAGGTAGAGGACGTCCAGGTATTCCGAGAAGACGCGATGACCGGTGACGTAGGCGAGGACGGTGAAGGCGGCCGCCGCGATCAGCGTCGAACCGATGGCCAGGCCGTCGAGGCCGTCGGTCAGGTTCACGCAGTTGCTCGACGCGACCACCACAAGAACGGCGAAGAGGATGTAGAAGGCCGAGAAGTCCGGCATGACGTTCTTGAAGAACGGGAAGAGCACACGCGTGGAGTAGAGTGTCGGCTCCGTCAGCGAAAGCACGTAGAGGGCGCTTCCAAGCACGAGGCCCACGAGGATCTGCCCCCACAGCTTCCGCCGCGCCGAGAGCCCGAGGCTCCTCTTCTTCACCACCTTCATGTAGTCGTCGGCGAAGCCGATCACGCCGAAGGCCAGCGTCGAGAGCATGAGGATCCAGACGTTGCGGTTCGCCAGGTCCCCCCAGAGAAGCGTGGGGATGAGGATCCCGGCCAGGATCAGCACGCCGCCCATGGTCGGGGTTCCGGCTTTCGCCTTGTGTCCCTGCGGCCCTTCCTCGCGGATGTACTGGCCGATCTGCAAGGCCCGGAGCCGTTCGATGGTCCAGGGCCCAAGCGCCAGGACGAGGAAGAGCGCCGTCAGGCTCGCCACCGCCGTTCGGAAGGTGATGTAGCGCACCACGTTGAGCGGGGAGATCTCGTGGTGGAAGTGGTAGAGCAGGTGGTAGAGCATCAGCCTCAGTCATCGGCCTCGCCGAAACGTGCCAGCAGCGCATCCACGACGCGCTCCATCCGCATCCCGCGGGAACCCTTCACCAGCACGGCATCTCCCGCCCGCACAAGACCGGCGGCAGCGCCCGCCGCCGCCGTCGCATCGCCGAAGTGGTGAAGCGCCTCCGCGGAGAAACCGTGATCGCGAGCCCCGGCGAGAAATTCTTCGCCCAGCGCACCGACGCCGATCAGCACGTCGACCCGGGTCGACAGACGGCCGCCCAGCTCGCGGTGGAGGGCGGGACCTTCATGCCCAAGCTCCAGCATGTTGCCCAGGAACGCCACGCGCCGACGCCCTCCGGCGAGGCTCAAAGCCACGATGGAGGCTTCCACGGCTTCGGGGCTCGCGTTGTAGCAATCGTCGAGGACCGTGACGCCCTCGCGCAGACGGCGGACCTCACCGCGATGGGACGCGGCCTTCATCGAGGCGGCGTTCAGGGCGATCGCCTCGGCCGACAAGCCCAGCCGATGGGCGACAGCCGCGGCCGCCAGGAAGTTCATGACGTGATGCGGTCCCGCCAGGGGAAGGGCCACGTCGACGACGTCTCCCGCGACGCGCATGTCGAAGCGCATCCCGAGAGCCGTGCCGCGCCAGTTCTCGGCCGACACGTCATGGCGCCGATCGCGACCGAACCAGATCACGGTCCCGCCCCATTCCTCGCCGGCTCGCCTCACGCGGGGATCGTCGCCGTTCAGCACAGCCACGCCCCCGGGGCGCAGGCCCTCGAAAAGCTCGGCCTTCGCCCGGGCGATGGCGTCCTTCGACTCGAAGAACTCGAGGTGCGCGGACCCCACGTTCGTCATCACGGCGATGTCGGGCCGGGCGATGTCCGAAAGGCCCCGCATCTCGCCGGCCGCGGACATGCCGAGCTCCAGAACCGCGGCCCAATGATCGGGGCGGAGCTGGAGCAGCGTCAGGGGGAGGCCGTATTGGTTGTTGAGGTTCCCCTCGGTTTTCAGCACCGCGCCGCGTCCCGCCAAGAGTGCGGCGGTCATGTCCTTCGTCGTGGTCTTTCCCGCGGATCCCGTGATGCCGACCACGGGGATGTCCGCGGCGAGACGCACGTGGCGCGCGAGATCAGCGAGGGCCGCGGTCGTGTCGGCGACCCGGAGGATCGTCACGCCCTCGGGGACCGCGACGTCGCGATGCACGAGAGCGGCCGACGCTCCTGCCGCCGCTGCGGCGGCGACGAAGTCGTGGCCGTCGAAGCGAGGGCCCGCGATCGCCACGAACAGTTCCCCGGGTGCCACGGTCCGCGAGTCGATGGACACCCCGGCGAGGGTGCTCTCGAGGCTCCCCGCGACGAGACGGCCTGTCGTGACATGCCGCACGTCGTCGAGCCGAAGCGTCGTGCCGAGAGTGACCAGGGCCGCCTCCGTCATGCCCTTCCGCGCACCGGGAGGCGGGACAGCAGATCGCGAGCCACCTTGCGGTCATCGAAGGGGACCGTGCGGTCCCTCAGGACCTGCGTCGTCTCGTGTCCCTTGCCGGCGATCACGACGGCGTCGCCAGGGCCGGCCAACTCGAACGCCTTGGCGATAGCCTCGCGCCGGTCCACGATCACGTGGCGCTCGACCTTGCGGCCGTTCATCCCCGACTGGATCTCGTCCAGGATCGCCTCCGGGGGCTCGCTCCGCGGGTTGTCCGAGGTCACGATCACCACGTCGGAGAGACGTGAGGCCACGGCTCCCATGAGCGGTCGCTTCGTAGAGTCGCGATCCCCACCGCAGCCGAAAACGGTGATCACGCGCCTCGGGGCCAGCTCACGCATGGTCTCGAGGAGGTTCTTGAGGGCATCGTCGGTGTGGGCGTAGTCCACGATGACGGCGAAGTCCTGGCCCGCCTCGACTCGCTCCAGCCGCCCCGCGACGCCCGAGAGCGAGGCAAGCCCGGCCAGGATGGCCTCCCTCGGAAGGCGAAGAGCCAGGCACGCTCCGAGCGCCCCAAGCATGTTCTGGACGTTGAAGCGCCCCAGGAGCGACGTCCGCACCTCGAAGTCACCGGCTGAAGTGCGGGCGACGAACGACGTTCCCGCGAGCGAGACAGAGATCCCTTCCGCTCGGATATCCGCGGGGCGCTCGATGGCGTAGGTCATGACCCGACCGCGCGAGGTGGCAGCCAGGGTCTCGCCATGGTCGTCGTCGACGTTGACGATCGCCCAACCCTCGGGGCGGAGAAGACTGGCGAAGAGCAGTCGCTTCGCCTCGAAGTAGTTCTCCATGTCGCCGTGGAAGTCGAGGTGGTCGCGTGTCAGGTTGGTGAAGACCGCCACCTTGAAGGCGCAGCCATGGACACGCTTCAGAGCCAGGGCATGGGACGAGACCTCGAGCACAGCGTGGCTGCACGAGGCGTCCACCATCTCCCGGAAGAGCTTCTGAAGGTCCGACGCTTCGGGCGTGGTGCGCACCGCTTCAGCCTGACGGTCGGCGATGCGGTACTGGATCGTGCCGAGAAGCCCCACACGTTTCCCCGCCGCCCGGAGAACGGCGTCGATCAAGTGGGTCGTCGTCGTCTTCCCGTTGGTGCCCGTCACGCCTACCAGCTCGAGATGGGCGGCGGGATCGCCCAGGAGCGCCGCGGACAGCAGGGCCAAGGCCTCGCGCGCATCGCGGACGCGCACCCAGGGAAGGCCCGCCCGAGGTGGCTCTTCCGACGCCACCGCAGCGGCCCCCTTCTTTCGCGCGGCGTCGGTGAAGGCGTTGCCGTCGACGGCAAGGCCACGGATCGCCACGAACAGAGTGCCCGCGCTCGCTTTGCGCGAGTCGTGGGTCACGTCGGTGACGACGAGGTCAGGGTCGGCGTGGAGGACGGCCCCGGGGACCCGCGCGACCAGATCCCCGAGTGTCATGAGGGACGGTCCAGTGTCAGGACGCAGCGCGCACCGCTGTCGATCTCGGTCCCCGGGTCCGGCGTCTGGGAAACGACGCGCCCCGAGCCCTTGAGCTCGACGAGAAGGCCGCGGCGCGCCGCCCCGAGCGCGGCCTCGCGGGCCGACTGGCCGCGGAGGTCGGGCATGAGCTGTGGATCTCCCGGATCGAGCGCAACGGCCTCGACCGCCCCCGCAGCCCTCACCCCCATCCCCCTCTCCCGGGGGGAGAGGGGGCTCGCCGTGTACGAGGCCGGGGTCAGGTGGGCGGGATCGTACGGGGTCATGCGCAGAACCCGATCCGGATCGTCGGGCGGGATCGCGAGATGGCGGAGCGCGTGCTCGGCCACGCGGGCGAAGACCGGAGCCGCCACGTCGCCTCCCTCGTTCCGCGGTCCCTTCGGCGTATCGAGGGAGACGAGGACGAGCAGCGCGGGGCGCGAGGCGGGGACGTAGCCGACGAAGGACGCGACGTGGTCTACCATCGAATAGCGTCCTTGCGCGTCGACCTTCTGCGCCGTCCCAGTCTTCCCGGCCACCACGTATCCCGGGATCGCGGCGTGGCGTCCGGTCCCGTCGGTGACGACGGTCTTCAGGATGTTGGTCAGCGTGTCGACGGTCTCCGGATCGATGACGCGCCGTACCGCCACGGGCTTCACGGTCTTCAGTACGTGCCCGGCGCCGTCCTCGATCTGCTTCACGATCATGGGCTTCATGAGATAGCCGCCGTTGGCCACGGCGCCGACGGCTGTGGCCATCTGGAGGGCCGTGACGCCGACCTCCTGGCCGAAGGAGAGAGAGGCGAGGGACAGGGCGCTCCACTTGGCCGGCGGGCGCAGCAGGCCGCTCGACTCGCCGGGAAGCTCGATTCCCGTGGCGACGCCGAAGCCGAAGGCCCGCATGTAACGGTTGAAGTTCTCCCGGCCGAGGCGCTGGGCCACGCGGACGACGCCGATGTCGCTCGAGTGCGCGATGACGTCGCGAAACTTGAGGTCGTGGAAGACGGCGTGGTCGTTGATATGCACGCCGGCGATGTCGATCCCGCCCCCGCCGCAGTCGATGACCTCTTCCGGCTCGACCACCTTTTCCTGGAGAGCTGCCGCGGCCGTGATCACCTTGAACATGCTGCCGGGCTCGTAGGCGTCCACCACCGCTCGGTTCTTCCACCGTGCGCTTCCAAAGGCACCGAAGCGATTTGGGTTGAAGGTGGGCCGGTTGGCGATGGCCAGCACCTCGCCGGTGCGCGGGTCGAGGACCACCACGACGCCCGCGATCGACTGCGTTTCGTTCATCGCCCGGTCCAGCTCGCTCTCGGCCGCGTACTGGATCGACTCGTCGAGGGTCAAGACGACGGTCGTGCCGTCGGTGGAGGGTCGCTCGGTGTGCCCCACGGGGCGTCGCCGCGCGTCGGTCTGAACGAAGACCTTCGCGGCCTTCCCCTTGATCTGGTCCTCGAAGGCGTACTCGACGCCGCTCATCCCCGTGTTGTCGACTCCGACGTAACCGAGAACCTGCGAGGCCAGCTCCCGGTTCGGGTAGTAGCGGCGGTTCTCGGTCAGGAAGCCGACGCCGTCGAGCTGGAGATCCCGCACCGCTCGGGCCGTCACGGGATCGAGCTTCCGCTTCACCCAGACGAAGGCCCGGCTCTTCTGGAGGCTCGCGAGCAGCTCCTTGTGTCCCGCGGCGTCGAGGCCCAGGGCGCGGGTCACGGCCGCCGCCGTCCGTACGGGATTGTCGACGTCCTGGGGCACCGCGTACAGGCTCTCGGCGTCCACCGACACCGCCAAGGGCCGGCCGTTTCGGTCCAGGATGGGTCCGCGCCGCGGGTCGAGGTTGATCGTGCGCTCGCTCTGTCGCGCGGCCTGGCGTTCGAAAGACGGGCGATCCAGTACCTGGAGCTGGAAGAGGCGAACGCCGATCGCCACGGCCCACATCGAGACAGACAGCGCCACGAGCATCAGCCGGAGGCGGGTCACGCGCTCCGGGGCGCTCGGCCCGGGGTCCATCGCCGAAGGCGCCGCGGGTGGTCGTTCCATCCTGGTCCCTAGTTCCTCGCGTCGCCTGTGACGGACTTGTTGCTCGCGAGATCGGCCCGCTCACCCGCCGGCGCCTGTGGGGCTTCCACCACGATCAGGTGGTCGGCGGCGGGGGTCGTCAGGCCGAGGTTCCGCTCGGCGATGACCTGGACCCGCGCCAGGTTCTCGAGGCTCGCCTTCTCGAGGCGCAGTTTCCGGTTCTCCTCCACGAGGCGCTCGCGCTCCCGCTGCATCTGCTCGGTTGCGATGGCCGTCTGGCGCATCTGGAAATGGGGCCACGCGTAGAGCACGAGCCCGCCGACCAGGATCCCCACGAGAAGCAGGAGAGCCACGAGGTCGCGGCTCGTGCGGGGGTCCACCTCGCGAACGACGCCCGAGTTGTCGATGCTCTTGGAGAGGACCGATTCGACGCTCGTCTCCTTCATGCGGCGGCCTCCAGGGCCGGGGTGCGTTCGATCCCGCGGAGGCGCGCGCTCCTCGCGCGTGGATTCCGCCGGACCTCGTCGTCTCCCGGGCGCACCGGCTTCTTCGTCAGGAGCCGGAACCCTTCGTTCGCGAGGCCCCGGAAGGTCTGCTTGACCTCGCGGTCCTCGAGGCTGTGGAAGGCGATCACGGCGAAACGGCCGCCGGGGGCCAGTCGTCGCGCGATCTCGCCGAGGGCGAGCCCGAGGCCTTCGATCTCGCGGTTCACGTAGATGCGCAGGGCCTGGAAGGTGCGGGTCGCCGGATCCAGGCTCGGGCGCCGGCTTCGGCGCGCCGAGCGACGCACGAGGCTCGCCAGCTCTCCCGTGGTCGCGATGGGCGACCTCTGCCGCGCGTCCACGATCGTCCGCGCGATGCGGCGCGAGCTGGGCTCCTCGCCGAAGCGGTAGATCACGCTCGCGAGGTCGTCCTCGCGTAGCGCGTTCACGACATCCGCCGCCGTCTCGCCCTGGCTGCGATCCATCCGCATGTCGAGGGGGCCATCGGCTTGGAAGCTGAATCCTCGCTCCGCGGTGTCGAGCTGCACCGAGCTGACGCCCAGGTCGAGCAGGATCCCGTCCGGAGCCTCCATCCCCAGCAGCGCGGGGATCTCGCGATGATCGGCGTGGAGAAGGCGCACACGCGCGCCGAAGCGCTCCAGTCGGCGGGCGGCCTCGGCGAGGGTTTCGGCGTCGCGATCGAGGCCGATGAGCCGGCCGCTCGGAGCGCTCCGCTCGAGGATCGCCTCCGCATGCCCCCCGAGGCCCACGGTCCCGTCGACCCAGAGCCCTCCGGGCCTCACCGCGAGAAGCTCCATCGTTTCGGCTCGGAGAACGGGCTCGTGGAGGGTGGCCACATCAGATCCCGAACTCCGAAAGGACGCGACCGTCCTCGTCGGTGAAGGGCTCCTTCTTGAACAAGCGCTCCTGGAGACGCTTCTGGTTCCAGACGGCGAGGTGGTTCTGTAGGCCGAGAACGCTGACTTCGCCCAACATGGCCGCGGTCTCCCTGAGGATCTGGGGAAGGACGACGCGCCCCTGTCGGTCCATCGCCACGGCCTGACCGAAGAAATTCACGCGGTCGAGGAAGCGCAGCTTCGACGGGTTCGTCGACGGAACGGAAGCGAGCTTTCGCTCGATCTCGAGCCAGACCGCCATCGGGTAGAGACGCACGTACTCCCCCGTCACGCTCGTGACGAACAGCTCGAGGCCGTACTGCGACTCCACGAACGAGCGAAAGCCGTTCGGGATCTTGATTCGACCCTTGTCGTCAATGCGCGCCGGATGATTACCGCGAAGCATGACTCGGGGTCCTTATAGGCCCACTTTTGTCCACAAAATTCCACCCGAAGTCTAGGCTCCTGGTAGAAGTGTGTCAAGGCGAAAATGAACTAGCGGTTGGGTTTCGCCTGTGGACGCGGGGGTGGAACGGGCCACTCGACGTCGAGGCTGACGTCGTCGAGGATCCGCTCCGAATCCCGGAGGAAACTCTCCCACAGGTCCGGAGCCCAGACCTCGATCCGATTCAGCACTCCGAGGACCACCGCCTCCCGGCCGAGGCCAGCGGCGGTCCGTAGGGTCGCGGGGAGGAGGATGCGGCCCTGGACGTCCATTTCGCAGTCACTGGCGCGGCTGGCAAGCAGTCGCGACAGGGCCTTCACGGGCTTGCTGAAAGCGGGGAGTGAGGCCAGTTGAGTCTCGAGCCGCTCCCATTCCACCGGGGGATAAGCGGCCAGGCACTGGTCCAGGAGCGTCACGACGAGCGTCGTCGCGCCCCCTTGGAGCAGGGCCTTTCGGAAGGGCGCCGGCACCGGCAGGCGCCCCTTCGGGTCGATCTTGTAGCGATAAGTCCCTTTGAACACAGCGAGCTAGAAGTATTCCACACTTTCTTCCACTTTTCCACACCTGCCTCGAGGCGGCACCACGCAGAAAGAAACCACGGAGACACGGAGACACGGAGGGCGGGAAAACGGCGCTCACATCGCCCAACTCCTCCGCAAACGAGTTCAAGTAGCGGCGTGGGCCCGGCGGCGACCATCCCTGGCGGGCTGGTTCGCAGTTGAGCTCAACCAGACCAGACGCAGGTGTTCGACGGCGCGTCTGAAGGGGCTGCGTCTGCGCCATTGTAGACTCGTGCGAATGGCGCGCCGACCCCCTCCGCGGTCCTCCTCGGCGGCCGAGTACCTGGCATCGCGGGTACGCTTCGGCGTCAAGTTTGGTTTGGGCACCATCCGCGCCCTGGTCCGGGTCCTCGGGCACCCGGAACGCGCGTACCCCACGCTTCTGGTCGCCGGGACCAACGGCAAAGGCTCGGTTGTGGCCTACGCCGCCGCCGCCCTCTCCGCCTCGGGGCTCCGCGTCGGCCGCTACACGTCGCCGCACCTCGTCAGCGTGAGGGAGCGCATCGCCGTAGGCGGCACGCCGATCTCGTGGAAAGACCTGGATCGCGCCGTGAACCGTGTCCGTGAGGCCGCCGCCACCCTTGTCCGCGCCGGCGACATCCTCGCGGACCCCACGTACTTCGAGGTCCTGACCGCCGCCGCCTTCGACCACTTTCGAACCGCGGAGGTGGAGGTGGCTGTTCTCGAGGTCGGCATGGGCGGTCGACTCGATGCCACCAACGTCGCGCGTCCTCTCGTGTCGGCCATCGTCAGCATCGACCGCGACCACGAAACGTACCTCGGGACGACACTCGCGTCGATCGCCCGCGAGAAGGCCGGCGTCCTTCGGAGGGGGCGCGCCACGGTGCTCGGCCCTCTCTGCCAGGAGGCGCGGTCGGCGGTCGTGGCACGCGCCCGTTTGAAAGGCGCGCGAATCGTCGACGCCCCGCGGAGGGTCAGCGTCCGCGACGTGCGCGGAGCCATGGACGTGCGCACGCGCCAGCATCTCTACCGCGCCGTTCACGGCTTTCCGGGGCGCCACCAGCGCGACAACCTGCTCGTGGCGATCCGGCTCCTCGAAGAGGCGAAGTCGGCTGGGGTGGACGTCGACCTGGCGGCCGTCTCCCGTGGTATCTCCGCGGCTCGCTGGCCGGGCCGGCTCGAACGCATCCCGGGCCGGCCGCCGCTGCTCCTCGATGGCGCTCACAACCCCGCTGGCGCTCGAGCCCTCGCCGACCACCTTCGGACTCTCGGCCCCTTTGTCCTGCTCTTCGGTGCCATGGCCGACAAGGCCGTGGAGGAGATCGCGGCGGCCCTCTTCCCTCTGGCGTCCGCGGTCGTGCTCACGCGCCCGCCCGTTTCGCGGGCCGCCACCCCGGCCGAGATCGCGCGCCGAGCCGGTCCACTGGCGAATCGCGCTCGACTCGAGGGCGACCCGCGGCGCGCTCTCGCTCTCGCGAAGCGCCTGGCGGGGCGCCGCCCTGTGGTGGTCGCGGGGAGCCTCTACCTCGTCGGCGAGGTCATGAAGGCCCTGGGCCGGACTCCGTCAGGATGAGAGGCGCGTCGCGGGTTTCGCCGCCCGGTCGAGGAGCTTCTGAATCCGCTCTCGCACCTCGGGAGCGCGCCAGTTGACCGAGCCCAGATAGACGGCGTCGACCCGTCCCGTGGCGTCGATCAGATAGGCCTCGGGCATCTTCCAGGAGCCGTAGGCCTCGCGCACCGCGACGCCGTTCGGATCCACGAAAACGCCGAAGGAGACACCGGCGTCGTTCAGGAACTTCTCGCGGGGCGCGTACTCCGCATCCAGGTCGACTCCCATCACCAGGAGGCCGCCATCGCGGAACTCGCGGTGCAGGCGTTCGAGCTGCGGGATCTCGGCGGCGCAGATGCGGCAATTGGACATGAACATCACGAGAAGGATCGGCCGCCCTCGAAACAAGGACAGCTTGGACTTCCCTGCGCTGGAGCGCGTGGGGAGGTCGAGATCGGGCGCCATCATGCCGACCTTGATCTTCGTCGACTCGGGGGACCGGTAGTACCAGAAGCCGAATATCACGGCGAGGGCCACGGCGGCCCCGACGAGAGGCTTGGCGAAGCTCCGAGGGCGGGGAACGGTCTCGGTCATGGCGTCCCATTCTATGACGCCTTCTGGCGCAGAATAGGGGGATGCCCACCCTGTCTCCCGACGTGCAAGGCTTGTTGCCCGATCTCGTGGCTCTCCGCCGTGATCTCCATCAAAACCCCGAGCTGTCGCACCGCGAGACGCGGACGGCGGAACGCGTGCTCGCCTTCCTGGGCGGGAGCGCGCTCGGCGTTCGGAGGGGGGTTGGGGGACAGGGCATCGTGGCCGACACCGCGGGAGACGGGCGCACCGTCTTGCTGCGCGTGGACATGGACGGGCTGCCGATCCAGGAGCAGAGCGACGTTCCCTATGCGTCGCGCGTTCCCGGCGTGATGCACGCCTGCGGTCACGACGGCCATACCGCCATGGGCGCCACGGCAGCGCGGATCCTCGCCCGCCGCCGGCTCCCGGGCCGTGTCCGCATGATCTTTCAGCCCGCCGAGGAGGGAGAAGGCGGCGCCCAGGGGATGGTGGCCGACGGCGTCCTGGACGGTGTCGACGTGGCCCTCGGCATCCACCTCTGGAACGAGATGCCGGTCGGGACCATCGGCGTCAAGGCCGGTCCGTTGATGGCGGCCGTCGATCGCCTCCGCATCGTCGTCCACGGCCGCGGCGGTCACGGCGCCAAGCCACACCGTTCGGCCGACCCGGTGGTCGCGGCCGCCCACGTCGTCACGGCGCTCCAGAGCGTCGTCTCGCGCGAGGTGTCTCCCGTGCAGCCCGCGGTAGTCACCATCGGCGCCATCCACGGCGGCCAGGCCTTCAACGTCATCCCCGAAGAGGTCACCCTCACGGGAACGATCCGTACCTTCGACCCGGAATTGCGCCGCTCGATGCCCGAGCGCATCACACGCCTCGCGTCGGGGATCGCCTCTGGCCTCCAGTGCCGCGCCGAGGTCGAGGTCAAGACCGGGAACCCCGCCGTGGTCAACGACGCGGCGGTGGCCGCCCTCGCGCGTCGCGCCGCCGCCCGCGTCGTGGGGGAACAGGACGTCGTCGTCCCCGAGCCGACCATGGGTGGCGAGGACATGGCCATCTACTTCGAGCGCGTGCCCGGGTGCTTCGTCTTCATCGGATCCGCCAACCCGGCGCTCGGCCTGGACCAACCCCACCACAGCCCGCGCTTCGACTTCGACGAGGGCGCGCTCGCCATCGGCTGCGAGTTCCTGCTTCAGGCCGCGGAGGAAGCGCTCCTGGCCTGAGGGTTGTGTAGAAAACGGAGTGGGAGCTCACACATGCCGACAAACCTGAACCGTTTCCGCTGAACGACCGAGAGGGATGCCCAGAAATGGCACCTGGACTATTGAGCAGCGATCGCTCAATAGTCCAGGTTCATGCGGAGAGCCTTCGGCCTAAAGCATTTGGCCGTGATCGATCCTGGCGCCTCAGAGAATGTCGGAAAGTGGGCAGAAGAAACCGGCGAGAACGTCATCGCCCTCGAGAGAGCCGCTTGGGCCGATCTCGCGCACGTCGGTCGGGGAGCGGTACGCGGCTGCGCTTCGGCGCTCGGGGTCGATCACCCAGACCAGCCGCACCCCGGCCGCGAGGTACTCGCCCACCGTGTCCAGAAGCTGTCGCGCTGAGTCATTCGGGGAGCGGACTTCGACCGCCAGGTCAGGACCGAGCGCAAGCCAAGCTGTTCCCGCAGCGCTCTCCAGTCGACCGCTGGCCACGAAGCTGACGTCTGGTGCGCGCTTGTTGCCGTTGGGCAGAACGTAGAGCGCGTTGGAGCCCAGGACGTCGCCCAGGCGGTGGGCTTTGGCGTGAGCGGAAATCTGGGCCGTGAGGTTGGCGACCACGCGCTCGTGAGCCCATCCAGCCGGGCTCACGCGCAGCTCGCCGTCGACGACCTCGTACTTGTTGCCGTCCTTCGGAAGCCGAAGGAGCTCCTCGTCGGAAATGACGCGCGCCGTTGCCATGAATCTTGCTCGCCCTCCATATTCTAGCGTTTCTACCTCGCCTACAGGACGTATGAGGCCCAAACCCTTGCCGAGGGCCGAAGCGGATCCTAACTTTAGGGAGCCCGGCCCGACGGCACGGCCGCGAAGCGATCCTTGAGCTTGAGGAAGGGACGTTCCAGCCACTGATAGGAGATCAGGGCGAGCGCCACCGTCAGACCAAACGCCGCGGGCACGCCGCCCAGCTCGGGTTCGAAGAACCGAGGTTCGCCCGTTCCCTCCTTACCGCCGTGGTTTACTCTGGTCGCCACTGCCGCCGCCACGTCGTGGCGCGATCGACACGAGGCCAGACGATCTCGTGGCCGATCCCCGGTCCTTCGGGGACGGCGATCGTTCCGTCGCTCGAAACGACCACGGGCGGGTCGACGAGGTCCTCGGCAAAGTAACGGGCGCTGGCCGACGTGTCTCCCGGCAGCGTGAATCCGGGCAACGTCTGCAAGTGCACGTTGGCCAGGCGGCCGATTCCCGATTCGAGCATCCCGCCGCACCAGACGGCTGCGCCCCGGGCACGGCACACGTCGTGGACCGCGATGCTGCCGGCAAAGCCCCCCACGCGCCCCGCCTTGATGTTCACGATGCGGCACGCCCCCAGCTCGAGAGCGTGGCGTGCGTCGTCGGCCGAGTGGATGGATTCGTCGAGGCACACAGGCGTTGCGATGGCCCGCTGCAACGCCGCGTGGTCCACGATGTCGTCCCAGGCGAGGGGCTGCTCCACCATCATCAACCCGAAGGCGTCCAAGCCCTGGAAGAGCGCCACGTCGCCCAGGGTGTAGGCGCTGTTGGCGTCGACCATCAGCGGGACGGTGGGGAAGCGGTCGCGGATAGCGGCCACGAGGTCGCGGTCCTTCCCGGGCTTGATCTTGATCTTGATGCGCCGATACCCGGCGGCCACTTCTTCCGCCACCTTGTCGACCAGCGCCTGGATGCTCGGCTGCAAGCCCACGGACACGCCCGAGGCGATGGTCCCGCCGCGGCCGCCGAGCACGCGGTAGAGGGGCGCGCCCTCCCGCCTCGCCCACAGCTCCCAGACGGCCATCTCGAGCACCGCCTTCGCCATCTCTTGGCCGCGGACGCGGCCGAGGGCCGGCAGCAGCGCGCGCGGGTGCTCGATGTCGAGGGTGAAAGCCAGAGGCACCAGGAAGTCCTCGAGGATGTGGAGCACCGTGGCGTTCGTCTCGGGAAGGTAGAAGGGGTCGGCGTCGGCGACGCACTCGGCGTGCCCCGTGACGCCATCGGCCGTGACCGACACCAGCAGGAACTCCTTCCGCGTCGTGCAGCCGAAGGAGGTCTCGAAGGGGTGGAGGAGCGGCAGCGATACGTGGCGGAGTGCGACGTGATCGAGCTTCACTCGCCAACCTCGACGTCGGCCGCGGCCACGAGGTGGTATCGCTTGGCGAAGCCCGGCGTCGTCAGCAGGGCGCGGCGCCCGGCGCGCCGCAAGAGGACGAACCCGGCGGCCCCCCGCCGGATCAGGAGCGGCAAGCCCTCGCCCG
Organism: Vicinamibacteria bacterium; assembly: GCA_041493035.1. Lineage (GTDB taxonomy): Bacteria > Acidobacteriota > Vicinamibacteria > Fen-336 > Fen-336 > JBGPYB01. The sequence continues at coordinate 1,236 of JBGPYB010000110.1, read as the reverse complement.
GTCCGAGGACGAATACGGCCGTCGACAAGGCGTCGGCCTCGATGCCGGTCGCCGCCACCACCGTCGCCGCCAGCACACCGGTCGCGGGGAGCCCCGTGCGCGGGTCCAGGATGTGGCCCGGCTTCTGGTCTTCGGCGGAGGTGGACAGAGACTGGTCGCTCACGACGAACGAGGCCCACGGCGTTCCGTCGGTGGCCTCCGGGTCGCGCACGTCGGCCGTGAGCGGTTCGCCGAAGACGCCGATGCTGCTTCCGCCCAGGTCCACGAGACCGTCGCGCGCTCCCGATGCCCGCAGCGCTTCGATGGCGAGGTCCGCCGCGTACCCCTTGGCGATGCCGCCCAGATCCAGGGTGGCTCCGCCCTCTAGCCGAATGGTCTGAGTCGTCTCGTCGAGGTGAACCTTGCCGGCTCCGACGCGCGTCAGCAGCGCACGCCTTTCATCGTCGCCCAAGGCTCGATGTGGCCCGCCCACGCCGCCGGTCGCGCGCACCAGCGGCTCCACCGTCGGATCGAAAGCACCCCTCGAGGCCCTGGCGACGTCGAGCGCGTGGCGCATCACGACGAAGAGTTCTGCGGGTACCGTTCCGGCGCCGGCGCGGTTGAGGCGAGTGAGGTCGCTCTCTTTCCAGAGGGACATCTGGTCGTCCACGCGGGCAAGGGCCGCGAAGGCGCCCTCCAGCGTCGCAGCGGGGTCGGCGACGCCTGTGGCTCGCACCTCGGCCATCGTTCCCATGACGAGTCGCACTTCGCGCACGGGGACGCCGGAGGCGAGCAGCGAGAGGGGAAGCAGCGAAACGAGAGCGGTCAGGCTAGCGCTCGGCGCGCGCCGTCGCCCCTTTCGAGGCGCACCGGCGGCAGAGACCGTAGATCTGATGGCGGTGTCCCGCGATCACGAACCCGATGCCGTCGGCGATCTCGTCCTGGATCCGCTCGATCTCGGGGTTCGCGAACTCGAATATCTCGCCGCACGAGTTGCAGATGAAGTGGTCGTGGTGGGCCCGGTTGTAGTCGTGCTCGAAGCGGGTCTCTCCCTGGAGGACCAGCTCGCTCGCGAGCCCCGCCGAAAGCAGCAGCTTGAGCGTACGGTAGACGGTCGTCCGGCCGCTGTCGGGGCGTCGCGTCTGCACGAGACCCAGGACGTCGTCCACCGAGAGATGGCGTTCCGACCGGAGGAACGCGTCGAGGATGACCTCTCTCTGCTCGCTCCGCTTCAGGCCGTGAGCGATGAGGTAGGCC
>JBGPYB010000141.1:0-12016 GCA_041493035.1 Vicinamibacteria bacterium | reverse complement strand
GTCGTCGTGCTGGACGAGGCCGACGAGATGCTCGACATGGGTTTCGCCGAGGATCTCGAGGCGATCCTCGTGGCGACGCCGCGCGAGCGGCAGACGGTGCTCTTCTCGGCCACGATACCGCCGCGCATCGCCGCGATCGCGCAGCGGCACCTGCGGAACCCGGCCCGGCTCACCATCGCCCGCGAGAAGCCGGCCGCGGGCAAGCTGCCGCAGGTCCGACAGGTCGCCTTCATCGTCCCTCGCGCCCACAAGCCGCTCGCTCTCGGACGCGTTCTGGACATGGAGAACCCGACATCGGCCCTCGTGTTCTGCCGCACGCGCCTCGAGGTGGACCAGCTCGTTGAGACGCTGAGCGCCCACGGCTACCGGGCCGAGGCCCTCCACGGGGGCATGGCCCAGCCGCAGCGCGATCGCGTCATGGGCCTCTTCCGCGCGTCGAAGGTGGACCTGCTCGTGGCCACCGACGTGGCCGCCCGCGGCCTCGACATCGAGCACCTGTCCCACGTCGTCAACTACGACGTCCCCTCGGCCCCGGAAGACTACGTGCACCGGATCGGGCGCACCGGGCGCATCGGGCGCACCGGCGTCGCCATCACCCTGGCCGAGCCGCGCGAGCACCGGTTCCTGCGCAACATCGAGGCCTTCACGAAGCAGCGGATCGAGATCGCCTCCGTGCCCACGGTCGCCGATCTCCGCTCGCGCCGGCTGGACGTCATGCAGGCCTCCCTCCGCGAGCGCCTCCTCGCGGGCGACGCCGACGACGTGCGCGTGGTGGTGGAATCCCTGGCGGGGGAGTTCGACCTCGTGCGCATCGCGTCGGCCGCGGTCAAGATGGCTCTCGAAGCCGCCGGCAGCGCGACCGACGAGAAGGAGATCCCGCAGGTCTCGGTGGTCGAGAGCCGTCCGTCCGACCGCAAGGCGCCTCGCTCGGGGAAGGGCGGCGCCGCCTACGCCGCGCGCAAGCCCTCGGGACCGATGGTGCGCCTCTTCGTCAGCGCCGGCCGGCAAGCCGGCATCGGTCCGGGGGACCTGGTGGGCGCCATCACGGGCGAGGCCGGGATCAAGTCGAACACCCTGGGCTCGATCGAGATCGCCGACGGCTTCTCGATCGTCGAGGTCCCGAAGGATCGGGCCGATGACATCATCGCCGCCCTGCGCAAAACACGGATCCGCGGCCGCAAGGTCACGGTGAACCGGGACCGCAAGGCCCCGAAGTGATCGGTGGCCTTTCTCTAAGGGCTCTTGGCGATCACGATCTCCACGCGACGGTTCTTCTGGCGTCCCTCGGGGTCGTCGGCGCCGTCGGGTTTCGTGTTCGGCGCAACCGGCCGCGTCTCTGCGAATCCCTTCGACGAGAAGCGAAGGTCGCCGAGGCCGTGGCGGGCGAACCATAGCCGGACCGACTCCGCGCGACGCTCCGACAGCCGCTGGTTGTAGGCGTGGTCGCCCTTCGCGTCGGTGTGTCCTTCGATCTGGACGACCCCGGCCGCCCTCTGTCGGATGAACTCCGCCGCCCTCTTCAGCGTGTCCTCGGCCTTCGGCAGCAGAGTCGCCTTGTCGAACTCGAACAGGACGTCGGCGGCGAGCTCGATGCGCACCTCGGTGTCGGTCTCCTTCACCTGGAGATCGACCACCTGGCCGCCGAAGCTCTCGACCTTGAAGACGATGTCGATGACCTTGAACGTCGCGCCCGGCGGGAGCTCCTGTTCCTGCGCGCTGGCGCCGCCCGTAGCCAGCAGCAACAACAGCGGAGCCGCGGATCTGCAAAGTGGCCGTTCCATGGAACCCCCGAGGTCAACGGCTCAGCGGCACATCGTCCATGGGCGAAAAATGAGGAACGACGATCGAGATCCGCTGCACGTCCTCGGGCGGCGCCGGGAATTTCGCCCACAGGTTGGCGCGGCCTCCTTTGGGGATGTCCGCCACCTTCTGGCTGCAGACGCACTTGTTCTCGCTGTCCCGGGCAACGAAGTACTTCTTCTTCCCCACCGGATCGATGAGGTGGATGCCGCCGATGCCGCCGAAGTCCGGGATCTCATGGGCAGGATCGACGAAGGTGTAGCCGAACGAGACCGGCTTGTCCGAGTCGTTGATGATCGCGAACTTGAGGCTCACCGTACCCCCGCTCGTCCGCTTGAGCTCGGTGACCTCGGCGCGAACGCCGGCAGTCTCGGCGTCGGCGGTGGCAATGGCGGCGGCCCCCGCCGCGGCGGGCGCGGCCGTGACGGCAGACATCGTCGCGCTGCCGGGCGACGGCGTCCCCGGGGCGGCGGGAGACGCCGCAGGATGGGCCGCGGGTGGCGCCGGCTCCGGCCTCGAGCACCCGAGAAAAGCAATCCCAACGACCAGCAGCACTGCTGACGCTGGAGCCGTCTGTTTCATGGGACCTCCTGTGATCCTAAAAGCCGTCGCGGTAACCGACGATACTCCCCCCGCGGGCGCCCCCGCAAGACCCCGAGCCCTCAGCGCTTCGACAAGTCGAGGGTGTAGTCCCCAGTGAGCTCGGACGTCACCTGCCGCGCCTTGGCCTTGATCCGCGCCGTCGTTTAGGTCCCGGTAAACGGCGGGCCTTGGCTCAAGTTGACCGTGATCGCGCTGAGCGGCACGAGCGTGGCGCTCAGCGGGCCACCGGGGGCTCGGCCGCCGTCGACGCGGAAGACCCAAGGCTCAGGCCGGCTCGACCCAGAGCCGGCCCAGGACCAGCTCGATCGCGTCGAACGGCTCGATCCGGACCGTGTCGGAGCCGCTGCACACCGCGACGATCGTCCACGCGCCGTCCCGCAGCCGCAACACCTCGAGCGTGCGCTCCGCCGGGTTCACGAACCATGCGTGCGCGACACCGGCGTCGGCGTAGATCCGCAGCTTCCGGCCGCGGTCGATTCGCTCGGTAGAGGGAGAGAGAACCTCGCAAACCCAGTCGGGAGCGAGGGAGAAGAACGCCACGTCCGGAATCGCCGGCATGCGCTCGCGTCGCCAACCGCCCAGGTCGGGCACCACCACGTCTTCGCCGAAATGAAGCTCGGGCTCGTCGAGGATCCACCAACCTCCGGGACCCTCTTGGCTGTCATCGAACGGACCGAGCGCGGCGCCCAGACGGGAGGAAGCAGCGGTATGTCGCGACGCCGGCCGCGGGCTCAGGAAAAGCTCGCCGTCCAGGATCTCCGCTACCTGATGCTCAGGTGCGTTCAGAACGTCTTCGTACGTCGCTCGTTTCAACCCTCGGCGCTCCGCTGGTGCTGGACGAGCCCAGTCTATGCCCCTCCCCGACGCAGCCGCAACGTCGCGTTCGCCCGCCATGGCTCACGCCGTACGCCCGATGGCCCGGCCCTCGCCCTCCTCCGCGTCGCTTCAGCCGAGCCGAGGGCCGTGGTAGAGGCAGCAAGCGCTCGCCGATGAGAGTCTGGCCGCGAGAACCTGGGAACCTGGGACTAACGGCCCTGTCGTGGCCTCCGCCCGTAGCGCCCGATGTCGTCATGCTTGACGACGTCTATGAAGTAGAGAGCACTTCCCTCGATCCGAAACACGATCCGATCGCCGCTGCTGATTCTGCCCTCGAGATAGTGCTTGTCGGGGAGTATCGGCTTCACATTGAGACCGGGGGTGTCCGATCCCTTGATCAGCGCCATGGCGGCGCGATCACAGGAGGCTTGACGGTCGGGGGCCAGCCGGATGTAGCTTTGCCACCATTGCTCCGTCCAGACGGCGGAACGCACGGTGGGCCGCGTCGGCAACTAACGGCGCGACCGGCGCCTTCGGGCCTTGACGCTGTCGAGGAGTGCCTGTGCCTCGGCGAGAGTTCGCGTCACCTTGGTTCGACCGGCGGCCACGTCGGCCTCCGCCTTGCGGATGCGGCCTTGCATCTCGGGATGATGAAACCAGAGCTGGTTCCGTGGCACGAGGGCCGCCGGCACCAGCTCGTAAGTCCCTCGCTCCGTTTTCTCGAGAAGAACGAAATCGCCGGGCTTGAGCCCGAGCGAGGTCCTCACCTCCTCGGGCAATGTGGCGCGTCCCTTCTGATCCACACTCAAGTACGAGACCGCAGCTCCCATGGCCCACTCTCCCACAGTGGGACTATGGCAGGATATCGGTTAGTCCACAACCGTGAGGTCGCAGATTGCGTGTCGACCGAAGCAATCAGCGGCCGAGATGTTCCTTCAGAGCATCCAGTGCGGCGCGCCAAGCCACGCGCCGACGCTCCACCTGCCCCGCCTCCCTCAAGTCCATGTTGTCGGCGGCCACGCTACAACCGCCTCCCTTGGGTTTGCCGGTGATGCGGATCTCGACGGCGCCGTCCCAGGAATAGCGCAGCCTCCCGGAGCTCGCATTCTTCAGGACGACCTGCTTCGGCTTTGCGGCGCTGAACGCGGCGTTCAACGCGCGGCGGAGCTCCGGGTCGGCCGTTTTCAGCCATTGCTCCCTGCGCCGGGCGTCGCCAATCGCTGCGGCTACCTCGGCCACGGAGGCACGAACCGTCCTGGAGATCGACACCTGGAAGCCGCCGGTGGACGCCTGGTTCACCGCGCGAAGCCCGCGGGCCCGCTCGTAGGCTACCGAGATCATCTGCGCATGCCAGCCCGGCACGCCGTGGGTCGAGCGGAGATGGTCGGCCGCCGCAGTGTGCCCCTTCGAGGCCACGTCGAAGGCGTCGAGGACGGCGAACCAATGGTCGAAACCGTGACCGGTCTTCTTCGCGGCGGCCGCGTCGCTGATGCCGACGCGCGGCGGGGAACGGCGCGCCGGAGCTGCCGCGGTCAAGGGAGGCGTTGCCTTCTTGGTGCGGGCGAGGAGAACCTGCCGCCGGGCAGCCGTATAGCGCTCGCCCGTCTTTGCCGAACGTTCCCGAATGAGTTTCTTGAGCTTCTTGGCCTTCGTCATGTGCATCGTCTCCCGTCGCACGGCCCAGCCCCCGCCTGGAATACCGGCGACGAAGATCGAAGCACAGGACCCGAGGCCAGAAACCCCTTTGCCCCGGCGAGGGCCACGCGGGGGGCGGCCACGGCAGGGTTGGGCGATGGGTCACCGCCGCCCGAAGAATGCCACGGCGGTTCGGCACGGGTCAAGGGCTTTCAGATGGGACCGGGAGTAACGGTTCCTTGGACACGAGCCGGCACCCCATGGTAGTAGCGTCGCTCGGTGAGCGGTTTCAGGCTCCGCGGCTCGATCACGAACATCGAGGTCATCGCTGTCGGGCGGCGGATCCGCTTCCTCGGCGTGCTCCGCCGGTTGTATGGCCCCGGGCGTTGGCGCAAAGTAAAGGGGCAGGGGTTGGTGGAGTTAGCGGATGGCCGCGTCCTTGAGGCGGAACTCCACTGGTACGAGGCTCACGGAATCGGCCAAGTAGACATGAAGGTGAAGCGGTTTCTGGAGTAGAAATGCCCCGGTCAAGCGGTCGTTACGTCATCTGCGTGCGTAGCGGGAGCTACCGTGCCTCGCTCCAGCCACGGAAGGTCTATCGCGTGCTTGACGACCCGACTGCCGAGGCGCGCTCGCTCCTCAGGGTGGTGGACGAGTCGGGCGAAGACTATCTCTTTCCCTCGGACCTCTTCGTCCCTATCGAGCTTCCAACCAAGGCGCGGCCGGCCTTTGGGCGATCAACCGCATCGGGAGTGAGCCACCCTGCCCGGAGGAGCAGCCGCCCAACCACAAGGTGAGGCGCTCGGGCGGCATTCCCCGCAGAGCTAGTCGATCGCTTCGTCGAGGCGGCAGCGGAAGCCCCGCAGCACGTCCTCGCCGTCCAGGAAGTCTTGCGGGCCCAGCTGCCGAACGTCGGTCAAGGACCTGTAGACGGCGGCCGTGCGACGCTTGGGGTCGATAACCCAGACGAGCCGTACGCCGGCCTGGAGGTACTCGCCGACCTTGTCGAGAACCTCGCGGGAGCGATCGTCGGGAGACAGCACCTCGACGGCCAGGTCAGGAGGCATGTCCGAGAACCCCTCGGGGAGTTGTTCGCCCGGGAAGCGCCCCTTGGCCGTGAAGCTGACGTCGGGGACACGCACGTTGCCTCCGGGGAACCTGAACCCGGTGTTGGAGCCGACGACGTAACCGAGCTGCAACTCCTGGACGCAGGCGAGAATCCGTGCGCTGAGCTTGACGCAGACGAGCCCATGCCGTGCCCCGCCTGGGACTCTGCGAATCTGGCCGTCGACGAGCTCATGCCTCCACCCGTCCTCGGGCGTCCGCATCAGGTCTTCCTCGGTAGCTACCGGCCGCATCGTCGTCATGGTCGCACTTCTCGAGTGGTGGCGACGAACCACGGAGCGGGATACAGGTAGTCCTCGCCGCTCTCGTCGACGATCCGGAGGTCGCCGTCTTTCTCGGCCTTCGCGTCCGGGAGCACGACGTAGATCTTGTTGCGCTCCAGCGACGCCTCATAGCCTTCGTTGGTGACACAAACGGCGAAGCGCCGACGAACCTTCCGTCTCTCGGCCATGATTCAGTGCTATCGGGGTGACGCCGTCACCGGCTCAAGGACCTCGCCCGTGACCCGAAACCCCTCGAGATTGCCGTGCTCCAGCCGGCGCCTCACGTCCTCGAACATCTCAACCTGGCCCTTCTCGAAGTACTGCTCGCCGCAATCGGAGCAGACGTTGGCGGGCACTCGCACGACCGCGACATACCGGCCCCGCCGGACGAGTTCCTCGACGGGCCGGCCCTCGATCTCTGTCGAGCCGCAGCGAAAGCACTGATTGAGCCTCGCCAGCATCGCGGATTCTCCCTCTGCGAAATCCCTCGGTCCGGCGTTAGGATGCGCGGACGCTCACAGCAGCACGGTAACGAGGAGCCGGAATAGGTTTACCCTCGGCGCGCGCAGCTTCGAGCCACGCGGCTTTGGCTCGCTGGACCTCGTCGAGCGCCTCGGCTGGCGTCGCGCCGAAGGCCGAACAAGCCTCGAGGTCAGGGATGTCAGCGATGTAGCCGCCATCCTCGTCGCTCCAGAAGATATTGATGTGGTAGTCCTTCACGGCCTTGGCCTCAGCTCAGATTGTACCGCTCCACGAGCCTCAGAACCTGTTTGACCTGGTACGGCTTGCACTGGCCGCCAACATCCTGGAGGTTGACCAACTCCGCCACCGAAGCGTGCACAAAGATATGGTGGCTGCCGGTGACCCGGGCAAGCCGGAAGCCCAGTGACTCGAGCAAGGAAACCATCGCCCTGAAGTGGATGTTTCGTGACCCGGCGCGAGCTGACTCGAGTGTCTTCCTTGCCGACATGGTCTCCGCCACGACCTGGCAAACGCTAGCACCTCGCCCGGACAGGAGAGGTCCGTTCGTCGCCATCAAGGGACGCGCCGCGAGGACTACGGTTCGCCCCGTCCCGCTCCGCAGCCGAGCCACTCGATTGGAGCGGACCTCAAGGCGCGCTCTTCAGTGATACAAGTCGCGCGTGGCACTTGTCCCACTGGAAGGCGTTGATCGAGCGATCCTGCTGCTGCGCGGCCACAGGGTGATGCTCGACGCCGATCTTGCCGCGCTCTACCAAGTCTCTCTGAAGCGGCTGAATGAACAAGTTGGACGCAACCGGGAGCGATTTCCCGAGGACTTCATGTTCCAGCTATCCACCGAGGAGGCTGGTTCTTTAAGGTCGCAAATTGCGACCTTAAAGAAGGGGTCGCGTGGTCAGCACCGGAAGTACCGGCCTTACGCCTTCACTGAGCAGGGTGTCGCGATGCTGTCGAGCGTCTTGCGAAGCCCGCGAGCGGTCCAGGTCAACATCGAAATCATGCGGGCCTTCGTGCGGCTTCGCCGACTGCTGGAGACCAATGCTGACCTCGCGAAGAAGCTCGACGCGCTCGAGGCGAAGTACGACAGGCAGTTCAAGGTCGTCTTCCAGGCGATTCGAGAGCTGATGACTCCTCCCGAGAAGCCGGTCCGCAAGATCGGCTACGGCACGGGACACGATCGATAGGGAACTCGTACTACAATCGGACGCAATCCGACAACAAAGCAGACTGACGCCGGCCTAAGGCCACGCATGTCCCTGAGCATCCTCGATCGACTCACTCCCGACTCGAATCTCGAAAGAACGTGGGTGAGCAATCCCGTCGCCCTACAGCTTCGGGCTGATGCCCCGCTGCACATGCCAGAGGGCGAGCACCCGAATCTCACGTCGACGCGGTGCGAGGCGGTAGTAGAGGAAGTAGCCAACCTTCAGGAGGAGGATCCGTCGGACGCCCGCGACGGAAGCCGGCCTTGCCCTGATCCCGGCTCCGGGCTGCGACGCAAGCAAGCGAAGCGCACGCTCCACCTCCTCGAGGATCGCGTCGGGCGCAGCAGGCCTGTTGGCTCGCCACCACCGATCCGCTTCCTCAATGTGCTTGGAGGCCCGGGTGGTGATGACGACAGGGAGCTGCGGCTCTGTCACCGGCGAAGCCGCTCGAGCAGATCGGCCGCGCGAACGGTTTCGCCCCGTTCGGCCTCGGCCATTGACTCGAGCAGTTCGCGCTCTTCCTCGGGCGATACGTCGAACGTCTCCGTGTCGTCGTCCGCGATCACGGTGACCTGCGCGCCCTCGGGCAGGCTCACGCCGTCCTCGGGCACGATGGCTCCAGCACGAACCCGGGCCGAAAAGACCTTCACGCTCATAGTGTACTCCTCCGGCCCACAGGGTAGCCGCGGCGTGGTCAGGGCAGGTCCAATCCGAGAGCCATGATCATGCCCGGCACCCCGCTGTCCATTCTCGACCGCCTCACCGCCGACCCGAAGGCCGACGGCACGTGGGACGTCCTCGTCCTCGCCGCGCTCGAAGGCCCGCAAGCCCTGGCCGGCTACCTGGACACAAGCCAAGCACCCAAGCGCTCGGACCCAGCCAAGGCCGACAAGCAAACAACCCGCGAGCCCCAGGGCGCCTACCTCAAGAGCATCACCGTCGAGGGCTTCCGCGGCATCGGCAACAGCACCACCCTCGAGTTGCCCCCCGGCCCCGGCCTCACGCTGGTCGTCGGCCGCAACGGCTCCGGCAAGAGCAGCTTCGCCGAAGGCCTGGAGCTCCTCGTCACCGGCGACACGTACCGCTGGGCCAACCGCACCAAGGTCTGGCGCGAAGGCTGGCGCAACCTCCACCACAAGCCCGCCAGCATCGAAGCCGAGTTCCACATCGAGGGAGAAACAGCGCCCACGGCTATCGTCACGAAGTGGGAGGACGACGCCGACCTCGCCGGCGCCAAGACCCACGCCCAGACCCACGGCAAGAAGCAGATGAACGTGGCCGACCTCGGCTGGGAAGCGGCCCTCCAGACCTATCGCCCGTTCCTGTCCTACAACGAGCTGGGCTCGATGCTGGACGATGGCCCGTCCAAGCTCTTCGACGCGCTCGCCGCCATCCTCGGGCTGGAGAAGGAAGCGGAAGCGCTAGAAACACTCGCCGAAGCCCGCAGGGTCCGCGAGAAAGCCCACAAGGAAGCGGCGCTGAAGAAGGACGAGCTTCTCGCCAAGCTCAAGACGCTCGACGACGACCGCTCCCGCAGTCTCATCGAAGCGATGGAGAAGAAGGACTGGGGACTGGACGCGGTCGAGACGGCGCTCGTGAAAGGCGCTACCGGCAACACGACCGACAGCGACGTCCAGACCCTACGCCAGCTCGCCAACCTCCAGGCGCCTCAGCAAGCCGCGGTAGCCACAGTCGTCCACGACCTGCGCGAAGCCCAGAAGCAGGTCACGGCCTCAGCCAAGACGCTGGCCGCGCATTCCAAGGACCTCGCCGACCTCCTCGACCAGGCCCTGAAGTTCCACACCAAGCACGGCAACGCCAACTGCCCGATCTGTGGCAAACCGGGAGCGCTCGACGCCCATTGGCACGAAGAAGAAACCAAGCGCGTCCTAAGCCTCCGCCAGCTCGCGCTGGACGCCACCAAGGCCGATCAAGCCGCCAATGAAGCGCGCAAGAAGGTCCAGCAGCTCTTCAACACCGAAGCCATCGCCGCCACCCTCCTCCGTTACCTCGAGACGCCCCCCGCCCGTCATCCTGAGGATCACGGTCTGGGAACCGATCCGAAGGATCTGGTGACAGCCCTAGACTCCTGGCGCACCGGCCTTGCGTCATCCCCCGACCTCGACGCCCTCGCTGCTCATGTCGAATCCAAAGCCCCTCCTCTCATCGCCGCGGTCGAGTCCCTCCGCACAGCCGCCCAAACCGAGCTCGCGAAGAGAGAGGACCGCTCGAAGCCCGTCGCTCCGCTCCTCGCCGCCTGGCTCACCCAAGCCACCCAGGCCCAGAAGGGCAACACCGCCGTCAAGCCCCTCAAGACCGCCGAAGCCTGGCTCAAGGAGCAAGCCGGGAGCATCCGCAACGAGCGCTTCGCTCCGATCAAGGAAAAGGCCCAGCAGATCTGGAGCCAGCTCCGCCTCCAGAGCAACGTCGCCCTCGAGGACATCCGGCTCACCGGCTCCGCCGCCAGGCGCTCCGTCGATCTCGACGTCACGGTCGACGGCACCAAGGGCCCCGCCCTCGGCGTCATTAGCCAGGGCGAGCAGAACGCCCTGGCCCTGAGCCTGTTCATCCCGCGCGCCACGCTGCCGGGCAGCCCGTTCCGGTTCGTCGTCATCGACGACCCCGTCCAGTCCATGGACCCGTCGCGCATCGACGGCCTCGCCCGCGCCCTCCACGAGACCGCGAGCCAGCGACAGGTCGTCGTCTTCACCCACGACGACCGCCTCCCCGAGGCCGTGCGCCGCCTGGCCATCCCCGCCACCGTCATCGAGGTGATGCGCCGCGAAGGCTCCGCCGTCGAGCTGCGCACCGCCAAGGACCCGGTCTCCCGGTATATAGAGGATGCGATGGCAGTGGCCAGGACCGACGGCCTGCCTCCCCAAGCCGCCAAGCGAGTCGTCCCGGGCCTCTGCCGTCTCGCCGTCGACGCCGCCTGCACCGAAGCCGTGCGCCGCCGCCGTCTGGGCCGCGGCGAGCCCCACGCCGGTGTCGAAGACTTGCTGGCCGCGCAGAGCGGCTCGAAGGCCCTCGCGGCCTTGGCACTCTTCGACGACGCCGAGCGCGCCGGCGACGTCCTCCCGCACCTCAACAAGCAGGGAAAGGAAATCGCCGACGTCTTCCGCATGGTCAACGAGGGCGCCCACCAGGAGCTGCCCGGCCACCCCGTCGACCTCGTCCGCGGCGCCGAGCGCCTGGCTCAGTGGATGAGGACCCGCCCGTGACGCAAGCGCTAGTCGATCACGTCGGCGAGCCGGCACTGGAAGTCCGGCACCACATCCTCGCCGTCGAGCGAGTCGTCCGGACCAAGCCTTCGTACCTCGGTCAGGGATCGGTGTACCGCCGCAGTGCATCGTTCGGGGTCGAGGACCCAGACCAGCCGAACGCCAGCCTGAAGGTACTCACCGACCTTGTCCAGGACGTCACGCGAGCGATCGTCGGGGGACAGCACCTCGATCGCAAGATCAGGCGCGAGGTCGGGGAATCCCACGGGGGGCCGGTCGCCGGGGAACCGCCCCATCGCCACGAAACTGACGTCCGGGACGCGGACATTGCCCCCGGGCAGCCGGAATCCGGTGCTGGACTCGAACACGTACCCGAAATGCCGCTCCTCGACGAAGACGTGAAGCCTCGCGCCGAGCCGCATGCAAACACGTCCGTGGCGGCTGCCCGCCGGACTCATGCGAATCTGCCCATCGACGAGCTCGTACTTCCGCCCGTCCCTGGGCGTGCGCAGCAGGTCCTCTTCGGTGGCCACCGGCCGCATCGTCGTCGCCATAGTCGCGCTCCCCGCGAAGAAAAGAGTAGCACGGACATCGGAGCCGATCGTAGTTTCGGGCGCGGTCATATCAGGTCCGCTCTGGCCCAGTGGGTGAGGACCCGCCCGTGACCCAAGCCCCGGCTGAGCTTCTCGACCTAGCGCGTGGCCTCCTCGGGAGGGCCGATCCCAAAACCGCCGGCCTCTGGCCTCGCGCGGCGGCCCTCCTCGGCCGCCAAGCCCTGGAGGAGGGCCTCGACGCCTACTGGGCCGGCCGCGGCGTCGACCTCGCAGCCTGTGCCGCCCGGCCGCAGCTCATCTGCCTGCGCAGCTAC
>JBGPYB010000106.1:0-16811 GCA_041493035.1 Vicinamibacteria bacterium | reverse complement strand
GGTAGAGAATGCAGCGGCCGTAGGCCGTGACGAGGATGTCAGGATGGCCGTCGTTGTCGTAGTCCCCCACGGCCACGCCCATCCCGAACGTCCCGCCGCCCACGCCGGCTTTCTCCGTGACGTCGCTGAACGTCCCGTCACGGTTGTTCTTGTAAAGGGCGTTGCGGACGGGCGTCGTCGGCTGCCAGAAGTCGCACACCCCGCTGTTCACCATGTAGATGTCCATCCAACCGTCGTTGTCGTAGTCCAGGAACGCGACTCCCGGACCCATGGTCTCGGGGAGGTAGCGGTTGGGAGACATCGCGTTCTCATGGGTCCAAGTGATACCCGTCGATGACGGGGGGATCTCTTCGAACAGCGGAGGCTCCGCTCCCCAGGAGCCGCGCGGCAGGAGGAGGCCCGCGCCCGTAACGGCCAGGCCGCCCAGGAAGGACCGGCGGGAGAAGCGGGGCACGAATGGGGATCGGGTCATTGGCTCTTGGGGTCGCCTCCGCGAGGGCGGAATCTTAGCATCATCAATTCGAGGGCCATCCGTCATCCTTGACGCCCCGTGACACGACCGCTAGAATCCGCCGTCCCTTACCGAACCATCTGCCGCACCAGAGGAGGCTGACGCGATGCATCTCCACACCATCGACATCGGCATCATCGTCACGTACCTCGTCGCGATGATCGTCATCGGCTTTCTCGTGTCGCGCCGCGCCTCCAAGAGCCTCGACTCGTACTTCCTCGGGGGGCACACGATGCCCTGGTACGTCCTCGGCATCTCCGACGCCTCGGCGATGTTCGACCTCACGGGGACGATGTGGCTCGTCTACAACCTGTTCGTCTACGGCTTGAAGGGCGCCTGGCTGCCCTGGGTCTGGCCCACGTTCAACCAGGTGTTCCTGATGGTCTATCTGTCCAGGTGGGTGCGCCGGTCGAACGTGCTGACGGGGGCCGAATGGATGTCGACGCGATTCGGTCACGGCAAGGGCGCGGAACTCTGTCGCATCATCATCGTGATCTTCGCGCTCGTGTCGGTCACGGCGTTCCTCGGCTACGCGTTCCAGGGGATCGGGAAGTTCTCGAAGGTCTTCCTACCGTGGGACCTCTCGCCCAACACCTACGCCGCGATCATCATCGGCATCACGGCCGTGTACGTGATCATGGGCGGCATGATCAGCGTCGTACTGACCGACGTCTCGCAGTTCGTGATCCTGACGCTGTCTTGTCTCGTCATCACGTACATCGCGATGACGAACGTGTCGGCGCAGACACTCGCGAGCATGGTCCCAGCGGGATGGGGAGACCTGTTCTTCGGTTGGAAGCTCAACCTCGACTGGTCCCAGCATCTCCCGACGCTCAACGAGAACATCGCGAAGGACGGGTATTCGATCTTCGGCCTCTTCTTCAGCGGGATGGTGGCGAAGGGGATCCTCGTCAGCCTGGCGGGACCCGCCCCGAACTACGACATGCAGCGCATTCTGGCTTCGCGCTCCCCGCGCGAGGCCTCGTACATGAACGGGATCGTCTCCTTCTGCCTGATCCCACGCTGGCTGATGATCACCAGCATGACGGTGATCGGCATCGTCTACCTGACGCCGCAGTTCAAGGCGAGCCAGGGAACGATCGACTTCGAGATGATCCTGCCGTACGTCATCAACAACTTCCTTCCCGTCGGTCTCGTGGGATTTCTCCTCGCCGGGCTGCTCGCGGCCTTCATGGCCAACCTGAGCGCGACGCTCAACGCCGGCGCCGCCTATCTCACCAACGACATCTACAAGCGCTACATCCGGCCCGACGCCCCGGAGCGACACTACATGCTGATGAGCTACGCGAGCCCGGTGATCATCCTCGCGTTTGGGATGACGCTGGGACTCATGCTGTCGTCGATCAACCAGATCACGCAGTGGATCGTCAACGGCCTCTGGGGGGGCTACACCGCCGCCAACCTGCTGAAGTGGTATTGGTACCGGCTGAACGGCTACGGGTACTTCTGGGGCATGCTCACCGGGATTGCCTCGGCCATGGCGACGCCCCTTCTGTTCCCCGACGTGCATCCGCTCTGGGGATTCCCGTTCATCCTGGTCGTCTCGGTCCTCGGCAGCGTGGTCGGCAGCCTGGCCACGGCGCCCGAGGAGGACGGTGTCCTGGAGAAGTTCTATCGTCAGGTCCGCCCGTGGGGCTTCTGGGGTCCCGTGATCGCAAACATCCGGAAGGCCGACCCGGCATTCCAACCGAACGCCGAGTTTGGACGCGACATGCTGAACGTCGCCGTCGCCGTCCCGTGCCAGTTCATGCTCGTGACCCTGCCTATCTACTTCGTCCTCAAGAACTGGACGGGGGTCTTCGTTTCTGTGGCCATCTTCCTGGTCACCGCCGCGTTCCTGAAGAAGAGCTGGTTCGACCGCATAGAAGCTTGAGCAAGGGGGTGCTGCGCCGCACCCCCTTGAACCCCCGCTCGCGCGAGGGGAGACACGCAGGCTGTGCGCCTACGCACGGCTTCAACTGCCTTCCGGAAACCCCGCGGACAGCCCAGCAAGCCACTCGCCTACGGGCCTCAGTCACGTGGTGAATAGTCCGGGCTAGTTCTGCCGACGCGCAGCGCCTTCTGGACCGCTTCGGGAGCGCGCGCGATGACGAGCAGGTAGGGCTCGCGTCGGTCCTTCTGGGGAGCGCTCGCCCTACTCCCAGTGGCGGAGCGTGTCTATGTGCGGATCTTCTTGACGTCGTTTCGGACGGGAACGTGGACACGGTAGGCTTTCTTCGACGCCCTACCCTTCGCGTATTCCACGGCCTGCTCCAAGCCGCGCCGGATGCTACGTGCTCCCTTGCTCATGCGCGTTTGCATGGTAGTCCAGCGCACTACCTGGGCAAAGCCTACTTCGGGCCGGTGACGCCGGGCCAGTCGTCGGTGCGGAAGGGCGAGGCGGGAAGACCGTCGGCGTTGTACAGGTTGCAGGACGGGTTGTTGGCCCAACCGTAGCGGACGGCGACGGGCGACGCGACGTCCGGGCTGCGCACGACGATGGCCTCACCGTCGATCCGGGCCTCGGCCCAGTGCCACCTGTGGTCGTCAGCGGTGATCGCGAAGCCGGTTGGCGGTCCTCCGCGGGCCGTCAAGCCTGCCGCGTGCCGAAAGCGCACGCGAATGGCAACGCCCTCCTGGGCGAAGGAATCGTACAGCGGCCCTGACGGCGCCACGTCGCGGCCGTATGTCCCGGCCAGCGCCCCCTGCGCCAGGCGGTGCCCTACGTCTGCCTTGTTCTTCGGATGAATGTCGTCGGCTTCACCGATGTCGATGGCCACGGCCATTCCCGTGTGCTCCACCGACAGCGTCCGGAGCTGCGCCTCGCGCAGCTCGGCCCACGCGCTCTCCGCCGGCTCGGGGACGGCGGCCTGCCAGTTGGCGAGCTGCACGAAGAGGAACGGCATCTCGGGCTGGCGCCACGCCCCGCGCCAATCGTGGATGAGCGCCGGGAAGAGCTTCCGATACTCGAAGGCTCGGTCGGCGTTCGCCTCTCCCTGGTACCAGATCGCCCCGCGGATCGCGTAGGGCGTGAGAGGCGCGATCATCCCGCCGAACAGGACGGTGGGCGTGTTGGGGTTGTCCGGCCCCGGGGGCGCCTGGGGTTGCGTCGAGAAGTCAGGATGGGTCGGCGGAAGACTCAGCTCGACCTTGTACTCCCAGGCTCCGTCGAGAGGGATTCCGACGTCCGCCGCGGTCCTGTCCGCCGGACGCAGGCTCATCTGCGCAGGACGTCCCGAAAAGCCACCCTGGCCGTAGTGGTCGAAGGCCCGAACGGCGATCACGTTGCGACCGGGACGGATGAGTCGCGCGGGGACACGATAGACGCGGGGTGTCGCCCAGTAGCGCGGCGTTTCGGGGCCGATGCCGCCGACCTTCTCTCCGTTCACGTACGTGACGTCGAAATCGTCGACGGGGCCAAGCGAGAGCGTCAGGTCGCGCCCTGCCCAAGCGGCCGGCACGTCGACTGCGCGGCGGAACCAGACGGCGCCGTCGATGTCGAGTCCCGCGGACTCCCAGAACCGCGGTAGGGTCATCGTCTCCCACGCTGCGGCCGAAGTGTCGGGCTCGGCCCAACCTGGGGCCGGCGCCGTTGGGGGAACGTACGCGGGGTAGTTCTTCGCCTCCCACTCAGCCAGCTTGGCCGCGTATTCGCGCGCGGCCGTTTCGGTATCCGGCGAGAAGTCGAGGCTGTCGGCGTAGTGCTTGAGGGCGGGGATCGCGGCGAGGGTACCGCGGCTCGTCCAGGCCTCCGCGGGAGTCCCACCCCACGACGAATGGATGAGACCGACGGGCACATCGAGCGAGCGGGACAGCTCGCGGCCGAAGAAGAGGGCCACGGCAGAGAACGCCGGCGCGGTCTTGGCATCGCACGCGGTCCACGCGCCGTCCACGTCGGCCTTCAGCTCGAGCGACGGGTTCTTCGGAACCTGGAAGAGACGGATCTTCGGGCAACCTTCGGCCAGGAACGCGTCGCTGCCACGGGCCGACGACAGCGGGAACTCCATGTTGGACTGCCCCGAGGCGACCCAGACCTCGCCGAACCAGACGTCGGAAAAGGAAAGCGTGTTGCGTCCCGTGATCGTGAGGACGTGGGGGCCGCCGGCCTTGACGGGACCGAACCGCACCTCCCACGCCCCGCGGGCGTCAGCGACGGCCTTCCCGCCGGTTCCGGCCACGTCCACGCTGACCTTCTCTCCCGCTGCCGCCGTGCCCCAGAGCCGGACTGTCGTGCCCTGCTGGAGCACCATGTGGTCGCCGATCAGCGCCGGAACCTGGACCTCGGCGGCGGCCGAAGCCGCGCCGAGCCACACGACCCCAAGAGCGAACACTCGGGCTGCATCTCCGCGAGCCTTCATCACAATGCATCCTTTCCGGACAGGCCCACGAAGCTCGAGCGGAGCGCGGGATAGAGGGCGCGGTACTGGGGGTAGAGGTCGGCGTAGACCCGACCCGCCTCGGCGTCGGGCGCGTCGCGACCGGTAATCGCGATGGAGGCAAGGCAGGCGGACGGGACATCGGACCAGGCGCCGGCTCCAACGCCGGCCAGAAGAGCAGCTCCGAACGCGGCCCCCTCGGTGCTGTTGACGGTGACCAGCTCCACACCAAGGACGCTCGCCACGATCTTCCGCCAAAGCGGGCTCTTGGCCCCGCCTCCCGCCACGCGGACCTGATCCACCGACCCGAGCCCTGCGCCGGCCAGCAGGGCAAAGCAGTCGCGCATGCTGAACGCGACTCCCTCGAGGACGGCGCGCGTCAGATGGGCTCGGCCATGGCGGACCGTCAGGCCGACGAAGGCGCCTCGGGCCAGAGGATCGGGATAGGGGGTGCGCTCCCCCGAAAGGTAGGGCAGGAACAGAAGCCCTTCGCTGCCGGGCGGCGCCGAGGCCGCTTCAGCGACGAGTGCCTCGAAGGTCTCGCTCGCCGCCAGCGCATCGCGATACCACTGAAAGCTCCCTGCGGCCGCGAGGGTTACACCCATGAAGTGCCAGGTGCCGGGAACTGCGTGGCAAAAGGCGTGAAGTCGCCCCTCGGGCTCGGTGAGGGGCTTCGGTGTCGAAGCGAACACGACGCCCGACGTGCCGAGGGTCAGCGCCACGATCCCGGGCTTCACCGCTCCGGCGCCGACAGCGCCCGCGGCCTGATCCCCTCCCCCGGCGACGACAGGCGTGCCTGCGCGAAGGCCGGTCTCTTGGGCCGCGGAGGCGCTCACCGTTCCCGTGATCTCGGGCCCCTCGAACGTGGGCGGGAGCCATTCAGCCGGGATGTCGAGCTTGGCGAGGACCTCCTTCGACCATTGGCGCGCGGCGAGGTCGAAGAGGATCGTCCCCGACCCGTCGGCCTTGTCCATGGCCGCGACATCGGTGAGCCGGAGTCGGACGTAGTCCTTCGGCAGAAGCACGAGGCGCGCTTTCGCGTAAACCGCCGGCTCGTGGTTGCGGACCCAAAGGATCTTCGGCGCGGTGAAGCCTGTCAGAGCGTCGTTCCCCGTCGTCTGGATCAGGCTCTTCCGCCCAACGCGGTCGCGGATTTCGTCGCACTCCTTCGCCGTGCGCTGGTCGTTCCACAGGATCGCGGGGCGGAGGACCTCGCGGTTCTCCCCCAGCAGGACGAGGCCGTGCATCTGGCCCGTGAGGCCGACAGCGGCGACGTCGGAACCCGCGGCCTTGGCGTCCGACAGCGCCTTCCGGATGCTCTGCGCCGTCCCGCTCCACCACTCGTGGGGATCCTGCTCAGACCAGAGTGCCTTCGGCGTCTGCACCGTGAGCGGCGTCGTCGCGCTCGCCACGACGGTCCCTTTTCCATCGATCAGGAGCGCCTTGGCCCCCGTCGTCGAAACATCGATGCCGAGAAGAAGACGCCGGGCCATGACCATCCCTCAGAAGCGTTTGCAGACACCCATGCCGACGAAGAAATCGGGGGCGATGGCGGAAAGAGCCACGCCGACCGACACGTCGACCTGCGTGCGACCGTTCACGAGCCAAGTGTATCCGTTGTCCATCTTGTGGGCGGGGAGCGCGCCGCGGGCCAGGTTGGCTCCGTACTCCAGGAAGGTGGCGACGCGTTTCCCCAGGCTGCGCCCGACGGAGAGGGAGGGCGAGGTGAGGGTCACGTGAAGCGACCTGAACCGGTGAACGCTCACCGTCGCGCCGAGGGACCACTGCGGGGACAGCGCGCGGCTCCAGGCCGCGGCGATCTCGGGATCGACACGATCCTCCGTGAGGTCTGGGCCGCCAGTGGGAAAATAGACGGTGCCCCTCAGCGAGAAGTCGCTACCGCCGGCGGCGACGTGCCCCTTCAGGCCAAGGGCCGTGTCGGTCCAGCCCGAGGCCGCCGATCCACCGCTTCGGGTCCGTACCCAGTCGGGCGCCTGCACCCGCACCTCGAGGGACTTCGCGATGCCGACTCTCACCAGGGCCTCCGGCAGATCGAAGATCTCTGTCCCAGCTTGAACCCGAGTCCAGGTGGCTCCGGTCTCGATCTGGACGTGACTCTTGTCGACCGCAGAGGCGCTCTCGCCAAATCCGGGCCGATCGGTCACGAGGTCAGGCTCCTGGGCTACAACGGTTCCCGTGCTGGCGAGAATCCATGCCCCAAGAGGCGCGGCGACCACCGCGCGCACGACACCGCAGCGGATCCGCCCCCAGTGGGTCGCCAGAGGTCTCGAGCTCAGCGTACGCCGAGAATGACCTCGACCGTCAACTGGTCGAGGCGTTCGTAGCCGAGACCACGAGCCCCCATCGCCTTGCGGTCGAAGGTGTAGGCCTTCAGCGAGTCGGCCGTTGCCTTGCTGTAGCCGTTCACCGCAGGGACGCCGGGGGTCTGCGCCGCTGACAGCTCCTTCACGATCGCCTGGATCTCCTTGTCCTGGTTCCAGCGGCGCCCCTTCTCCTTGTAGATGAGGTAGCTCCGCATGCTCGCGCGGGCGAAGTCCTTGACGCCCGCGACGTCCTCGGTCCGGTAGGCGTGGGAATCGAAGTGACGGCTGCCCGCATACCCCACGTCTTCGAGGAACTTCACGAGGAAGAAGCAGGACTTCAGGCTGTGGGAGCCGAAGCGCAGGTCCTGGTCGTAGCGGCCGAAGGCCTGGTCGTTCAGGTCGAGGTGGAAGAGCTTCTTGGCGTCCCACGCCTGAGCGATGGCGTGCATGAAGTTGAGCCCCGACATGTGCTCGTGGGCCACCTCGGGGTTCACTCCGACCATCTCCTTGTGATCCAAGGTCTCGATGAAACCGAGGATGGAGCCCGTCGTGGGAAGGTACATGTCGTGGCGCGGTTCGTTGGGCTTGGCCTCGAGGGCGAAGACCAGGTCGTACTTCCGGTCCTTCACGTAGTTCGTGAGGAAGTTGAAACCGTCGCGGTAGCGCTTCAACGCTTCGATGGGATCCTTGCTCGCGTCGGTCTCGATCCCCTCGCGGCCGCCCCAGAAGACGTAGATCTTGGCGCCGAACTCGACGCCGAGGTCGATGGCGCGCATCGTCTTCTGGAGAGCGTAGGCCCGCACCGCGGGATCGTTGGCCGTGAAACCCCCGTCCTTGAACGCCGGGTCACTGAAGAGGTTGGTGGTCGCCATCGGGACCTTGAGCCCGGTTTCGGCCAGGGCCTTCTTGAAGTCGCGGACGATCGCGTCGTGCTCGGAAGGCGTCGCGTCGATGGGAACCAGGTCGTTGTCGTGGAAGTTCACGCCGTAGGCGCCGACCTCCGCGAGGAGATACACCAGCTCGACCGGCTTCAGCACGGGGCGCACGGCCTCGCCGAAGGGGTCACGGCCGGGGTTGCCGACGGTCCACAGGCCGAAGGTGAACTTGTGCTCGGGTCGGGGCTCATAGACGTCAGACATGGGCTCTCCTCATGGCAGTCGCAGGGATTCGGGGGGTGACGATACGCCCAGGCCTACCGACCGTCAAGCCGCGTATCGACCGAATCGACCGATCGACCGCAAGAG
Organism: Vicinamibacteria bacterium; assembly: GCA_041493035.1. Classification (GTDB taxonomy): domain Bacteria; phylum Acidobacteriota; class Vicinamibacteria; order Fen-336; family Fen-336; genus JBGPYB01. The sequence continues at coordinate 8,356 of JBGPYB010000106.1, read as the reverse complement.
CGTCAGCTCGTGCGGTAGGGATATCGAGCCTCCGCGATCGAAAGCCCCCGGACCTCGATCAGCCCGAGATCGGCCGTCCCCAGCCCGGCCTGCTCGGCCAGGAGAAGGTGGTTGTCGCAGGACTCGAAGGGTGCTACGCCTCGGCTCGCCCGCGGGTCCGCGAAGCCCATCACGGCCACGGCCACGGCATCGGTCGCCACCGCGTTGCGCCCCGCGACGAGGACGCCCGGCGAGACGGGCGCGATCCCTGCGTTCCAGGAGCCTTCGCCGCCGCGGATCGACCGGATGCCGTCCACGATGGCCAGGTCCACCGGGCGCGCGCCGTTCAGGTCGGCGATGATCCGCGGCACGCGGAAGCCCGGCTCCGCGGCCTCGAAGCCGGGCTTCTCGCCGGGGAACTGGAAACCCGGGGCCTGGGAGTGGGCGTGGAGCCCGAGCCGGAAGCCCAGCGCGTCCTCTCCCCCGACCTCGTTTCCATACAGGGAGTTCGGCGTGATGCCAAAGAGGTTCTTCAGGGAGAGGGTGACGCCGGCCGTCGCGTGCTCCTTCATCTTCGAGAGGGAGACGAGAACGTCGGTGTCCTGGTAGGAGTGGTTGAGGTCGAACGAGGAGAAGACGTAGCCGCCCCCCGGCACCCCGAGGTGCGCATAGGCCGATCCCTCCCCACGGTTGCGGGTGTTCTCGAGCTCGACACGGCCGAGGGCCAGCAGAGCGCCGACGTCCCAGCCCGCGGCGTCCAGTATCGTCGCCATGGGTTCCGCGAACGGGGCCGACTCGACGAAGCGAACGCGCCGAGCCCCTGCCTCGAAGAGGAGCGTGGCGAGCACCAGAGCCGTGTCGCCGTGGGTCAGATACGTCTCCCCGGGGGGAAGCCCGAAGAGCCAGGTGAAGGGCCGGCCGGTCAGGTTCACCTTGACGGAGACCGTCTTCCCGCTGACCAGTGCGCCGAGGCCACCGAGGCGGTCGAAGCTGTCCCGGAGCGCGGCCTCAGCCTCCGCTCCATAGCTCCGGCAGCGGGTGAGGGCGACCACTCGCGCCCCAGGGGGCGCGGGTGAAGGCGACGGCGACGCACCGGGAGCGGGCGACGACCCCGTACCACCGCAAGCCGACCAGGCCAGGGGCCCGCCAACGACGAGCCCGATCCCCTGCTTGAGGAAGGTGCGACGCGAATTTTTCGCCATGAGGCCCTCTTGGCTCCCCTCGCTGCGAAACTCGTGCCGGCCTCCGAAGCGCGCCAATGCGCGCGTCCCCTTCGACACGAGCGAAGCGGCGACGTACCCTTCGGCATGACCACGAGCCGACGGACCTTCGTGAAGACGGCTCTCTCGGCGGCGGGAGCGGGAGGAGTCCTTCCGCCCGTCGCCCACGCCACCTCGGGATCCAATTCGTTCCAGAACATGGCTGAGCCGCCGGACCGCGTCTCGGCCGAGACCGAAGACGGGATCCGATCCCTGGAGCGGCGCGGCAATTCGTGGGAGGGAGGCGGGATCCTGGTGGACACGATCCCCGCAGGCGGACGGCTCGCGGTGCGTCTCTCCGCTCCGCACATCGCGGTCCGGACGCTCCAGCTTCGCTGGCGGCGCGTGCCCGGCGCTCCCCTCCGCTTTCTCGGCGACCACTGGGAACGCGGTTACGGGGACCTGGAGTGGCGCGGGCTGGTGCCGGAGCGTCCAATGCCCTGGTACTTCCTCACCCACGACGGCAACGCCGCCCACGCCTACGGCGTCGCCACGGGAGCCGCCGCACTGGCGCATTGGCAGGTCGACGCCGCGGGGGTCAGCCTCTTCCTCGACGTTCGCTGCGGCGGGCGCGGCGTCACCCTGGGCGACCGGACCCTCGATCCGGCGACCGTCGTGGTCCGCCGCGGTCGCGGCGACGAGACGCCCTTTGCCGCGGCGCGGGCCTTCTGCGCTCTGCTGTCTCCCTCGCCCCGACTCCCTCGGAGTCCCGTCTTCGGAGGGAACAGTTGGTACAGCGCCTACCAGAACATCTCCGCGGACGTGATTCGTGAGATGTCCGGCACGGTGGCCTCGCTCTCCCCGTCGGGGACGCGGCCCTACATGGTGATCGATTCGGGATGGCAGGGCGGCATCGGCCTTCACGCCGCCGCCGGTGGCCCCTGGCAGGTCGGCAACAGCGACTTCCCCGACATGGGTCGGATGGCCGAGGAGATGCGCGGCCTCGGCGTCCGGCCGGCGATCTGGACCCGCCCGCTACTGACGATGGATCGGGTCCCTCAGTCGTGGTGCCTGGCGGCGGGGCGCTTCCCGAGCCAGGATCCCGGACGGGTCCTCGACCCGAGCGTTCCCGAGGCCCTCGTCCTCGTGGCGCGCGACACGGCCCGGTTCACCCGCGAATGGCGATACGACCTCCTGAAGCACGACTTCACGACGTGGGACATTTTCGGCGCCTGGGGCTTCGAGATGGGACGCTCGGTCACGCGCGACGGCTGGTCTTTCGCCGACCGCAGCCGGACGAGTGCTGAGATCGTCTCGGCTCTCTACAAGATGATTCGCGAGGCGGCCGGCGACGCCCTCGTTCTCGGCTGCAACACCATCGGCCATCTCGCAGCCGGCCTCTTCGAACTACAGCGGACGGGAGACGACACCAGCGGGCGGGAGTGGGAGCGCACGCGGAAGATGGGGGTCAACACCCTGGCCTTCCGTCTCCCCCAGCACCGGGCGTTCTTCGCCGCCGATGCCGACTGCGCGGCGGTGACGACTGAGGTGCCGTGGCCTCTCGCGCGACGCTGGCTCGACCTCGTGGCACGGAGCGGGACGCCCCTCTTCGTGTCCCACGCGAAGGCGGCTCTCGGCACCGAGCAACGCGACGCGATCCGTGCGGCCTTCGCCGCGGCGGCGGTACCGCAGACCGACGCCGAGCCGCTGGACTGGCTCGAGACGACGTGCCCGTCGCGCTGGCGCTTGGGCGGCCAACCGGCCAGTTTCGACTGGAGCGACGAGGGGGCCGAAACCTAGTCGAGTCTAGGGCGGGGACGACGGCCTGGGCCTCAAGTGAGTCGGTACCAATCCCCATGGAGCGAGCCAGCCTTCGTCGCGGAGGAACCGGCCGACGCGTTCGGCAGCAACACGGTGACCGAGCGCGTTCCAGTGGCCCCCGTGAGCGTGATACGGACCTCCCAGGATCGGGCTGTCGGCGTTTCGGAGCGCCTCGGTCAAGTCGAGGACGGGAAACTCGACGCTCTCGCCGGCGCCCGCCAGGTCGCGAGCGACCTTGTGCCGGTCCCACAGCCTGGCGTCGAGGTCGTATTCGAGACGGGTCAGCCCCCAGTCTCTCTCGCTGACTTCCATCTTGCTGGGGACGTAGGCGACGAGGAGACGCGCGCCATGGGCACTCACCTCGTCGTTCAACGCCTGCAACAACCGAGTCGTGGCGGCCCAGGCCAGTCGCTCCGCTCGTGGGGTGCGTCGCTTGAAGACCTTCATGTCGTCGGGGGGCGGAGCGGGCGGCGGCACCTCCCAAAGACCCAGTCGCGCCGAAGCACGGTAGGCAACGGGGGAAGTCGAGAGCCGCTTGCGGACCCACTCGAGGGCGGCTGAGCCGAGCGGATAGGGCGGGTGGGCGCGAGCCGCCGCTGCCGCGGCGTGGGCGGGTTGCGGAACGGGGTCGTTCAGGAGGCGCAGCGACCCGTCTTCCCAGGAGAGCCGGGGCTTCGGCGCACCGACCGAGTCCATGACGTTGGCGAGGATATCGTTATAGAAGAAGAACAGGACGACGACGCGGGCGCCGTAGCGTGCAGTCTCTCGCCTGTAGAAAAGGTACTCCTGGTCGGTGCTGTATCCGACCACGCCACCGTTGATCACGTCGACGTTGCAGCCGGTGGAGCGCAACTGCCGCTGGAGGACCTGCGACACGCACTCCTCGAACCGGACGCTGAAGCCCTCCGCGAACGAGTCGCCGAGGACGAGGATTCGTTCGGCGCCGTTCGCCGACGCGTAGCCGCGCTCCTCGTCTCGCAGGCCCAGGCTGTTGATCGAGTAGGAGCCCTGGGAGAAGTCTCCCTTGGCGCCCGGCCGATGGCGCCATCCCAGAAGGGGATCGTGCTCCGTGTAGAGCGCGCGGATAGGCGTCCCCGCAGCCTCATCGGTCATCCGAGCGACGGCTTCGAACGCAACCAGGGCGAGGCTCGTGCATGCGAGAGCAAGGCCGGCGTTCGCCGCGAGGCCAGCCACTCGTTTCAAGAGCCCATCTCACTCCTTTCCTTCAACAGGCCTCGCTTGAGCAAAGCATGGCCCACGGGTCAATTGACAAGTGTTCAGCACGGCGAGACGAGGAACCGACAGGCACGACCGCCCGCTCAAGGCGCGCCGCGCGGCGCGAGCTGCCGGCCCAGGTGCCGACCCAGACGGTGGGCCAGGGCCACGATCGTGACCGTCGGGTTCACCGCGCCGATCGACGGAAATACCGCGCTGCTACAGACGTGGAGGTTCTGCGCGCCGTGGACCTTCAGGTCCGCGTCGACGACGCCGGACTCAGGGGAGCCGCTCATCCGGCAGGTGCCCGAGACGTGGTTGGAGAGCCTCGTTTGGTTCCAGGCCATCTCCGTGCAGCCCATCTTGGCGAGAATCGTCTCGCAGATCGTGCGGGCTCGCTGCGCGGCGCTCTCGGCCTGGCGCGTGAGCGTGTGATGGATCACCGTCCTGGGGAGGCCGATGGAGTCGCGCTCGCGGCCGAGCTCGATGAAGTTCTCTTCGCTCGGATGCTGCTCGAGCTGGAACTGGACGGCATGCAGGCACTCGTCCTCCAGCTCGCGGACGATATGCCGCGTCCGCAGGCCTTCGCTCATCCTCTCGACGAGCGGAGGGAATTCGTATTCCGGCGTCAGCAGGAACTTGCCGGCGGCCTGCGTTCCGACGTCGTCGAAGTGTCGCGACGAGGTCGTGTGGAACCAGAGCTGATTGGCAAGCCGTCCCCGGTTCGGCGCGCTCGAGCGGCCGGTGCACTTTTGATAGACGTGGTCCGTCAGACCGCGGCCCAGCCGCCCGGACTGGTTGCCGACGCCGTTCGGCCACCACCGGCTGGTCGAAGCGAGCAGCAGCTTGGGCGACTCGACACCGCCCGCGCAGATCACGTAGCTGGCGGCGTCTACGCTGTGGCGCTCTCCCGTCGCGCGCTGTACCAGCTCGGCGGAAGCGGCGCGCTCGCGGGACGAGAATTGCAACTTCAAGCCGAGAGTATCGGTCAGCAGCCGGAAGCCCGGTCGCTCCGCGAGACGCGCGATCAGCTGATCGCCGGTGAAGCGGCCGCCGACGGGGCAGTATTCGCACGTTCCGGTCCGCAGGCACTCGGACATGCCGTGAATCGAGCGCGAGTTCCGCGCCCAGCACGCGTGCTGCGTTGAGAAGCCCAGGTCCCGCATCGCCTGGATGAACACGCTCTCGATCTCCTGGGCCGGGAACGCGGGCAGTGGAAAAGGCCCGTTCCGGGGCGGATGGCCCGGATCGCTGGCCTCGCCGGCGACTTGGAGTGTCGATTCCGAGAGGCCGTAGTAGGGCTCCAATTCCGCGTACGTAATCGGCCAGTCGAGGCCCTGCCCGGTGTTGCTAGCGAGGCGGAAATCCTCGGGCTTCAAGCGGTACGAAAGGCCCGCCCAGGCGAGCGTGCTCCCGCCGCGCGCCCTGATGTGCCGTCCCTTGAGGTGGATCGGAGTGCGCCCGGCGTTGTCGTAGTCGGCCTGCTCGTAAGTGTGAGCCGCGAACGGGTTCAGCCCCGCGGTGAAGACGTCATACCACGTGCGTGTGTCCCGCATGACGACGGCGCTGCCGGCTTCCACCATGAGGACGTCGCTGACCCCCGCGTCCAGGAGCTCCTGCGCCACCACACCGCCTGCCACGCCGGATCCCAGGATGCAGACGTCGGCGCGCAGCTTCATCGGGGCGTTCCCGGCTGGACCTCAGAGACGCGGTAGCCCTCGCCCATGAAGCCGCGAAAGCGCGTCAGGCCGAACTCGTGAAAGCCCCCGCGCGCCAGATGCAAGGCGATGAACTCTGCGATCACGAACTGCCGGGCGTGCTCCGCGCGCCGCCCGGGCGGATGCCGCAGGACCGCTTCCACCGCCTGAGGCGTTGCGTGGTCGTGGCCGCCGGCGGCGAAGAGCCTCAGTGCGTTCCGGTACTCGGCCAGGTAGCTCGGCGGCTTCTGCGTCTTGAGGTCGAGGAAGCCGCGCAGCTCGCTTTCGGAGAGCTCCGACATGCTCCACAGGGCTCCGGTAGCGACCGCGACCTGCCACAGGAGCTGTCTCTCGTGCTCGCTCAGGCTCCCGACTTCGGACCCCAACAGGAGCAGTCTCGGGCGGCTCGCCGCCGACCCGATCGTCTTGGCGACAGGGTTGCCGCCCCGCAGCGCCGACGAGATCGCTCCCAGGACGGCTCCTCCCGACAAGAGCGCGAGGAGCGCGTCCCGCCGGGTCATCGTCACATGCAGCTCACCATTCGTGCGCCGCCTCAATGCTAGGCCCGATCTCGGTTACCATCAAGAGCGCTGAAAGCCCGCGCCGAGCTGATCTCCGGTTTCGCCCTCTCGGCGGCGACGCTCGCCGTCTTGCTCCTCCTCGGGGAGTGCGCACTGCGCGTCGCCGGCTTCGCGCCAGAGCGTTACAGCAGCACGGCGCGCGTCTTCGCGCCGGGCTGGAGAGTGGCGCTGGACTGCTACCCGACGAACCCCCGCGGCTATTTCGACGTCGACCTGCGCGACACCGCGACGCGGGCGCGCTACCGCGAGGCCGGCGTCTCGCGCGTCGACGAGGTGGCGACGCGCGCGCCCTTCGCGGTCGAGCTTCGCTTCAACTCGCTACACTTCCGCGACGCCGAGTTCGGGCCGCGCCGGCCAGGCGTGCGCCGCGTGATGGTGCTGGGCGACTCCTTCACCGAGGGCGAGGGCGTGAGGGCGGCCGACGTCTACCCGCGTGTCCTCGAGCGATTGTTGAACGCAGCCGAGCCGGGTCGCTGGGAGGTGCTGAACTGCGGCCGTCGCGGGGCCAACTTCCCGGAACTCTACGAGAGCTTCGAGACCATGCTCCCTTACGATCCGGACATCGTGATCTACGGAATGGTGCTGAACGATCCCGTTCAGACGTCGGCCTTCCACGCGCGGCAGGCCTACCTCAACGATTGGATCGTGGACCGCAGCCGCATGGTCGAGGGGCGGGCGCCAGAGCGCCTCGGCTTCTTCGACTCGCGCATCGCGGCTTACGTAGGCGAGCGCGTGCGGAGCTACCGAGTCGGGCGAGACACGACGCGCTGGTATCTCGACATGTTCGCGGAGCCGAATCGCGAAGGTTGGCAGGAGACCCAGGCTTATCTGGTGAAGATGGATCGCAGCATGCGCGAGCGAGGCGGCTCGTTCCTGGTCGCACTCTGGCCCCTGATGGTCGGGCTGGACGGTCGTTACCCGTTTGAGGCCGTCCACGAGACGATCGGACGCTTCTGCCGCGCCTCCGGGATCGCCGAGCGCGACCTGTTGCCCGCGCTGCGTGCCCGGCCGGTCGCGTCGCTCTGGGTCCACCCCGTCAACCTCCACCCCAATGAAGTCGCGCACCAACTCGTTGCGGCGGAGCTGGTCCCGGCCTTGCGGCGGCTGCCGCTGCAGCGCCAAGCGCCCCCGACCAAGACACGCTGATAGTATGCTCACGAGCTGCTGCGGCTTGCGAGACGCACTGAGGGTCTAGCGAGCGGGCCCATGACACTGCTGAAGCAATCGGCGTCCCTTCTCCGAAGCCTGTCGCCGGCCCGCTTCTGGAATCGCGGCTTCATCTTGCTCGCGGGCATCGTTCTCTACGCGACGCTCGCCATCACGAGCATTCACCACATGGCGGCGATCTTCGACGAGGGCGCGCAGTTCCCCGCTGGATACAGCTACTGGGTCTTCGGCGACTTCCGCATGAACCCGGAGCATCCGCCCTTGGTCAAGCTGCTCGCCTCAGCTCCGCTCCTGTTCATGGACGTGACCGTGCCTGGGAACGACGAGGCCTGGCGCCTGGGCAAGCAGTGGGACTTCGGCCAGCAGTTCCTCTACTCGTGGAACGACGGCGACCGGCTCCTCTTCGTCGGACGTTGTGCGGTCGTGTCGCTCGGCTGCCTGCTGGCCGCGACCGTTTTCTGGTGGGGCGCTCGGCTCTGGGGCCTGGTGGGCGGTGCGGTCGCCCTGCTGCTGTGCGCCCTGAGCCCCGAGATCCTGGCCCACGGACGTATCGTCACCTTCGATGTCGGGATCGCTCTGTTCCTGTTCCTGACGGTGCTCGCCTTCGAGCGCTTGACCGAACGCATCACATGGCGCCGCCTGCTCGGCGCCGGGCTGTCACTCGGGGCTGCGTTAGCGACCAAGGAGTCGGCCGTCG
>JBGPYB010000011.1:0-53940 GCA_041493035.1 Vicinamibacteria bacterium | reverse complement strand
GGTTGAGCGCCGCGATGGTGGCGGCCGCCGACTCGGTCTTGAGCTTCCCGACACTCGCCGTCGTGTGGAGAACCTGCCGCTGGAGGTTGGTCAAGTCAACCACGTCGGAATCGAGCAGGCCCAGCGTGCCGACTCCGGCGGCGGCGAGGTACAAACCCGCCGGGGAGCCGAGGCCCCCAGCCCCCACCAGGAGCACCTTCGATTCCAGGAGCCTGGCCTGCCCGGCCTCGCCGACCTCGGGCACGAGGAGGTGTCGGCTGTAGCGGTTCTTCTGCTCGGTCGACAACGCCCGTGGGACCTGGAACGGGAAGCCCAGCTCCTTCCACTTGCCGAAGCCGCCGGCCATCGACACCACGTTGCTGTACCCGAGCTCGTGGAGGGTGCGCGCGGCGAAAGCGCTCCGAGTGCCGCCCGCACAGTAGACGACGATCTCCTGGGATCTTTCGGGGAGCTTCTCTTCGATCCGTTGTTCGAGGAAGCCGCGGGGGATGAAGACGGCCGACGGGACGTGGCCGTTCGACCACTCGTCGGTCTCGCGAACGTCGATCAGCACCGCCCCTGCCGCGGCGCGAGCCTTGGCCTCCTCCGCCGAGACCTCGCGGATGCCGGACCTGACCGAACGGAACAACTCTTTGAAGCGGCTCACCGGATTCCTCCCTGGGGACCAAGGGGAGGTGCGTCAGAGATGGGAATGGAGCTTCCGCAACCGGCCCTGTGCGGCAGGGCACGAGAAGGATCACCTTACCACAACTGCGGGGTCCTGCGGAACCGCGTGCTACAATCCGCAGCGGTCCTCATGGAGAAAATCCTCGAAGGAGACCTCTCCCGCTTCGAGGTTCCGGACCTGCTGACGTTCCTCAACATGGGGCGACGCACGGGGGTCCTGACCCTCGAGCGGCCCCAGCAGGAGTCGAAACTCTTCTTTCGCGAGGGGAACCCCGTCTATTCCACGTCGACCCGCGACGCGCTTCGTCTCGGAAACATGCTCGTTCGCCTCGGAAGAGTGCGCCCCGACGAGCTTCAGCGTGTGCTCGGTCACCTCGGCCCCGGCTTCCGGATCGGCCAGGCCCTCCTGGTGGAGAAGGTCCTGAACGAGGAAGAGCTGGCCTCGTTCCTGAAGGTCCAGGTCTCCGAGGTCATCTTCGACACCTTCGAGTGGAGCGGAGGGATCTTCACCTTCTTCGACAAGATCTCCCCTCCAGCGACCGCCGTCACGCTCGAGATGGATCTCCAGAACCTCATCATGGAGGGAGTTCGGCGGATCGACGAGCGCGGGCGCCTCGCGGAGTTCTTCCCAGACCTCAACATGATCGTGGAATCGGTGGCCAACACGGAGCGGGTGAAGGCCACGGTGACCCTCACGAAGGAGGAGTGGCAGGTCTACTTCCTGATCGACGGCCGACGCAGCTTGGCCGAGGTCTGCCGCCTTGCCGGCAACCCCGATGAGCTGGCCACACTTCAGATCCTGCGCCATCTGGCGGTGGCCAAGTTCGTGCGCCTAGTGGCCCCGCTCCCCGAATCTCCCGAGGCGGCGGCCGCGCCCGCCGCGGCCGATGTCGTCGGCACGGTGCTCCGGGTGGCGCCCGACGCTCCGCAAGGTCCGGTCCAGGTGGCCTTCGCGCCCGGGTCCGTCTCCCGCAAGATCGAAGACGACACGAAGGACATCGTCAGCCCGCAGGCGGTCCAGTACCTCGATTCATCGAGCAAGATCACGGTGAGCCGTCTCGTGCTACTGAAGGGCGGCCAGGAGACGTCCTTCCCCTTGATCCGCGACACCTACACCCTGGGCCGCCACCGCAACAACGACATCGTGATCTCCGATGCGAAGGTCTCGTCCTTTCACGCGCGGATCGACCGCAGGGAAGCGGGCTTTTCCCTGGTGGATCTGAAGAGCCGCAACGGGAGCTACGTGAACGGGAAGCGGATCGAGACGGCGCCTCTCAAGACCGGCGACGAGCTGCGCCTCGGCACGGCTCGCCTCGTGTATCGCGTCGACTACACCTCGTCATAGCTCGCCGTCGTTTCGTCATATGACCGCCGCTTACTGAGGGGGCTTCATCCTTGGCCGAGATCCAGCCGTTCCGCGGCGTGCTTTATCGCGTTTCCGAGAGCGACCTTCCCAAGGTCCTGGCGCCGCCCTACGACGTCATTCCCCCGGCCTACCAGGCCGAGCTGTACGCCCGAGACCCGCGGAACGTCGTCCGCGCGGTGCTGAACCGCGAACCCGGAGACGCGGCGTATGAGGAAGCCGGGAACACCTACCGTCGGTGGCTCGACGACGGCGTCCTGGTCGCCGATCGCGAACCCGCTCTTTACCTGTTGGAGCAGTGCTTCGTCGCACCCGGGCGTACGCTCCGCCGGTACGGCGTCTTGGCCCGCTTCCGCGCCGAGGACGCCGACAGGCGCGTTATCTTGCCGCATGAACACACGCGCAAGGCCGCGAAGGAGGACCGCTACCGCGTCCTCAGAGCCACCCGCGCCAACTTCAGCCCGATCTTCCTCATGTTTCCCGATCCCGCGTCTCGTTTCTCGACCCTCGCGGTCGAGGCCGTGGGGCGTCCTGCGGCCTTCGCCTACACCGACGACGGGGGAGTCGGGCATCGCCTCTGGCGGATCACCGACGGCAAGACGGTTGTCGCCCTTCAGAAGCTCCTGGCGGCGCCGAAGGCCTACATCGCCGACGGGCATCACCGGCACGCCACGGCCCTTCGCTATCGCGACGAGGTCGGCGCCGACGGGGCCTGGACCTTGGGCTATTTCACGCCGATGGAGGCGCCGGGGCTCCTGGTCCAGCCGTACCATCGCATCCTTTCGGCGGGACCTTCGCTGCCCGAGGCGCGGCAGCGGCTGGAGCAGGGACCCTTTCGCGTCACTCCCGCGGCCGACGCGCGCACGGCGGCCCGTCTCGCGGCCGACTCGACGGCTCCCTACGCTTTCGCCCTCTCGGCTCCCGGCGAAGGCGCTCTCGTCACGGAGGCGCTGCCGGCCGCGGGCGACCTCCTGGACCCTGGCGACCCGCTCAGCCTGCGCGCCCTCGACACCTACTTCTTCCACAAAGGCGTGCTCTCGCGGTTCCTTGCGGTGGGCGAGGATGCGGTGAGCTATGTCCACTCCCTGGCCGGGGCCGAGGAGGCTCTCGAAGCGGGCTCCTGCCGGCTCGCCGTCCTCATGCGCGGCACGCCCGTCCAGCAGATCGTGGACGTGGCCGATGCGGGCGAGTCGATGCCGGCCAAGAGCACGTTCTTCCACCCCAAGCTGCCCTCGGGTCTGGTGATACACCCGCTCGTGGTCTGACGGCTAGTCTCGGCCCCAGAGGGCGTCCAAGAGAACGCCCGGCCGGTTGGAGCCGACGCCGTAGAGGTCAAAGCGAGCGAGGTCGCGAAACTCCTCCGGTTCGTCGACGACCCAGGTGGCCACCTTCACGCCGGCCGCATGGGCGCCGTCGCGGAGCCCGTCCGACAGCATCCCTTTTTCGGGCATCACCAGTGTGCTCTCGATCTCCCGCGCCGCCGCCAGAACATCCTCGGGCTCGGCTCGGTAGAACAGATGGCCGCGCTGGATCTCCGGAGCGCGGTCGCGGCAGCGCGCGAGAGCCCGTCGCTCGAAGGAGATGAACACCACGTCGTCGGCCATCTTGGCGCGACGGACCTCGGCTACGGAAAGGGCCTCGATGCCCTCGTCGGAGTCTTCGGCGCCCACGGACTCCTTCTTGATCTCGATCATCACCCGGGTGCGCCCTCTCAGGAGCTTCAGCGCGTCGGCGAGGGCGGGGACGCGTTCTTCCGTGTACTTCGTGCCGAAGCGCTCCGGGTATCCCGCCGACAGCGCGCGCAGTTCGGCCAGGGTCATCTCGAAGACCTTCCCCGTGCCGTTCGTGGTCCTGTCGAGGGTCCCATCGTGGAGCACGACGACGTGGCCGTCGCGCGTCCGCTGGACGTCCAACTCGATGAGGTCCGCGCCGACCGCCAAGGCGGACTCGAAAGAGGCCAGGGTGTTCTCAGGACGGTGGGCCGAGTCGCCTCGGTGAGCGATGATCAGGGGGACCAAGGTTCAGCGCGCGACCTGGGCTTCGGCGCCGGCCTTGGGGAGCGTCTTCTCGTAGATCTTGGCTTCGATGAAGAGCTGCAGCAGGCCGGTGTCGAGCTTCCCGTGGGAGGCTTCCTCGCGGAGGATGTCCAGGGCCTTCTCGATCGGCACCGATTTCTTGTACGGCCGGTCCCACGCCACGAGGGCGTCGAAGATGTCGGAGATGGTCATCATCTTCGATTGGATCGGGATTTCGGTCGCGGTGAGCTTCCGTGGGTAGCCCGTCCCATCGAGCTTCTCGTGATGGGCGTAAGCGATTTCCGGCACGCGGGAGAACTCGCCGGTCCACGGAATCTGAGAGAGGAACTTGAACGTGTGTGTGACGTGACTTTCGATCTCGCGGCGTTCCTTCTCCGACAGGCTCCCGCGGCGGATCGACAAAGCTGAGACCTCGTTGGGGGTGAGGAACGGCTGGCGGTTGCCATCGATATCGGTGAAAGTGCGCTTCGGGAGGTCCATGAGTGCGCGGAAGCTCTCCTCCTCGAGGATCGTGGGTTCGTTGGCCTGGAGGACCATCCGCTGGATCTGGTCGATCTCCTCGCGGCGCAGATCGTAGTCCCGATCGATCTGGCTGAGAAGCTCCTTCGATGACGGATCGCTGAGCACCTGATCGAGCTTGGTTCGGAGGCTCTCGGCCTCGAGGGATCGCCTGATGTAGGCGATCCGCTGCCGGATCAGGAGCATCTCGCCGACGTACAGCTTCTTGCCCTTGATGAGAACCTTCTCCCGGACGCCGACCTTGCCGAAATCGTGGAGGAGGCTCGCGTACTTGATCTCCTGAAGCTGGTCCCGCGTGAAGCTCACGTCCTTGAAGGGGCCCGTCTCGAGGGTGTCCACCTTCTCCGCGATGCCGACGGTCAGGTCCGCCACGCGGGTCGAGTGCCCCGATGTGGTGGGATCTCGAGACTCAATCGCCGAGACCGACGCATTGACGAACGCCTCGAACAGGTTGCGCATGTCCTGAATGAGCAGAGTGTTCTCGAACGCCACGGCGGCCTGGCTGGCCAGCGAGGTCACCAGCTCCTGGTCCACCGACGTAAACGGAATGACCGCCTCGTCCACGAGAGAGACCGGCTGCAACACCGTTCCCGGCTCGCGCTTCTTGTTGATGAGCTGGACGACGCCGACGACCTTGTCCTGGTGGTCCTTCATCGGGACGACGAGAACCGATTTCGTCTTGTACCCTGAGCGCTGGTCGAAAGCCCGGCTGATCTGGAACGTCGAGTCTTTCGGCAGGTTGTACGCGTCGGCAACATTCACCGGCTGGCCCGTCAGGGCCACATAGCCCGCGAGGGACCCTTTGTCGAGGGGCATCGTGCGCTTCTCGAAGTGGAGGTCGGGAAGCGATTCGTTCTGCGCCAACTCGAACTTGATCTGGTCGTCGGCGATCGCATTCGCGTCCTTCCCCCGCTGGACCAGGTAGAGACTCCCTGCATCGGCCGCTGTGATCTCACGGCTCTTCCCCAGAATCAACTCCAGGAGCTTGTTGATGTCCCGCTCGGCCGAGAGGGCCACGCCGATCTTGTTCAGCTCGTGGAGCTCCTCGCTCTTGCGCACGAGGGCGCCGTCGAGTTGGGCGATGACGCGCCGGTTGTGAATGGCGTCGAGTGCCTTGTCGAGGCGCAGACGAATGCGCGCCGGCGTCACGGGCTTGAAGAGCAGGTCGTCGAGAAACGTGTAGCGTTCCAGGACCGCATCGGCCTCGTCCCCTTCGGCTACGGCCACGAAGAGGGCCTGGAGCTTCCCGCCGTTGTCGAGCCACTCCGCGAGAGCCGCGCTCTCGGCATCGAGGTGACCCGGGTGGACGAGAACGAGAGTCCCACCCTTGCTGTCGAGGTACTTCTTCAGCTCGGCGAGGGTGGCCACCTCACGGGTGGACACTCCCGGGGGGAGCTGCCCCGAGATCAACTCGCGGGTTTTACCCCAAATGATGATATTCGCCATCGCGCCGCGCCGAGGAAGAATATCACAAATCGTCCCGCTCCAGCCGCTCTGCAAGGGCTTCCAGGGAATCCACCACGAGGTCCGGTGCCTCGGCGGCAAGTCCTGCGGGGTCAAACCCGTAGCTCACTCCGACGACCGCGACATCCGCGTTCCGCGCGGTCCGAACGTCCACGGCCGAGTCACCGACCATGAGTGCCTCGGACGGCCGCGTGGACGTCTCCTCGAGCAGCAGCCGGAGTCCCGCGGGGTCCGGCTTCTTTCCGGGGACGTCGCCCCCGCCATAGATTCGCACAAACCGTTGAGCGAGACCCAGGCCGGCGAGGATGGTTCGGCTCATGTCTCCTGGCTTGTTGGTGAGGACGGCGAGGGTCCGACCCTTCAGGCGATCGAGCCCTGCGACGACGCCGGGGTAAGGCCGCGTTTCGTTCAGCAAGCCTCGGCGATAGACATCGACGAAGAGGGCGAGGGCTTCGTCAACAGGCGCCTCGACGCCCGCGCGAGGAAGGGCGCGCGCCACCAACTCTCTGGCGCCCCTGCCGACCAGCGCCCGGACGGTCTCCCGGGGGAGGGAAGGGGCACCGGGGCAGAGCTGGGCGAGAGTGCGATTGAGCGCTGCGGCAATGTCCGTCAGGGAGTCCACGAGGGTCCCGTCCAGGTCGAAGACCACGAGTTTTCGGGGGCTCACGGCGATCAGTTGGGACCGAAGTAGCCCAGCGCCCTCAGTCGCTCCTGGGCCTCTTTGTCCAGCTCCAAGACGCGCCGGCCGCCGGTCATCGTCAACCAGACGGCCACACCGATGCGGTCGGCAGACGGTGCCGCGAAAAGGCCTCCGGTTCGCGCCTTCTCGCCCTCGGGGTCGGGGAGGTCGAAGGGGAGGGCGTCCGGATGCGCGCCATCGGCGGCCACCCACACGTCGCCCCGCTGCAACGGCCGTCCAGCACGGGTTCCACTGAGCTGTACGCGGACACCCAGGGGCCGCAAGCCGAAATCGACCTCGCGCGGCTGGCCGGGACGAGGTGCGAGGCGAAGCACGAGGCGGCGTCCGTTTGGCTCGATGGCGGCGCTTTCCGTTGCGCCGAGGCCGGTCGTCTGCACGCCCTCGATCCAACCCCCCGTGCTCAACGTGAGAAGGTGCTCCCCCGAGCCGCTCACGCGCACCGAGTAGCGGAACGGATTCGGGACCATGGCCGCCTCGACGCTCGCCTTCAACGTCCGGACGCGTTCGCGTGCGTCGTCGATCCGATCGGTCAGCTCCTTGGGATCGCGGAGCAGGTCGAAATACAGCTCGTCGTCCCGAGGGCTGAAGCGGCGGACGTATTTGTCCTTTCCGGTCCGCATTCCGTATGCGACGAAGCCGCGGTGGCTGATCTCGGAGACAGCGGGTCGCTCGGGAGTTTGGCCGTTCAGAACGCCTTGGAGGGGCAGGCCCGCGATGATCGGCGACGGGGGAACGGGGAGGGCTTCGTTCTCGAGAATTGTCGGAAGGACGTCCACGGCCTGCACCTGCTGCTGGACCCGCCGCCCCGCGCCCCGCTGTCCCGGAAACTTCACAATGAGCGGAATGCGGACGAGCTCGTCGAAGACGCTGCGTCCGTGGAGCCATCCGCCGTGGTCCTGAAACTCCTCGCCGTGATCGGCCATGAACACGACCAGAGCGCGGTCGTACAGGCCACGCCTCTTGAGTTCGCGGACGAAGCGCCCGAACTCCTGGTCGCCGTAGGCAATGTCGCCGTCGTACTGGGCGATGAGCCGGTCGCGATCCATGGCTTCCTTGTAGTCGGTCCTGGGGTCGGCGCCGGGATGTCCTTCCACGGGAGGGGGATCGAACTTGTGATTGAAGGGAGGCGGCGCGGCATACGGAACATGAGGGTCCATGGTGTGGGCGTAGAGGAAGACGGGAACGCCCTTTCGAGCATCGAGCCATGCGAGACCCGCGTCGACGACGGCGGCGGCCTCGACGAGCTTCGAAGGCCGGTCGTCGGCGCCGTGGAGGCCCACGAAGACGTCGAAGCCCTGCTCGAAGTTATTTCCCTCGGAGTAGATGACCCAGTTCGAGATGGCGGCTCCCGTCGCGTAGCCCTTGGCCTGAAGCATCTCGGCCAGGGTGAGCTGACCGGAGTCGAGCGGGTCGCGGAGCTGAATGGCTCGATGGATCCCGGGCAGCTCCGACGTGAGGATCGAGGCTACCGACGGCTTCGTCCACGAAGCCTGGGCGATCGCCGTCTCGAAGACCACCGCGTCCTTCGCGAAAGCCGCCAGCTCCGGTGTCGTCTCGCGCGGGTAGCCGTATGGCGTCGTGTGATCGGCCCGTAGCGTGTCTACGAGGTAGACGATGACCACGGGCGACCGGGAGTTGGGGACGGTGAGGGCCGGGGCCCCCCAATAGGCTCGGTCCGGATCGCCCGTTCCTTCGAAGCCCCGCGTCTCGAGGAGCAGTTCCTGGTCCCGGCCCGCGTGCTTCGACAGGTCGACCTCGGCCGTCACCCACTCGTGATGGGCGGGGCGGTTCAAGGGGTCGACCAGGGTGGTCCAGACCACGTCCTCCTGGTTTCCCTTGCGGACTTTGACGACGAACTCCACGCCCGGCTGGTCGTGGTAGCGCGGTGGGATTCCACATGCCAGGCTCAGGTGGGCACCGTCGGGGATGTCGAGAGCGTAGCGCAGCCGACTCGGCGGCGAGGCCGGAAGGATCCGCCGAACCACGTCGTTGATCCGGACGAGGCGGGCCTCTTCCCGCGTCACCCAATCGCGGTCGTGCCCCGCCACCGTCGCTTCTTTCAGGGCCTTTGGGCGGAGGAGATCTACGGGTCGCGGGCTGGGCCGGCAGGCAGCTGCACACAAGGTGGCGGCGGCCAACCATCGCTTCGATGCTGGTCTCGACAAACCCCAATTTTTGCACGGCCCCCACGCGCGGACCAAACGAAGGCGCTTTCTCACCGTTCGGCAAGGCGTGCTACTGTCCCTCGACCCGTCGCATGAGAAGGCCTCTCGTCGTCCTCACGCTCGCCGGACTCGCGCTCCGGCTCGCCTTTCTCGTGCTGGAACCCTCCACCGTCCTCGCGGGCGACGAACACACCTGGACCACCTGGGGCGCTCAGGTGCTTCCGTCCGCCGACGTCGCCTTCTCGCCCCTGCGCTTTCGGCTGATCTTCTACCCGCCGGCCTACCCCTACTTCATCGGCCTGACGTACGCCCTCCTCGGGTCTCTGACGGCGGTGAAGGTATGCCAGGCCCTCGCGAGTGCCGCGCTCGTTCCCGCCGTCGGCCGGCTCGGGTTTCGCGTCTTCAATCGCCCGGCTGGGATCGCGGCTGCCGCACTCGTCGCCTTCTATCCGGACCTCATCTGGTTCTCGACGCACTTCTGGTCCGAGACGCTCTTCATGGTGTTCCTCTGGTGGTCTTTCGAGCGTCTCCTCGCTGCCGACCGGGGAAGGGCGAGGGACGCCTTGGTCGCTGGCCTGCTCTGGGGTCTTGCCACCCTGACGCGGGAGACGATCCTCTACTTCGCGCCAGTCGTCGCCCTTTGGCTCGCCTGGCGGTCCGGCCGCGCCGGGGTTGCACGCGGAGGCGCATTCTTGCTGGCGGCGAGCCTGGTGATCGTCCCGTGGACAACGCGCAACTGGGTTGTCTATGGCGCCTTCGTTCCGGTGTCGACCTCGGGCGCGCTCAACCTCTGGCAGGGGAACGCTCGCCTCACCCGGCAGGAGGTCTACGATCAGTACGCGGCGATACGCGGTCGCATCGAGAGGTACGAGCACGCCCGGCGCTTGGGACTCCAGGCCATCCGCGAACGCCAGCCCACGTGGATCGTCGACAAACTGAAAGGGGAGATGCCCCTTTTCTGGGAGGCCGATAGCCTGGCCCTCGTTCACATCAAGCGTGGGGCTTACGGGGATGTCGCGACGTGGGTCGGGGCGGTCGTCGCGGCGGTCGTTCTCGTTCCCTATCTGGTCGTACTCGCACTCTTCGTGTGGGGCGTGGCGGCGTCGCCGGCGGGCCGGTCCACCGTTCTCCTGCTCGTCTTCCTCGCCTACTACAACGCCATTCACGTGGCCACCCACGGCTTCGCCCGGTACCGCCTGCCGGTGATGCCCGCGGTTTTCGTTTTCGCGGCCTGGGCCGCTGTGGAGTTGTGGGCGGGGAGCCGTCGCCTGAGCGTCGGACGGGCGGCAGTCGCGGTCGCCCTCGGCCTCGTTCTTGCGGCCAGCGTCGCGCCGAGCCTCACCTCCGACTGGGCCGAGCCCAGCTTCCGCTCCTCCGAGGAGCCGGGAGGGGAGTAGGGCTCCCTGAGCGCCGGGCGTCTAAAGTATCTGTGCCGCCACCGCCTCGTACGCCCGCCGCACTTTTTCGGCGTAGCGCGCCGCGCTGTAATGGCGCTCGATGAGCTCTCGCCCTCGACTCGCGCGAGTCGCGGCCTCCTCCGGCATGCTGAGAGCCTGCCGGATCCCGGCGGCGAGGCCTTCCGGTGTGGCTTCCACGAGGAACGCGACGGAATCATCAAGAACCTGAGTGTGGCTCGGGATGCGGGTCGCCACGATGGCCCTGCCCGACGCGAGGTAGGTGTAGACCTTGAAGGGAGTGTTGTCCCCTTTCGTTCGCGGCGAGACGAGTACATCCGCCAGGGCCAGAAATGCCGGCAGCTCCGACGGGTGCCTCTTGCCCGCGAAGGCGCAGCGCGAGCCCGTTCCCGCCGCCCGTCGCTTCAGTGTTTCGATTTCAGCCGGCTCGCCACCCATGAACAGGATCTGCGCTTCCGGTACGAGGGCCGCCGCATCCGCAAGCAACTCGACACCCTGGTAGGCCTCGAAATTCCCGGAGTAGAGGGCCACAGGCTCTGGGCCCAGGTCGAGGTCCCGCCGCAGGCTCGCAACGATCTCGGGCTGGGGCCGCGCGGTTGCGTCCACGAGGGGCGGATCCTCGATCTGGAACGTCATCGCCCCGGGTGCGCGCCGCTTTACGCCTTCGGTGAGGCTGGTGCATACGGTGATCACAGCGGAAGACCAAGCGAGAGCGCGGCGTTCGAGGGCCTCGGCGACCCAGAGGAGAGGTCCGCGCGTCGCAAAACCCGAGTAGCGAAGCTGATCAGGGATCGACGAATCCACATCGACCACCAGCGGTATGCCGAGGACCCGGGCGAAGGGGGCGATGAGGTGGGCGGCTTCTTCCACGGCGTGGATCACGTCGTAGCGGCGCGTCGACATGAGGAAGAGGGCCTCGACCAGGAACGGCACGTCGAGAAGCACCTTGGCCACGGACGGCCCTGCCTTGACGCGTCCCACCGGGAGGCGAAGGCTCCGGCGGTGGACGAGCCCCGGCACGTCCACGGGCGCGCCCTGCGGATAGGTCAGCAGCTCGACCCGGTGCCCCAGGCCGGTCAGCGCACGGACCATGGCCAGGACCGCGAGGGGGGTTCCCCGCACCTCGAGGAAGGGCTGTGGCGCGAGAAGCAGGATACGGAGCGGAGCCGTCATCCCGTCAATGACTCAGGAACCTCTCGGCGTCGATGGCTGCCATGCAACCGCTTCCGGCGGCCGTGATCGCCTGGCGGTAGCGGTGGTCCTGCACGTCGCCCGCGGCGAAGACCCCGGGGATACTGGTCTCCGTGGTTCCGGCGCGGGTCAGAAGGTAACCGCTCTCGTCGGTCTCGAGCTTTCCCTGGAAGACCGCGGTGTTGGGGATGTGGCCGATGGCCATGAAGATGCCTCCCGCCGCGACCTCCTTCACCGCACCGGTCTTCACGTTGCGAATCCGCGCTCCGGTCACGCCCTGTCCCTGTCCCCCCAGTATCGCCTCGATGACGCTGTCCAGAAGCCAGCCGATCTTGGGGTTGGCCTGCGCCTTGTCCAGCATGATCCTGGACGCTCGAAAGCTGTCGCGTCGGTGGACGATCGTCACGCGGCTCGCGAACTTGGTCAGGAACGTGGCTTCTTCCATGGCTGTGTCCCCGCCCCCCACCACCAGGACGTCCTTCTGCTTGTAGAAGAAGCCGTCGCATGTTGCACAGGCCGAGACGCCGCCGATCTTGGTGCGGAACTCCAGCTCCTCGGGAAGCCCAAGCCAACGCGCCGTGGCCCCTGTGGCGATGATCAAGGTTTGGGCCTTGACCGTGGCTTCGGGAAGCGTGAGCACGAACGGGCGCTCATCGAGGCTCACGTCCTGGACCGCCCCGCTCATGAATTCAGTCCCGAAGCGCGTGGCCTGCTGGCGCATCCGGTCCATCAGCTCCGGGCCGAGGATTCCCTCCGGGAAGCCGGGGTAGTTGTCGACATCGGTGGTCAGCATGAGCTGGCCGCCCGGGACGTCGGTCGGATCTCCGCCTCCGCCGCCCTCCACGACCAGCGGCTCGAGGTTCGCTCGGGACGCGTACAGCGCGGCCGTGAGGCCGGCGGGACCCGACCCCAGAATGACGACCTTGTATTGTTCCTTCTTGGGCATGCTGCGGGCGCTCCTCCTGATGACGGACCAGTATAACCGGCGACCCCGAGGCGCCCTTGACGGGCCTCGGCCCGCGGGATACGGTCAGCCGATGGAGACCGCGACCGCCATCGACGTGATGCTGTCGACACTCAACGCCACCGATGTCGGGACCCTCGACAGCATCGCCCTGAAGCTCCGCGAGGTGAAAGGGCAGCTCGAAGCCCTCGGCCAAACCGAGCTGGCGGCTCGGGCCGATGGCGCCTTGAGCGCCCTCGGCCGCGGGGATGTCGCTGAGTTCAAGAAGGCCCGCGCCTTCCTCCAGTCGAAGATCGGTCATCTGCGTCGCTGAATCGTCGATGCCCGGCCACTCGATAAGCACCCGCCCGGCACGCGGCGAGGCCCGCCCGACGTCGCTCACGCTGGCCGACGACGTCGCCGCCTATTTGCAGGACGCCGCGCGGACGCCCGGAGGTCACACACCCGAGGTGTGCCTCCCCCGGACGGAGGCCGACGTCTCCCAGGCCGTCAGGGCGGCCCGCGCACTCCTGCCCGTTGGCGCTCAATCGTCGCTCACGGGAGGCGCCACGCCCTTCGGCGAAACGGTTCTCTCCCTCGCACGGATGGACGCCACCCTTCGCATCGACTCGGACCGCGTCCGCGTCGAGGCCGGTGTCGCTCTCGTTTCTCTCGAGGAGGCGTTGGCGCCTCGTCGCCTCTTCTACCCGCCGGTGCCGACCTTTCGTGGGGCCTTCATCGGCGGAACGGTCGCGACGAACGCCTCCGGAGCTGCGACGTTCAAGTACGGCTCGACGCGCCGCTGGGTTCAGGCACTCACCATCGTGCTGGCGAATGGGGATGTCCTGGATGTCGAGCGGGGAGAGTGTCAGGCCCACCCCGATGGCCATTTCGACGTGATCCTGGCGAGCGGCGAGAAGCGCCGCGTTCCGGTGTCGACCTATCGCATGCCACAGGTACCGAAGCGTTCGGCCGGCTATCACGCGGAAGCCGGCATGGATCTGGTGGATCTCTTCGTCGGCTCGGAGGGGACTCTCGGCGTGATCACCGAGGCCGAGCTTGCCGTGATCCCCGCGCCCGCCCGGCTTCTCGCCATCGTGACCCTCGCGACGGAGAAGGCGGCGCTCACCCTCGTGGGGGCGCTCCGGGAAGCCGCCCAGGAGGCTTGGTCTTCTCATGATCCTCGGGCGCTCGACGTGGCCGCGATCGAATCCATGGACGCGCGTTGCCTCGAGATGCTCCGGTCCGATGGCAAGGACCGGGAGCACCGAATTCGTCTCGACCCTTCGACGGGGACCGCGATCCTGGTCCAGATCGAGCTGCCGGCCGGCGCGACCGCGGCGGACGTGATGGATCAGGCGGCACTCTTCGAAGCAGGCACCCTCGAGACGCCGATCGCGGCCTTTCTCGGCCTGGTGCGTGAAGCAGGGGCGCTGGATTCCGTCGAACTGTCTCTTCCCGGCGATACGCGCCGTGCTCAACAACTGCTTGCGCTCCGCGAGGCCGTCCCGATGGCCGTGAATCACCGCGTCGCCGAAGCACAGCGCGCCCGGCCCGGCGTGCGGAAGACCGCGGCCGACATGATCGTCCCCTTCGAGAGCCTCGGCGGGATGATGGACTTCTACCGCGAGGGTTTCACCCGCAGGGGCCTCGACCACGCTCTCTGGGGGCACGTCTCCGACGGCAACATCCATGCGAACGTGATCCCACGAACGGAAGAGGACGTCCGTTGCGGAGAGGAGGCCTTTCTCGAGTTCGCCGCGGAGGTGTCCCGCCTGGGCGGCTGCCCGCTCTCCGAGCACGGCGTGGGACGCAGCGCGTGCAAGCAGGAACTGCTTCGACGTCTCTACGGGGACCGCGGGATCGAGGAGATGCGCCAGGTGAAGGCGGCCCTCGATCCCGAAGGGAAGTTGGCACCCGGCGTCGTGTTCCCTCGAGACCCTTCGACTACTGGACGGTTCCGCTGAAGGGCTGCGTCACGTAGACGGGAGCGGGGGACGCGTGATGATGGAAGAGCCGCCATCCGCCATCAGTCTTCTTGAAGAGGTTCGTGGCCTGTGCCACCGCGAGGCCAACGTCCCCTTCGCTCGCCGACGTGATGTTCTCGGTGCAGGCCACCATCCCCACATCGCCGAACAGGGCCATGTCGACCGCGGTAGGGGTGACGCGCATCCACCGCGTCCCCGCCACGATCTGTTCGTAGGACTCCTTCACCGCGTCCCAACCCACGAGAACGTCCCACCCGGGGTGGACGCAGCGGACCCAGCCCTCGTGGAGCCAAAGAGATTCGAGGGCCCCCAGATCCAGGGCCTCGAGGGCGCGGTAGAAGCGGTTGTTCGCCTCGCGAAGCGTCTCTCGATCGTCGCTCACCGCTCCATTGTAGACTGCTTCGCGGGAGTAGAATGGCCTTCGATGGCGACTCTGGTGGAGCCTCCCGTTTCCGAGGCCTTGGAACCCCGCCACTCCTGGATCGGCAATCGGGCCGTCCGGGGGCAGGGAGGGACGCGGCCGGCGATCAATCCCGCCACCGGCGAGGCCTTCGGCCACGTCACCCTTCTGGACGCGGGCCAGGCGGCCTCGGCCGTGGCTGCGGCGCGGGCCGCGTGCGGTTTGTGGGCCGCTTTGTCCTTCCGCCAGCGCGGCGAGCTGCTCCTCCGCGCCCGCGCGGTGCTCCTGAAGCGAGCCGAGCACATCGCCCGGTTGATCGAGCAGGAACAGGGGAAGCCGGCCGCCGAGGCGTATGCGGTCGAGATCTTCCCCGCCCTCGAGAGCTTGAAGCACGCCGCCCACGAGGCCGAGGAGGCTCTCCGCGACGACCCGGCCGAGAGCCCGGTCCTGCTCTTCGCGCAGAAGGAATGCCGGGTCACCTACGTTCCTCATGGCGTCGTCCTCGTGATCACGCCGTGGAACTACCCCTTCTTCCTCTCCCTCTCGGGAATCGTCTCGGCCCTGGCCGCGGGGAACACCGTCGTCTTGAAGCCGGCGCCATCGACGACGATGGTGGGGCTCGAGATCGGAGCGCTGTTCCAGGAGGCCGACTTTCCGGAGGGTGTTGTGAACGTCGTGGCGATCGACGACGCCCTGGCGCCGTCCCTCGTCGAGGACCCGCGGATCGGCAAGGTCCTGTTCATCGGAAGCGTCGCGACAGGGAAGCGGGTGATGGCGTCGGCTTCCAGGAACTTGACGCCCGTGCTTCTCGAGCTGGGCGGCAAGGACGCGGCGGTCGTCTGCAGGGACGCGGACCTCGACCAGGCTGCCAGAGGCATCGTCTGGGGAGCGTTCGTGAACGCCGGACAGACGTGCGTCTCGGTGGAGCGCGTCTACGTCGAGGAAGCCGTGGCCGACGCCTTCATTCACCGCGTCGTCGAGGAGACGCGCCGTCTCAGGGTCGGGGATCCGGCTGCCGGCGACGTGGATATCGGGCCCATGACCATCGAGAGGCAGCGACTCATCGTCGAAGAGCACGTGGCCGACGCCACGCTGAAGGGCGCGCGCGTCCTCACGGGCGGCGCCCGGCTGCCGGGTCCCGGGTACTTCTATCCGCCGACGGTTCTGGTCGGTGTCGACCACTCCATGAGGATCATGCGGGAAGAGACCTTCGGCCCGGTGTTGCCCATCATGCGGGTACCGTCCCTCGACGAGGCGGTTCGCCTTGCCAACGACAGTGACTACGGTCTCACGGCCAGCGGGTGGACCCGTGACCCCGCCACGGCGCGGCTCTTACAGGAGCGGCTCTCGGCGGGGGTCGTCAGCATCAACGACTGCGTCTCGAGTCTGGGCGATCCGTCGGCGCCTTACGGAGGCTTTCGCCGCAGCGGGATCGGGCGCTCCCACGGTGCGCAAGGCCTGCGTGAGATGGCCCAGGTCAAGTACGTGAGCTTCGATCGTTCACGCCGGGCCATGCTCTGGTGGTATCCGTACGACGCTCGGTACCGGCGCTTGATGGCCATGGCCGCCCGAGCGCTCCACGCCCGCTCCTGGACCCTTCGGCTCCGGAGCCAGCTCTCCCTTCTGGGCTTCGGGCGCTTCTGGCGCCGCGTCAGCACGTTCCAACTCATCCGGAACCTCGACAAGCTCTTCTAGATCATCATGGCCGTCTCGGGTGCGCAGCTCTCGTCAGGAAAGAGGCCCAAATGGGTCCACGTCACGATCGGCGTCTTTCTCATCGCGGTCACGGTGGCCCTCACGGCCGGGTGGCTCTTCCTGGGCTCGGAGCAGGCCCGTGCGGCGCGAGAGGTCCAGACCGCCCGTTTGGTGGTCTATTTCTTCGGGACGATCCTCTTCCTCCTGTTGCTCGGGGGTCTCGGGCTCCTGGTCGTACTGCTGCTCCGGGAGGTGCGCCTCAACGAGCGGCAGTCCAACTTCATCAGCGCCGTCACCCACGAGCTCAAGACGCCCGTCGCGTCCCTCCGTCTCTATCTGGACACGCTCCAGCTCCGCGATCTCCCCGAGAGCCGCCGCGACGACTTCTACCGCACGATGCGCCAGGATCTCGACCGACTGAACTCCACCATCAACAACGTCCTGAACGCCGCCATGTATACCGACCGCCCGGTGGTTGATCCCCAGCCGCTCGATCTGGCGAAGCTCGTTCGGCGCTCCATCGAGCTGACTCGGACGCGCCACCAGCTCCCCCGCGAGGCGATCGGCTACAGCGGTGCGGACGCTCTGACGATTCGGGGCGATGCCCCGGCGCTCGAGACCGCCGTCCTCAACCTTCTCGACAACGCCGTCAAATATTCCAAGGAGCCGGTGTCGGTGGAGGTCGAGGTCCGAGGCGGGAGCGACGGCCTGGCGTATCTCAGGGTCCGTGACCAGGGGATCGGCATGAGCCGGGCCCACATCGCCTTCATCTTCAACCGTTTCTACCGCATCGGCTCCGAAGTTCGTCGCAGCCGAACAGGGACGGGTCTCGGCCTCTTCATCGTGAAGTCCGTGATCAAAGGGCATCACGGCACGATCGCCGCCGAGAGCGCGGGCCCGGATCGCGGATCGACGTTCACCGTGACCCTCCCGGGCGTCTTCGACCAGCCCGACGCGGCGGCCTGAGGCGTGGCTCGGCTGCTCGTCGTCGAGGACGAAGCGCACCTGGCCACCGGGATTCGTTTCAACCTGGAGCTGGAAGGCTACGAGGTCGCCATGGTGGCCGACGGGGCCGAGGCCCTCGACCTGCTCTCCGCGACGCCGCGTGGCGCTTACGACCTCGTCCTTCTCGACGTGATGCTCCCTGGAATGGACGGCTTCGAGCTGACGCGGCGGCTCCGCCAATCCGGAGACCACACCCCCATCCTCATGCTCACGGCGAAGGGACTTCCCGAGGACATGGTCGAAGGGCTCGAGGCGGGCGCCGACGACTATCTGCCCAAGCCCTTCGATCTCACGGTGCTACTCGCTCGCGTCAAGGGACTTCTTCGTCGGCGCGACTGGGCCCGCGGCGGGCCCGAGGGTCCCGACAAGGTGCGCATCGGCGACGTGGAGGTCGACTTCGGAAGCTTCGAGATCCAGAGCCAGGGCCGGACGATCCATCTCACGCTGCTCGAGGCCATGCTTCTCAAGCTTCTCGTCCAGAACGCCGGGCGCGTGGTCTCGAAGGCCGAGATCCTCGAGAAGGTGTGGAACGTCAGCCCGGACACCCAGACCCGCGCCGTGGACAACTTCATTCTCCGGCTCCGGCGCTACGTGGAGGTCGACGCCGCGCGTCCCCGCCACCTCCACACGGTTCGAGGCGCCGGCTACCGGCTCGTGCTGGAGCCCTGAGCTAGCCTCCGCTCACGGGAGGGATGAAGACGATCTCATCCCCCTCCGCCAGGGGCCAATCGAAGGGAGCGTAGCGCCGGTTGACCGCGGCCGTCAGGCTAGTGCGGCGCTCCGCGAGCCCCGCCCGGCGGGCGACAAGATGGCCCCAAACCGCCTCGGGCGTCGCGCCCTCGGGCAGGTCTACGTCGAGGCTGCTCTCCGCCAGAGCCTCCCGAAGGGATCCGAAGAGCTTCACCCGCACCCGCATGGCGCCACGCTGACACGCCGGAGCAACCCTCGTCAAACGGGAGTAGACTCGAACTCGGGAGGCCAAGACGTGCCGAAAGACAGCTTCGGTCGCGAGATCGACTACCTTCGCCTCTCCGTCATCGACCACTGCAACCTCCGGTGTGTCTACTGCATGCCGCTCCGCGGGCTGACCTTCGTCCCCTCGGACGAGCTGCTCCGAGCCGATGAGATCGAGCTCGTGGCTCAGGTCGCCGTCGAGGTGGGCTTCCGCAAGTTCCGGCTGACGGGGGGCGAGCCGACGCTACGGCCCGACATCGTCGACATCGTGAGGCGCGTGGCCTCGATCGACGGTGTCGCCGACGTGGCCATGACTACGAACGCCGTGCTCCTGCCGCGGCTCGCGAAGCCCTTGGCCGAGGCGGGGCTCCGCCGCGTGAATATCCACGTCGACACGCTTCATCCCGAGCGCCTCAAGAAGCTCATGCGCTTCGGCACGGTGGGCGAGATCGTGGCGGGAATCCAGGCGGCCGAGGAGGCCGGTCTCACCCCGATCAAGATCAACTGCGTGGTGACCCGCGACTACAACGACGGCGACGTCGTGGACCTGGCGCGCCACGCTCTCGAGCGGGAGTGGCACGTAAGGTTCATCGAGCTCATGCCCCTCGGCGGTGGCGAGGCGGCGCATATGGCACTCTCGCAGTTCGTCCCCTCCCGGGAGACACGTCAGCGGATCGAGGCGGAGCTCGGCGCCCTCGTGGCGATCCCCGCGGCCGTCGCCTCGGACGAGTCCCGAAACTTCCGCTTCGAATCAGGGCGGGGCGTCGTCGGCTTCATCAGCCCCGTGAGCGAGCCCTACTGCGGCTCGTGCAATCGGATGCGCCTGACGGCCGATGGCAAGTTTCATCTCTGCCTGCTGAACGACGACGAGATGGACGTGAAGCGGGCCATCCGCTCGGGTGGCGGCAAGGGAGCCGTCGCGGCCATACTCCGCAAGGCAGTTTTCGGAAAGCCCACGGGCCACCGCCTCGAGGAGGGCGTCTCCACCGAGGAGCGCGCCATGTTCCAGATCGGCGGCTAGCGCTTCTCGACGTGGGGCTCGTCGAGCCACACCGCGCCGTCGACGTAGAACTCCTTCTTCCAGATGGGCACCGTCTTCTTCAGGGTGTCGATGGCGAAGTGGCACGCTAGGAACGCCTCGGCGCGATGGGGAGACGTCACCGCAACGGCGACGCTCGACTCGCCGATCTCCATTCGCCCCAAGCGGTGGACGATCCTCACTTCGGTGACGGGCCAGCGGCGCCCGGTATCGGTGGCGATCGCCTCCATCTCCGACAAAGCCATCTCCTCGTAGGCCTCGTACTCGAGGTAGAGAACGCCTCGCCCGGCGTTCTCGTTGCGGACCACGCCGACGAAGAGGCAGAGAGCGCCATCGGCGGGGGAGGCGGCGTGGAGCGCGGCGAGATCGATCGCCTCGCGGGTCAGGCGGACCATCAGCCCTGCCGCGCCAGAAGTGGATGCATGTGGTCGACGGGACCGTGTCCCGCCCCTACTGAGTACGACCGGCGGATCGCTTCGGTGAGGTAGGCCTTCGCGCCACGCACCGCCTGAAGAGGCTCTTCCCCCAGAGCCAGACGGGCCGCGATCGCCGCGGACAAGGTGCAGCCTGTGCCGTGGGTGTTCCGGGTATCGATGCGGGTTGCCCGGATCTCCTCCAACCGCTCTCCATCGAAGAAGACATCGATCGCATCGCCCGCCAGGTGTCCGCCCTTGACGACGACGACGCGCGGCCCCTTCATCCGCAGTTCCTGCGCCGCCTGCCTCATCTCCTCGAGGGTGCGGACCGGGTGGCCGAGGAAAGCCTCGGCCTCCAGCAGGTTGGGTGTCAGGACCTCGGTCAGGGCAAAGAGCTGCTCCACGTATGCCTGCCGCGCCGACGGATCCAGGAGGGGCTTGCCGCTCTTCGCGACCATCACGGGATCGACGACGAGGTGGGGGATGAGGAGACGACGGACCGCGCCAGCCACCGCCTCCACGATTGCGCGATTGGCGAGCATCCCAGTCTTGGCCGCGGCCACCGGCATGTCGCTCGCCACGGCCTCGATCTGGGCCACCACGATGTCCGGATCGAGGGCCACGAAATCAGTCACCGCCACCGAGTTCTGGGCCGTCACCGCCGTGATGGCCGAAGTGCCGTGAACACCGTGGGCGGCGAAGGTCTTGAGGTCCGCCTGAATGCCCGCGCCGCCGCCGGAGTCGGAGCCGGCGATGGTCAGAGCGACCTTCACGCTCGTCCCTCCGCCACGAAGGTCGTGCCGCCCGTCGCCAGACGATTCTGCAAGTCCAGGAACATCCGAAGGGTCAGTCCCCAGATGACAAGGTCCTGGATTCGCAGACAGGGAAGCTGAAAGATCTGCCCCTGGTGCTGCTGGGTCATCGAGGAGCGGTGCCGGTCCGCGAGAAGGTCCTCGAGGCGAAGCCAGTGGATGCTGCGTACCTCGGCGCTCGCCTGGTGGGGGGAATTCTGGCGAAGTCGGAAGACAAAGGGGGAAATGGCGAGGTCCATCCGCCGCATCTGAGAGATCGCCTGCACTTCGTCGAGAGCTCCGAGCGGATCGGCGTCTTGCGTCAGATCCAGGCCCAACTCTTCGCGCGTCTCCCGAATGGCCGTGGCCGCGAGGTCGATATCTCCCGGCTCCGATCGTCCGCCGGGGAACGCCGTGTGGCCCGACCACGGGTCTCGAGGGTCGTCCGCCCGACGAATGAACAGAAGCTCGAGGCCCTGACCGGCGTCCCGCAGGACGAGGGCGACAGCCGCGCGCTGGGTGATCGCTTCTTCCACGCGACCCGGTGGTCTCGAACGGAGGGCCGCGGCGATCGACGTCCAGGTGGGAGAGTCCACGCTCGATTCTACCGCGGTGGCAGCGTCCCCCCGTGGAGCAACGCCTGAGCCTCGGTCAGCCAGAGGAACGCCATGTTGGGCGCCAGCTCGCGGGCAAGAAGCATCCGGTCGACGTCTTCGGCCCGGAAGTAGCCGAGGCCGGCGACCTCCGACGCTTGCGGGCGGAAGGCTTCCTGGGCCAGGTCCGTCCGTCCGCGGTAGATCGCCACGTGGTAGAGCACGTTGCGCAGGACGCCCGCGGGCGATAGACGGACATCACGCAACCCCAATCGAAGGCCAACCCGGCGAAAGACGACACCGTCTCGCCCCGCGCTCCCCGTGACGAGATCCCGATACTCCTCGTCGCTGCCGGCAAGGCGGACGCAAGCCGACACGGGGTCGTCGAAAAGCTCCTCGCCTGCCTCCCGCACGGCTGTTTCGTCGAAGGTCTCGCCGGCGCGCACGTGCCCCCCCACCGACTTGTCCCAGCGTCCGCCGTTCTCCTTGTCGAGGGGACGTCGCTGGAGCAACACCTCGCCTGCTGCGTTCGCCAGAAGGACGTTGACGGCGCCTACTGCGAGGCCCGAGGCCTTGGCCTCGCGGCGCGGTCGGGCGCCGACGATGGTTCCGGCTGCGTCGTAGACGTTCAGAAGCTCCTCGTGGGTCTCTTCCATGCTCCTCCGCTCGTGACCGTCGTCACAGCGGCAGGAGGGTAGCACCAACCCGGAGCGAGACATGTCCTCCGGAATAGACTCTCGACACCTTCTCCGTCGCCCATCTGCGCCACTAAACCCAAGGGATCCGTCGCGATACGGTGAAGCGCGGCCGCAAGTCGACATGGCATCTCCCTTGCTCCATACCCGGGCGTCGTCATTCAAGGAGGTCGTCCATGAGACGCACCGCAGTCTTGATCGCTGTCATAGCCGCTGGTTCTCCTGTTTTTCTTTCTCCCAATCGGGCTGCCGCATCGGTTTCCATCGGTGTCAACATCAACCTGTTCCACGACTCGCTTTCCCCATACGGTGACTGGATCGAGAGCGAGCGATTCGGGACCGTCTGGACGCCGCGTCACCAGGCCTACGGGTGGCGGCCGTACACGACGGGCCACTGGGTCTACACCGACTACGACTGGACGTGGGCCTCCGACGAAGACTGGGGTTGGGCCACCGACCACTACGGGCGCTGGGCCTTCGAGCCCGCCTACGGCTGGATCTGGGTTCCCGGCAACGAGTGGGCCCCGGCGTGGGTCGCCTGGCGTTCGGGAGGGGGCTATGTCGGATGGGCGCCGTTGCCTCCTGAAGTCGACGTCTTCCGAGTCGGTTTCGGCTTCCGTATCGACCCCTTCGCCTACTCCTTCGTGGAGACGCGCCACTTCTGCGAGCCTCGGGTCTACAACCATTTCGTTCCGGTCGCTCGCAACGTCACCTTCGTCAACGTGACGCAGAACATCACCAACTACACCGTGGTCAACAACCGGATCGTCAACAGAGGCATCGAGGTGAGCCGCGTCGAACACGTGACGGGTCATGCGGTACCGCGGGTCCAGCTCCGCGAGGTCGAGTCTCCCGCGGCCGCACGGGGGGCCCGCATCGAGCGGGGTCAGGTGGCCGTGTTCCGGCCTCGGGTGGCGCCCGACCCGGCCGACGTGCGACACGAGGTCCACGCCTTCGCATCCCCCGAACGGCCGGACAGGTTCGACCATCGGCAAGCCCAGGAGCGGCGCCATTTCGACTCTGCCCAGGAGCGGGAGCGGGCCGACCTGCGCAGGATCCTCGAGCGCGAGGATCGCGTCTCGATGCAGCCGCGCCACGAGGATCGGCCCAGGGCCGAGCGGCGCATGGACCCGGTCGCGCCTCGCGCCGAGGTGATCCCCAGCCGGCCAGTGGCGACACCGAGCCGGGGTCGATTCGAAGAGAACGACCGTCGGCCGCGTCCCGTGGACCGGGATCGGGTACGCGAGTTCCATAAGCAGGAGGTTCGGGCCCAAGCCGAGCACGAGTCTCGTGAGCGACAGGCGTTGGCCCAAAGGCAGGACCGCGAGCGACGCGCCGTTCAGAGTTCACCTTCGCCCGCGAACCGTTCCGACGAGAAGCCCCCGAAGCACGGCCATCACTGACGCACACCCCGGCTCGACCACGGACGGCGGGGAAGTCTCAAACCCTGCCGTCCGTTACACTGTCGACGCGTGGCGAATCCCAGGGACAGCCGAGGGTCTTCCCGCCGGATCGTAAGCTCCGTGGTGTTGGCGTCGACGCTCCTTTTCGCCTCCCAAGCCGCGCAGGGCGCCTCCTTCCCCCCCGGCCTACGCTTTCGCAGCCTGGCCTGGGGGCGGGTCGTGGTGCACTACCCCCAGGGACTCGAGGCCCTCGCCCGGCAGGCGGCAGCGTTGGGCGATGAGATCCTGACCCGGCACGAGGCGCGGTATCACTCGGGCGTGGGGGTCGTGCAGATCGTCCTGGCCGACACCACCGACGACCCCAACGGCTTCGCGACGCCCCTCCCCTATCCCCTCGTCCACATCCGCGCGATCACTCCCAACGGAACCGACGAGTTCGGCAACCACGCCGGATGGCTGCGCCTCGTGCTGACCCACGAGCTGACCCACATCGTCCACCTCGAGCACGCCCGGGGAGCCGTGCGGTTCGGCCGGAAGATCCTCGGGCGAGCCCCCTATCTCTTTCCCAACGCCTTGACTCCCGGCTGGCTTCTCGAAGGCCTTGCCACCTACGAAGAAACCGAAGGGACGGCGTTCGGCCGCGGGCGTAATCCCGACGTGCGCATGGTCCTCCGCAGCGCGGCTCTCGCAGGCGACTTCCCCCTCGAAGACCAGGCGAACCTGAACCTCGACCGCTGGCCGGGCGGGCAGTCCGCCTACTTCTTCGGCCAGGCGTTCCTTCGCGACCTGAACGAGCGCTTCGGCCGGAAGACGCTCCCCGAGATCGCGCGTGTCCATTCGGGGCACATCATCCCGTACGCCGACGACCTCACCGGCTATGCGGTGACCGGCGCCACCTTCCATACGCGCTGGCTCGAATGGCGAGTAGCGTCCCTTTCGGCTTTCGAGAAAGAGGCGCGCGCCATCAAGGCACGAGGAGCCACGGAGTCGACGCCTCTGACCTTTCGCGGCGTTCGGCAGGTCGGTCCGCGTTTCAGTCCTGATGGCGCGTGGATCGCGTACACGAGCCGTACCCTGACGCGCCATGGCGCGATCCGCCTGATGCGGTCGGACGGCACCAGCGATCGCGAGCTCGCTCCGCGCAACTCCGGGTCGTCTCTCTCGTGGACTCCCGACGGGTCGTCCCTGGTGTTCGACGAAATGGAGGTCTACGACCTCTTCCGGACGTACAGCGACCTGTGGCGCGTCGACGTGGCCACGGGCCGCGTGCAGCGGCTCACCCGCGGCCTCCGTGCCCGAGACCCCGACGTGTCCCCCGACGGCCGATGGATCGCCCTCGTTCGCGAGACCGGGAGCGGGAGCCAGATCGCCGTCGTCGATCGGGATGGTCAAGCGCTGCGTGTCCTCGTCCCTGAGAAGGGCGGTGTCGAGTGGAGCGGTCCCCGCTGGGGCCCGAGGGGGGACGTCATCGTGGCCTCGCGCCTCGCCTCCGGCGGATGGCTCGACCTCATGCGGATCGATCCGACGTCGGGTGCTTCCGAGGAGTTGACCCACGACAGGGCCAAGGACGTGGAGCCCGCCTGGTCTCGCGACGGGACGCATCTCGTCTTTCGTTCGGACCGTGACGGTGTTTCGAACCTCTTTGCCTTGCGACTCGTCGACGGGGCGTTGCTCCGCGTCACGAACGTGCTCGGAGGCGCCTTCACACCGGACGTCGCCCCGGGGGGTGAGCGCGTCGTCTTCGCCGACTACAGCGCGGCGGGCTACGACCTCCGGTCGATGTCTCTGGACCTGAGCAACGTGTTCTCGGCCGGCGCCTTCGTGGATCCCTATCCCCTCGAACCCCCCGAACCGTCGCCGGCCACCGCTCCCGACCGGCCCTATCGGCCGCTCCCAGCGCTTCTGCCGCGCTTCTGGACGCCCTACGCGACCGGGATCATTTCGGGAGAGACGAAGATCGGTGTGGCGACCGGCGGGGTCGATCCCCTCTTTCGCCATGCCTACGGCCTGGACGTCCATCGTGGGTCGGAGACGGGCCGCATCGGGTTCCAGGGCTACTACCAGTACGATCGCTTCCGACCCACGTTCACGGTGAT
Source organism: Vicinamibacteria bacterium (assembly GCA_041493035.1). Classification (GTDB taxonomy): domain Bacteria; phylum Acidobacteriota; class Vicinamibacteria; order Fen-336; family Fen-336; genus JBGPYB01. Next base: position 28,403 of record JBGPYB010000011.1, on the reverse strand, counting down.
CCTCGAGGACACCAGCGACCCCGCTAGCGCCGATGCCTTCTCTCGAACCCAGGAGGCCACGCTTCGAGCGAGCGTGCCGATCACGCGGTCCCTCCGCCACTCGCAGACGCTGTCTCTCGCCTGGAAGCGGGAACGCGATTCTCTCGTCGAAGGAGACCGCGCCTCCCACCTCGACCTCGGAGGGCTCGAAGCGGCCTGGGCACTGAGCAGCGCGCGGCAGTTCCCCTATTCCCCGGCACCGGTGGAGGGATGGCGCCTCTTCGCGGCTCTCATGAACCAAGGTCCGGCGCTCGGGAGCGACGTCTCGCTCTGGAAGGCCACGGCCGACGCCCGCGCCTATACGAGGGTCTTCGGCGAAACGGACTCCCTGGCCCTTCGACTGGGCGGCGGCACGACCTTCGGCCGACCTGAGTTCGCGGATTCCTTCCGCCTGGGCGGCTTCCCCGACGGATCGCTCTTCGACCTCGCTGGAACCAACGTGTCGGTGCTACGGGGCTACGGGGACGACGAGTTCCACGGGCGCAGCGTCGTCCACGCGAACGCCGAGTACCGCGTCCCCTTGTCTCATCCCCAAAGAGGCTATAGGTCCTTCCCCCTCTTCGTGCGCCACCTTCACGCGTCCGCGTTCCTCGACTTCGGGGAGGCCTGGAGCGGCGCCTTCCGGGCCGGCGATCTCAAAGCGGCCGTGGGTCTCACACTCGGCTCGGACTTCGTCGTCGGCCACCGCCTTCCGCTCACGGGCGTCGTTGGCCTCGCGCGCGGCGTCTCGACCCGCGGTGAGACCCAGGTCTTCGCCCGACTCGGCCTGCCGTTCTGAGCTAGGACGTGCCGCGTCGCAGGCGGATGCTGCCGTTCACGGTCTCCAGGCTGAGCGCGCGCCCGCCGCTCCCGAGGGTTCCCGAAAGGTGCTTCGAGGTCAGGCGCCCCTTCACGGTGAGGGGGAAGTCCGTCTCGATCTCGCCGTTGACCGTGCCCGCCCTCACGTCGGCGTTGACGTCGCCGGGGAGGTCGACCGCGATGCTGCCGTTGACGGTCTTGAAGTCGAGGGGCTCCGCGCCGTCCCCGCGTCCGAGGCTGGCCTTGATCGACCCGTTGACGGTCTCGGCCCGGGCCACACCCATGGCGGCCACGCGGATCCCGCCGTTGACCGTGTGGGCCTCGACATCCCCGCCGATCCCGTCGGCGTCGACATTTCCGTTGACGGTTCGGGCCACAAAGCGCACGCCGGCGGGGACCTTCACGACGAAGTGGACGTCGACGTCGTTGTCGTGGGTCTCCATCCGGCCCCCTTCTCCGGGCTGGCAATCGTTGGCGCGTCCGCTTCTGCTTGGATAGACGGCACAGATCGTGATTCCCGCGGAGTGCTTCACGACCTTGATTTCCACCTGGTTCGGATCGCTGCGGTGCCCGCGCTTCGCGGCCACGACGTCCGCCTCGCCACCGGTGGACGCGGCCGCGGCGGCGTCAATGGCTCCGTTCACTCCCTTGATCTCCAGTGTCTGCCCCGACGCGAGCAGCCCCGCCCAGTGAAAGTCCTGGGCGCCGGCACTCGGCTGTGACAGGGCCAAGAGGCCGGAGAAGACCAGTACGGATCCGATTCGCTGCACTTTCATATCTGCCTCCTACGGACGCTTCTTGATCACGATGGCGCCGCTCAGGGTCTGCACCTCGACCTTCGCATCGCCGTCACCCGTGGTGAACTCGAGCTCCTTTTGGGACGTGTGCTTGTTCGGACGCCGCGCCGCGCCCCCGAAGTCGCTCTGGATATCTCCGCTGAAGGTCGTCAAGGAAAAATCCGCCGAGATCGTGGCGGGGAGAACCAGATCCACGTTCCCGCTCACGGTCTGCGCTTCGATGGACGCGGCCTTGGTGAGGTCCCCTTCGAACCGGATGGGCCCCGAAACCGTCTCCAACCCCACGTGTTCGAGAGTCCCGCCTGTCACCACCAGCCTTCCGTTGGTGGTGCTCGCCTCGATGGAGCCCTTGACGCCCTTGACCGTGACGGCGCCGTTCACCGACTCGGCGTGGACCCGTCCGGTGGCGCCGGAGACGTCGACGGTGCCGTTCACCGTCTGCGCCGACACCTCCTTCGATCCCCCCGCCACCGAGATGCTGCTGTTGACGCCCTCGGCGGTGACCGCGCCCGTCACCTCCGACACCGCGATCGTGGCGGCGAAGGAGTTGATCTCGATGCGGCTGCCCGCGGGAACATGGATCTCGAGATCGGCGTTGACACCGTGGGGGTTGCGGTCGGTCTCGACGCTGATCTGGGTGCGGTGGGAGCCTCCCGAGATCTCGAGCCCTTCGGCTCCCGGTCCAAGGGTGCCCGTCACGGTGACCTCGGCCCGGTTCCAGCCGATGACGTGGATGGACCCGGCTGCGCTCTCGATCTCGACGACCCCGTCACGCGCGGCGGAACGCTTCTCGTCGAGCTTCTGCTGGGCTCGAAGGGACGCGGGGGCCACCGCGAGGGCCAGTACCATCATCGACGTCATTGTCTTCATCAGCGTCTCCGCCTTCTCCAGGGATCAGATCTGCGACGTCAGTTTCAAGAGCCTCAGAAGAAGGTCCAGCTTCTTCTGGTGGGTCGAGGCCAGCATCTTCGTGAGCTGGCGGTTGCCGGGGTCTTTGTCGAGGGCCACCCGGATCTGCCGCAGCGCGTCGTCGATGGTCTTCAGGTTGTCGTCGACCGCCTTCACGGTCTCGGGCGAGAGACCGGAGCGGCGCGCGCTCAGGGCGTCCATGAGTTGACCCGTGGCGCGGACGTAGTCGGTCTCGGCGGCCAGGACGGGAGCCGGCGTTCCCTTGGTGGACACGGTCTCGATCGAGCCGGTGGGGCTCGGCGGGGTCGCCTGGCCCGTGGGGCGCCCGACGAGGACCGAGAGGAGCGCCAGAGCGACTGCTGCCGCCGCCGCGAGGCCCATGGGGCGAGAGAAAAGGACGCGTCGCGTGCCGCTCCAGCGAGCCCTCGCGTCGCCGTGCTCGCCCAGGCGAGCGGCGATCCCAGGCCAGAGATCCCTCGGCGGCGCTTTCTCTCGCGGGAGCGCCGAGGCCCTCGCGATCAGGGCTCGAAGCTGTCTCTCTTCTTCCCGGCACGCCGCGCAGGATGCGATGTGCAGCTCCACCTCGTGAAGCTCGGGCCCGGTCAGAGCGCCGTCCACGTAGTCGTCGATGAGTTCCTGGACTTCGCCGCACGTCATGATTGCAACGCCTCCCTGAGAAGCCGGCGGGCGCGATGAAGCTGTGCCTTGGAGGTTCCCGTGGCCACGCCGATCAGCTCCCCGATCTCCTCGTGCTTGTACCCTTCGACATCGTGGAGGACGAAGACCGCCATCGCGCCGTCGGGGAGGATGTTCAGCGCTCGCTCGAGATCGAGAGCCGCCTCGGGCCCGGCGGGCCTCCCCGGACGCTCGAAAGGGGTGAGGTCGTCGGTGTGCATCACTCGAGCGAGGCGTCGGCGACCGGAGCGTCTCTCCGACAGGGCCACGTTGATGGTCAGGGGGTGGAGCCAGGTCGAGAAGGCACTGTCGCCGCGGAAGGACGAAAGCTTCTGCCACGCTCGGACGAAGACGTCCTGGGTCAGCTCCTCCGCCAGAGCCGCATCCCCGGCCATCCGGAAGCAGACGGAGTGGACGCGCCCGACGTTGTCGCGGTAAAGCTCCTCGAAGGCCACGAGATCCCCGTTCTGGGCCGCCCGCACCCGCTCCCATTCGCGGGTACGGCGGTCCTCATCACGCGGCAGCGGAAGGACTTTCGGGTTGTACGCGGTGCTGTCGGTCAAGGTCAAAGATCCCACTGCCACCACTGAGATACCGCTCGCGGGGCGCGGGTTTGAACGTCGCGTTACTGGATGTACCCCAAACTGCGCAGCTCTTCGAGCATCTCGCGGTCGAAGGCGCTCTCCGTTGCTCGCACGGTCGGGCGCCGTCCGAGGGACGCCACCCGGCGCACCGGGTGGTCCCGGCGAAAGTCCGGGCGGAGCGCGGCTTCCAACACCGCGCCGGGCAGCTCTCGGCTCGTCGGGAGGCCCGCGAGATGGAGGAGGGTGGGCGCAACGTCGCGCTCCGAAACGACACCCAGGTCGCCCGCGAGGACGGGGCCTCCCTCGAGGAGCAACGTGCCGATCGCTGCCCCTTCGCCGCCGCGGGCCAGGCGCCCCGGATCGCCCACCAGCGCGAGGACGTCTCCGGTCGCACGGCCGGCGGCCCCTTCGCCGATGCGCTCGTCGACGAAACGGTAGTACTCCCGTACGCTCGCGAGACGGTCTTCGAGAGCCGCCAGATCGGCACTCGCAGCCTCTCCCATCTTCCGCATCGTGAAGATGTCGAGGCCCGGGAGATAGACGGCTTCGATGTCGGGGAGCGTCTCGCGTCGAAGCGCCCCGGCCGCGGAGGTCGCGAAGCGATCGAGGCGGTGGGCGCGCTCTTCAGCGACCGCGCCGACGAGCGGGCGAAGGCGACCAAAGGAATCGGCGGGAAAGACCTCTCGGTCCGCGGCTTCTCCTCGCTCGAGCTTGAAGAAGGCCCGGTCGCTCACGACGTAGCCGTTGAGAGGATCGGCCGGCCAGGTGGCCCACCAATTCACGACACCCACCCGGAGCCCCTTCTCCGATGCCACGTTCCAGAAGGTCTTCACCCCCCGGAGGACGGATGTCGGAGGCCCGGTCCGCGTGAGGCGGAGGAGATCCGCCGCCGTCCCCAGAGCCGACGCGAATCGCCCTCCTGCGGAATCGAGGGAGACGGCGGTGCGCATCCCTGCGAGGCGCCGTGCACCGGCGGACTGGATCCCGTGAGCCTCCGGTCCCCGGCCGGTCGCGACCGTGGTCCACACGATGGCCGGGACGCGCTCGGGCTCGGCGGTCAGTCGGCCGTGGGCTCCACGCGCGAGGAGACGCGCCAGCTCGGGCATCTCGCCGCGGGCCAGCATCTGCTCGGTCATGCGCCGTTCGAGACCGTCGATGGCGAGGACCCTGATCCGGAGCCCGGTGGGGACGACGGCGTAGTCCGGCGCCTCGTCCTTGCTCGCCTCGGCCGAGTAGGAGACGGCGATCCCGCCGGCGAAGAGCGCCCCGCCCACAGCCACCGAAGCGAGGACATGGCGCCTCGAAAGCCTCGCCTGAGGCAACTGTCCGCTGCCGACGGCGGAGAGCACGGCGACCGCCGCGAGGGAGCCGAAGCGGGCGAGTGCCACGCTCAGGAAGAGCCCGAGGGCGAGAGCGGCGACTTGCGCCAGGGGGGGCGCGCCCAAGCCATGGGATCGCCACCAGAGCGCGAGGTACGCGAGGCCGCCGAGGCCCAGGGTCAACCCCACGTTGCGAGCGAGGCTTTCTCCGCCGCCGGGGCCCACGCGTCGCTGGAGCCAGGCCGCCGCGAGTCCTAAGGCAAAGGCGGCCCCAGCCGCCATGATTCCCAGCGCGACCGACGAGTACAGGAGTAGAACCACCAGATCGGTCGGCTCCGAGAGCAGACGGCGATCCAGGCTCAGGGCCGCCAGAGTGAGGGCTGCCCCCAGAAGAGGTCCCGCAGCGGCGCCGACGCGCCAGGCGACGCCGAAGGAGGTGCGGAAAAGCGACGGCCCTCCCGCCCCCGCCAGGACGAAGCGATCGAGGCCGCTGTCCAGATACCCGAGGCGCTTCAGCTCATCCCGGACGTGCTCGACCGACGCGATCGGCGAGCGCTCTTCAGTCACCGCGCTCTCTATTCCACCGTGAACCGCAGGCTCCGCGTGGCAGTGGCCCGCGCCGTGGCGTCGGTCGCCACGATCCGCAGCTCGTAGTCGCCCGGGGCGAAGCCGTCGAGGCGCAGCCTTCCCCCCTCGGCCCGCGCGCCGTCCGGGTTGTCTCCGGTCAGGAGAGTGGGCGACGACTTCGTCAGGACCACGTTCCCGGAGAGGAGCTGCTTCTCGATCGCGACCGGACCCGCGGCACCCGACTTCGTGCGGTCGTAGACCACGAGCAGGTAGTCCAGGTGGCTGCCGCGCGGGAAGCGCCGAGACACTTCCGCGCGCCGGGGGCGGTCGAACGACGCGGCTCCGCGTGCCGTCGCCGAAGGCGGGCCCGCCGCGCTCTCGCCTTCGGCCACCACGACGATGCTGCTGAGGGCGAGCGCCTGCTTCCTCCGGTCGGGGACCTGCACCCACTGCGTGGCGCTGCCGAGGAGACCGGTCTTGTCCTCCCGCACTGCGACCCGCGCCTGGAGGAGGCCGGGTGGCACGGTGAGCGTCTTGCGGTAGGTGAGGCCGTTGGCGATCGCGCGCTCCTTCGCCTCCGCGCTGAGGGTGAGCTCCACCCGGTCGCTGAACTGGCCGGCCGCCTTGCCCGCTTCGTCGACGACGATGCCGACGAGGTCGACCGCGGCTGACTCCCGGCCGTCCGCGGTCGGGTGGAAATCCAGACGGGCGGCATCGAGGACCGCCGTGACCACGACCACGTCCCCCTCGTTCGTGCCCATGAAGTCCGCGGCGAGGTCCACGGGAAGGCCGCGGAGCGGGAACGAGGAGTCGAGGGCCGTCCGCAGCAAACGGGCCGCGTCCCCTTCCTGGGTCGAGGCCGTCTGCCCGGCGGCGGCGGCGGTCGCGGCGGCCGCAGCGGTGGCTTGCGCGAGGTAGCCGCTCGCCGTGCGGACGCGCAGCCCGGAATGGGCGGGGACGCGGACTTCCATCTTCCGAAAGCGCCCGTCGCGCGGAGAGGCTTGGGGCTCGTAGCCCAGGCGGTAATAGCTCGCGCTGTCTTCGAGGACCTGCTTCAGCGCGCCGTCAAGGTCGTTGCGATTGAACAGCGCGAGACCCCCTGTATCTGCGGCGAGGGCGCTCATCCCGTCCCGCGCCGCGTCCTGCGCCCTGATCTCGATGCGCTCGCGCTCCCCGGGGTTCGTCGTGATGTCGTAGCCTCCCCCGACGCTCGCGTCACCGATCGCGGAGAGCGCGACGAGGCCGCGGGCATCCACGGTGTAGAACACGACCCCCGCGCGCATGGCCGCGTCTGCGATCACCTCGAGGTCGCGGCGGCTCGACTGGCGGTCCGTTCCCATGAAGAAGCCGCCGGAGAAAAGCACGACCACCTTGCGGCCCCGCAGGGGCGTGAGGCCGCGCGCGACGCGCTCGAGGGACGCGAGGGTCTGGGACGTGAGGTTGGCCGTCTGGGACACGATCTGGCGGGCCATCGTCTTGATCCGCTGCTCGGCTCGCATCTGTGCATTGTCGGTTCGCCGGTTCGCGGGCTCCGACGTCAGGAACTCCTGCACCGCCAGGTCGAGCGCTTCCGCGTCGCCGGCGGAGATCATCTCGGCCTGGTAGTCGGTGATGCGGGGGACGTCTTGCGCGGCGCGGAAGGCCCGGTTCTGCGCCCGCAGGCGGTCCACGGCGCGCCGCAGCACGTCGCGGTCGGTCGTGAACTGCTGGAGCGCACCGAGGCTCCCGCTCGCCGCAACCACCGCCACCTCGTCGCCGGGCTGGAGCTGCCCGTCGATGAAGCGCAGGAGCGCCTTCCTCACCGTCGCGAGGTCCGAGGGCTCGAGGTGGTAGTCGTCGACTGCGAGCACGACGTGGCGGCCGCGCGGCGCCTCTTCGTCGGGGAACGGCGCGATGCGGGGGGCCGCCGCCGCGGGCGGGCGCAGCGCAGGACCGGCGGCGAAGCCGCGCGCGAAGTGCGTGATCGGCTGGGGCCGGCCGTCCTCGAGGATCTCGAAGTCCTCCGGCCCGAGGTCGGTGCGGGGGTGGTCACCCTTGTCCGTCACGATCACGTCCACCTCCACGAGCTCCGACACGACGCCGATCCGGGGCAGGCGGGAGTCGACCGTCGGGCCCGGGGTGGCCTGGGGCGCGGCCACGAGGAACGCGGTAACGACGGCGGTAGCGAGGGCCATGATAATGCGCGGTGCGGCCAGGGGCGACCGCCCCGTGATTCTATCGCGCCTCGCCCTTCCTCTCACACCGCCTCTTTGCCGCTTCCCTGACCGCCGGAGGGGTGTCGGCCCCGCGGGCGAGCCGTTCGTATTCGGCGCGTGCTTCTGCGGAATGGCCCTGCCGCTCGAGGACGCCGGCCAGGTTGAAACGGGCCTCGTCCTGCCGCGGATCAACCTCGAGGGCCCGCCGGAGGGCTCCCGAAGCTTCCTCCAGGGCGCCCCGCCGGACGAGCAGCGCCCCCAACCCGGCGAGCGCGGGCGCGAAGGCGGGGTCCTGATCGAGGATCGTGCGGTACTCCGCCTCGGCTCCGTCGGCGTGGCCCGCATCCGACAGCACCTCTGCCAGGCTCATCCGCAGCGGCGCCTTCTCCGGGTCGGTGGCGACGGCAGCGCGCAGCTCCTGGACCGCCTCCGCCCGTCGGCCGAGCGCGGAGAAGGTGCCGGCTCGCAGCAGGCGGGCGTCGCTCAGGTGAGGATCGATGGCGAGCGCAAACCCCGCCTCCCGCAGGGCGTTCGCGCGGTCCCCCAGATTCACGTAGCAGGTCGCCATCCACTGGTGCGCCTGCGAGCTGGTCGGCACGAGCGCGAGGTAGGCCCGGAAGTGCTCGATCGCGGCGGAGTACTGGCGCATGCCCATGCTCGCGCTGCCCAGCAACATGTGAGCCAAGGCGTTCCGCGGGTCCTCGGCGAGGACGGCGTGCAGGATCGGCAACACTTCCTCGAACCGTCGGTCCCGCACGGCTCCGGTGGCCCGCCGCAGCCGGTTGAATGTCGCGATCAGGTCCTTCGGGTCCTTCCCCCCCGCGTCATGGGCGCTCGGGGGCGCCTCTTCTCCCGCGCCCAGGTAGCCTAGTGCCCTCAGCTTCTCCGCTGCGTCGGGCTCGAGCGGGCCCACGTTCATCGCTCCGGGAGAGCCGGCGGTCAGTCGTTCCAGTTCGGCCTTCAGGGCCTGCGCGATACGGGGCTCGGCGTCGTAGCGATTCGTCGTCTCCCCGGGGTCGTGGGCGAGATCGTAGAGCTCGGGGCGGGGAGCGTCGATCAGCTTGAAACGCTCGTCGCGCAGGGCTCGCAGCGCCGCCCCGTTCATGTAGAGTTTGGGGACGTAGGTCTCGGCGTAGGCCGCGGGAGGGGGCTCCCCCGAGCGTCCGTAGATCGCTCCCCGAAGGCTCCGGGCGTGTGGAGCGGCGAGAGGCGGCTCCCCCAGGATGTCGAGGATCGTCGGCGAGAGGTCCAGCGTACGAACCGGCGTCGCCACGACCTTCGCCGCCGGGAGGATCCCGGGCCGCCAGAGGATCAGGGGGACGCGAATCGCGCTCTCGTAGAGGAACATCGAGTGCGTTTCCTCGCCGTGGTCGCCGAGGCCCTCGCCGTGGTCGGCGACGACCGCGACGAGCGACCGATCGAGAAGGCCGAGCTGGGCGAGCTTGTCCAGGATCGTGCCCACGGTATGGTCGGCGAACGCGATCTCGCCGTCGTAGGGGTCGTGGGCGAAGAGGTCGCGGAACGGTGGCGGCGGTCGATACGGCTCGTGGGGATCGTAGAGGTGGAGCCAGGCGAAGAAGGGAGCCGAAGCGCCGGGAGCCGCGTAGCCGTCGAGCCAACGGGCGAGCGCCTGCGCCGTACTGTCTCCTCGACGCTCCGCTTCGACGCTCGATCCCGGGACCGGAGTCTCCTCCATCCGATCGTCGTAGGTCTCGAAACCGCGGGCGAGCCCGTACCGGCGGTCGAGGACGAAGGAGCTGACGAAAGCCGCTGTCCGATAGCCCCGCTTGCGCAGAACTGTGGCCAGCGTCTCGAACCGTTCCCCGAGGTAGAAGTTGCCGTTGTTCCGGACACCGTGCTCGAAAGGGTAGAGGCCGGTCAGGATCGACGCGTGGGAAGGCAGGGTGATCGGCGCGTCGGCGATCGCGTTCTCGAAGCGCACGCCCTCGGCGGCAAGGCGGTCGAGGCGCGGGGTTCGGGCGTCGCGGCGTCCATAGCATCCGAGGTGGTCTGCCCGCGTCGTGTCGAGGGTGACGAGTAGCACGTTCAGTCCGGCCCCCGACGGCCGGCCCTTGACCGCGCTCCGCCACAGTAACACCCCGACGGCGATCGCCACGGCGAGCGCGGCCGCGCCGGGCCAGACCGCTCTCCGCGGGGTGGCGCCCGTCGTCGCCACGGGCGGCCCTTCCGATGGTCGCGCTCCCGTCCGGCGCCTCGAGCGGCTCATGGTCGGCCCTAGCGTAACCCTTCCACCCCGGCCTCGGGGAGGTCCGGGAATCGCATATCATTCCCGCGGAAATGGGGAGACCGCGTCCGGCCCGTGCGAGAGCCCTGATCGTCGCCTTCGCGAGCGGGCTCGCACTCCTCACGATGGCGGCGAGGCACCCGGGTGCAGGGGCCGCAGCAGGCGGCCCGATCCAGTTCGAAGACGCCACGGAACCCGCGCGCCTCGACTACCGAAACCTGTTTGGCAGCCCCGGGAAGCCCTACATCATCGAGTCCACCGGCAACGGGGCGGCGTGGATCGACTACGACGGAGACGGCTTCATGGACCTGTTCGTCGTCAACGGCTCGACCCTCGAGCGGCAGGCGAAAGGCGAGCGCGGCCCGGGCAACCGCCTCTACCACAACGACGGGAAGGGCACGTTCAAGGACGTCACCACCGGTTCCGGCCTCGAGGGGGGCTATTGGGGCAGCGCGGTGGCCGCTGGCGACTACGACAACGACGGGCTCGTCGATCTCTTCGTGACCACGATCCTCGAGGGCAATCATCTCTACCACAACGACGGTAACGGGACGTTCAGCGACGTCACGGCCAAGGCCGGCGTCGGCGGGGGGAAGACCGATTCCGTCTCGGCGGCCTTCTTCGACTACGACCACGACGGTCGTCTGGACCTGTTCGTCACGAACTACGTCCAGTTCGACCGGCCCTACCTCGACCGGGTGTCGCCGTACTGCCTCTGGAAAGGGTTGCGGGTCTTCTGCGGGCCCACGGGAGTCGCGGGCAGCGCGAACGTCCTCTACCACAACAACGGCGACGGCACTTTCAAAGACGTCACGCGGGCGGCGGGCCTCATGAACCCGGAGCTGAAGAGCCTGGGCGTGGTCACGGCCGATCTCGACGACGACGGCTGGCCCGACATCTACGTGGCCAGCGATTCGACCATCCAGGGGCTCTACCGCAATCGGGGGAACGGCTCGTTCGAAGACGTCTCGCTGCAATCCGGCACCGGCTACAGCCAGGACGGACGAGCGCAATCGGGAATGGGCATCGATGCCGGCGACTACGATGGCGACGGACGGCCGGACCTGTTCGTCACGACGTTCCAGGACGACTACAAGCCCCTGTACCACAACGACGGCAACCTCCGCTTCTCCGATGTGACCTACGCTGCCCGGATCGGCCAGGTCAGCTTCAACCGGCTGAGCTGGGGGACCGGCTTCCAGGACTTCGACAACGACGGCTGGGAGGACCTGTTCGTGGCGAGCGGCCACGTCTACCCCCAGGTGGACGCCGCCCACTTGTCCCAGGAGACGTACGGCCAGCAGAACCAGGTCCTCCGGAACCTCGGCAACGGCTCGTTTGCCGACGTCACGGCCACCGGCGGCCCCGGCCTCCAGGTGGTCAAGTCGAGCCGCGGCGTCGCCTTCGGCGATTTCGACAACGACGGACGGATCGACGCGGTGGTCGTGAACATGGACGACTCGCTGACACTGCTCCACAACACGACCAAGAACGCCAACCATTGGCTGACGGTGCGAACGATCGGCGCGCGCAGCAACCGGGACGGGATCGGCGCGCGGGTGCGGGTGCGAGCCGGGGGCCGCGACCAGATCCGTGAGGTGAAGACGAGCGGCTCCTATGCCTCGGCGAGCGACCCCCGGGTCCACTTCGGGCTGGGGGCCCCGAGCAGGATCGAGTCGCTCGAGGTGAAGTGGCCGAGCGGCGCCAAGCAGGTCTTCACGGACGTGCCCGAGGACCATATCGTCGTCGTCCATGAGGAGGAGGGCCTGCGGCCGCAACCATGAACGCCTGGCCGTCGGGGAAGAGGCTGGTGATCGCCGTGCTCCTGGCCAGCGCGCCGGGGCCGATGGTCCCCGCGGCCGCCCCGGACGCCGCCGAAAGCCATCACACCGCCGGGATGGACCACCTGCGCGGCGGGCGGTCGTCGGAGGCCCTCGCGGAGTTTCGCGCCGCCCTTCGCTTGGACCACGACTACCTGCCGTCGCTCGTCCAGATGGCGGACCTCCTCAGCGCGAGCGATCGGGTCTTCGAGGCCTACGGGGTCCTACAGCATGCGGTCGAGATAGCACCAGCGTCGGCCGAGGTGCGCGCGCTACGGGGCCGGTGTTTTTCGCGGCTCGAGAGACTGGGCGATGCGCGGGAGGAGTTCCAGCGCGCGACCCAGTTGAACCCCGATCTGACCGAGCCCTACTACGGCCTCGCCATCGTCGAATCGCGGCAGGGACGTCTCGCCGATGCCCGCCGGCACATCGAATCCTTTCTTCAGCGCTCCCCGAACGACGAGGCGGCCGCGGAGCTGCGCGCGAGGGTCTGCCTCGAGATGGATGACCACCACACAGCACTCGCGGCCTACCGCGCGCTCGAGAAGGCGCACCCGGAAGCCCGGACTTTCCCGCGCGAGATCGGTCGTCTTCAGATGGCCGCTGGATGGTATGCGGAGGCGGCGGAGACCTACCGCACGCTGCTCGCGAAGGATCCCGCGGATCGGGAAACGCTCCGCGCCTTGTACGATGCCAGCTACAAGCGGGGCGACTATCGGCAGGCGGCCCTAGCTCTCGAGCCGCTCGCCCGGCTCGAGCCGAAGAGCTGCGAGCCGCTTCTTCTCCTCGCGCGCTCCTACCATCGCTTGGCGCAGTTCGAGGAGGCACGTCAACGAGCGGCGCGCTGTCTTCAGCTCGAGCCCGGGCACTCCGGGGCGCACTTCCTGATCGGCTGGACATGGCTGGGAGAGGGCGACCTCCAGAAGGCGAAGACGGAGTTTGCCGAGGCACTCGCGGGCGACCCGAACTCCGTCGAGGCCCTCTATTGGTCGGCGACGGTCGAGCTGCGGCTGGGCAGCCGACCGGGCGCCGTCCGCCTGCTCGAGAAGGCGGTCTCCGTCGATCCCGACCACACGGGCGGCCGCTACGAGCTCGCGCAGGCCTACGCGGCCGAAGGCCAGCCCGACAAGGCGGCGAAGCAGTTCGAGGAGTTTCGTCGCCTGAAGCGCCGGGAGGCCTGGGCGCCGGGCGCCGCGGGGCCGGCGGACGCCACCCACGTGGAAGACTGGATCAGCTTCGCAAACTACCTGCTCGGCGAGAAGAAGCCGCGCGCGGCGCTGGCGATTCTCGAGCCGGCGAGGAAAGCGGCGCCGGAGAATGCCGAGGTGTTGCGGCTGACCGCGGTCGCCAGCGCCGCAATCGGAGACGTCGAGCAGGCCCTGGCCGCCTACGCCGATGCGGAGAAGCGCGGGCCCACGGGGCGTCTCTATTGGGGCCGGGGGACCCTCTACCGCCGGTTGGGGGACGATGCCCTCGCGCTGGCCGATCTGCGGCGTGCTCTATCCCTGGAGCTGTCGGCCCTCGAGAGCGCCCAGGCTCATCTCGTCGTCGCCTCGATCTTGAGCCAGCAGAGACGTTGGTCGGAGGCGGAAGCCGCGCTGCGTCGCGCGATCGCCCTCGATCCCGGAGCCATTCCCGCGCAGGTCCTGCTCGCCCAGACCCTCGCTCAGTCCGGCAAGCCGGGCGAAGCCGCTCGCGAAGCGCGCCGCGTCCTCGCCGGCCATCCGGCCGACGTGGGGGCACGGCTGGCCCTGGCCAGGGGCGCGCTGGAGCAGAAGCAATATGCCGACGCGGCGGCCGAGATCGCTCGAGCCGCCCAGGTCGAAGGGGAGAGCGCGCGCGTCCTGGAAGGCCGGGGAAGGCTGGCCGCTGCGCAGGGGAGCGTCGATCAGGCGATCGACTTCCTGGGCCGCGCCGCCCAGGCCGACCCGAGCCGGGGGGAGGTGTTCGATCTCCTGGGGAAGGTGTACCTCGAAAGCGGCCGGCTCTCCGAAGCCGCGGTGACCTTCGAGAAGGCGACGATCGTCGATCCCACGGACGCCACGAGCTGGGTGTCCCTGGGGCGGATCTACCTGGGGGCGAAGCGCGCCCCCGCCGCCGTCAAGTACTTCGAGAAAGCCGTGAGCGCCGCTCCGGACGACGCCGAGGCTCGTTATCAGTTGGCGGTCGGCCTGCAACAAGCCGGGCGCATCGCTGAAGCGGAGGCGGCGGCGCGCCAAGCCAAGGCGCTCGGCCACCCCGCCGCCGATTCGCTGCTCCAGTCTCTCGCCAGCACGGCCAGATAGTCAGTTCGAGGGGCCGGCCTTCAGTGCCTTCTTGATGTCGTCCTTGAGGCGCGGGTGGACGGGGTAGCCCGCCTTTTCCGCGAGCTTCAGTTCCTTCTCGGCCTCGGCCGGCCGACTCGTCATCAGGTAAAGCGCGGCCAGGTTGTTGTGCGCTTCGCCGAGCTTCGGGTTCGCTTCGGCCGCCGTCTTCCACTCCTTCTCGGCCTCAGGCAGCTTGCCCTGGCGGAAGCAGGCGGAACCCAGGGAAACCGAGACCTCGGCGGGGGCGCTGAACGCCCCTGAGCCGCCCTTGCGCCGGCTGCGCTGGAGGGAGTCGATCTGCTGCTGGACCTGTAGGGGTACCGAGGGGTTCGAGTTCTTGATCTGCCCGGACTGGAGCATGCCGAGCTGGTTCTCGAGCTGATCGATCTCCTCGTCGCGGCGGCGCTCCAGCTCTTCGCGGTTGGTGAATTGAAGAGCGCCGATCTTCTCGTAGGCGTCGCGGCAGCCGAGGAAAGCCCTTTCTGCCTGGGCGTAGTCCCTGAGAAGCATGTGGGCCTGACCCAGCCGGTAGTGAGCCAGGGTCAGCAACGGGTCCAGTTGGATCGCGGCCTTGAACTCCTGGACCGCCTCCTCCAGCCGTTCCGAAGCCATCGCGTCCTGGCCCTTCGTGTAGTGGTCGAAGGCCTGGCGTTGGTCTTCATCGCGCTGGCCCTTCTGGGGACTGACAGGGACGGCGGCCAGAGAGAGCAGGACGACGGCTAGATAAAGAGGCATGAAGAAAAACGGCAGGGGGGAGAAACTCCCCCCTGCCTCCTTGTGTCCCGGCGTCGAGTCTAGAAGTCGACCTTCACACCGAACCGCATGCTGAACGGCGGGTAGAAGGCGCTCGTCACACCTCGCGGACCGAAGCCCTTCGCGTATCCAGGCTGGGTGAAATCCGGGTTGAGCTGGCCGGCCGTGCTCTCCACGAACTGGTTGGTCCGCCGCACCGGCTGGCTGTTGAACAGGTTGAAGAAGTCGGCGCTGACCACCAGCTTCGACCTCTTGGAGAACTTGAAGGGGTAGTCCATGTGGACGTCGACCCGGGTTTGGGTGTCGCTGCGGCCCAGCACTCCGCGGCCCCCCAGGGGGATTTCGCCCGCGTTCAAGTAGATGGGGTGGGCGTAGAACTGACTGATGGGAACGCCCGTCTCCAGGTGGAGACCGCCGCCGATGTTGAGCGACTCGCCGCCCTTGAACGCGTAGCTGCCGTACAGGTTGGCGACGTGCTTCCGATCGGTGTTGAGCGGTCCGACGGCGAACTGGTCGCCGAGCAGGCCGAGCTGCCCCGCAGTGAAGTCGAAGAGCGAGCTGATGGCGGGGTCGGTCTGGCCGTTGTCGTTGCGGAAGTGGCCCTCGAAGTTGCCCTCGACCTTGGCGATCCGCCAGTTGGCCAGGAGCTGCCAGCCGTGGGAGAAGCGCTTGTTCAGCTCGAGCTCGACGGCCTGGTACTTGTGCTGGACGTCGGGGAAGCCGTCAGGCAGACCGTCCGCTCCTGGCGAAGCGGCAGGCTTTCCGTTGGCACCCTTGGCCTCGAAGCAAGCGCCCTTCGGGGCTCCGCCACCCGGAGGGGTGAACAGACCGGCGTCCAGGCTGGGATCGCACCCCGCTGGCAGCGGGGCTCCAGGGGCGTAGGTATGCTCGATGATGTTCGTGCCCGCGTCCAACTTCGAGCTGACGTTGCCGATGAAGTAGGTCACGCCGCTGAAGAAGCTCGTACCTTCCGGGGGGTTGAGCCCCGCGTCCTCCACGATCCGCTTCAACTGACGGTTGAGGTAGCGCGCGGAGAAGACCAGGTTGCCAGGGAGCTGCTGCTCGAAGCCGACCAGGTGCTCCTGGGCGAAGCCCAGCTTGGTGCCGGGGAGGATCGGGTTGGTCGGATCCTGAGCCGCGAAGGATGGCCCACCGCCCGGTCCACCGGGAACACTGCCGCCGTTCAGCAGGTGCTGGGAGTCCACGACTGGATTGACGGTCCCGAACTGGTTGATGACCGCGATGCGGCGGCCCTGGCCGTCGATCGTGTACTCGGGTGCGTAGCGGCCGCCCGTGAAGTCCTTCTCGGACGAAAGGGAGCGCTCGGCCATGTCGAGGGGGATGTACTCCTGGAAGCGGCCGAAGTTGTAATAGAGCTTCGTCTTGCCCTCGCCCATGGGGTCGATGGTGATGCCCACCCGTGGCGACCACTGACCCGTGAAGCTGTAGGCGACACGCTTACCGGTGGAGCCAGGGTTCCCCTCGATCCGCTCCTGCTCGCCGCGAAGACCGAGGAGCAGGGTGACCTTCTTGCCCATCTTCCACGTGTCCTGGGCGTAGTAGGCGTTGTAGTTGTTGAATGTGTCGAAGACGGGCTGGCCGAACTCGCCGCGATCCTGACGGAGATAGATGGGAACCAGGACGCCGCCCCGGTCCACGAGCGCGCACAGCGTGCAGGTAGGGGACGCGAGGCGCAGGGACCAGGTCGCGTTCAGGGGCTGGCCCACGTAGGCGGGGTTCGGAGTGAAACTGCCGTTGACGTTCGTGGCGGGCACCTCGTAGTGCGGGCCGGTCCGATCCCGTGTGCCCGAGTATTCTCCGCGCTGGTACTGGTAGCCAATGGCGAACGAGTGGCTGCCGGCAAGCGAGAACTGCTTGGTGGTGTCGATCGTGCCGCGGTAGGTGTTCCCGTTCGTCGGCTCGATGAAGCCCAGGCCGATGGCGTTGAAGTTGCCGCGGCTGGGCTGCGTGCGGTCGATGATCCCGTTGTAGTTGTCGAAGCCCGTTTCGTCGAAGTGGTTCTTGCCCGCGCTGCCCGTGATGGTCAGCGACCAGGTGTTGCTGAGGGCGCCGTTGTAGCGCATTGCGACGTTGCGGGTGCCGTAGTCGAGCTTGCTGGCGTTGGTCAAGTTGTCGCTGTTGATGGGGCTCCCCTGTATGGCCTTGTTCGAGTGCGAAGGGTCGCCGAAGACCGAGAAGTTCAACTGGTGGTTGGGGGCCAGGTTCCAGTCGAGCTTGGCGGCGTAGTTGTACGTCGTGTACTTGCGGTCGAACTCGCCCACTTTGGCAAGGCCCGAGTTCCGCGCCGCGGCCGTGGTCTGGGTCAGCTCGCTGGGGTTGAAGTTGCCGTAGAAGAAGAGCTTGTCCTTGACGAGCGGCCCCCCGAGGTCGAAGCCGACGTCGAAGTTCTGCTCGTGACGGACCTCTCCGACCTTGTTGACGAGGGTGTCGTCGGGCTGCTTGCGCGTGGCTTCGAGACCGCCGGGCTGCATGTAGCCGTACACCGAGCCGCGGAACTCGCGTCCACCCGACTTGGTGATGATGTTGACGATCCCGCCCTGGGACTGGCCGTATTGCGGCTCGAAGCCGCCCGTCTTCACCTGCACCTCCTGGATGTAGGAGCTGTTGATGCCGACTCCCAGGGTCCCGTAGGAGCGGGAGAAGACACCGAGGCCGCCGAAGGAGGAATCGGTGATGTTCACGCCGTCGGCCACGTAGAGGTTGTCCAGCGCGGATCCGCCGGAGATGGAAGGGTTGGCCCTTCCGCCGGCCTGGCTCTCCGTCACGCCCGGGGCCAGGTAGAAAAGGTTATCGACTCGCCGCTGCACGGGCAGGTTCTCGAAGACCTGTGCGTTGATGTTGGCGCCGATCGCGGTCTTGCTGGTGTCGATGTCGACCGCTCCGCCCAGGACCTCGATCGTCTCCGTGATGTCGCCGGTGCTCAGGGTGAGCTTGACCGAGACGTCCTTGCCGACATAGACGGTCACGTTGCCCACTGAGGCCGTCTTGAACCCGGTCAGCGACGCCTTGACCGTGTACTGCCCGGGGATGAGGTTGGACACCGTGTAGTTGCCCTTGGAATCGGAGATCGCGACGCGGTCGCCGATGGGGCCCGAGATCGTGACCGTGGCTCCCGGCACGATGGCTCCGGTCGAGTCCGCGACCGACCCGCTGATCGCGCCCTTCGTGGATGTATCCTGGGCCGTCGCCGACGGGCCCACCAAGGCCAAGCCGGACAAAAGGACCAGCAAGCAAATCAGTTTGCGCCTCATTAGGGTTCTTGCTCCTTCCTTTGAAGTGGAGACCGAATTAGGAAACTTTGATCATTTTGGGCTGCAAGCGGTGTGCCGCGCGTGTCAGTACGGGGGCTGTCGGGGCTCATTCCATAACTTCTTGTATTAGATATACTTAAAGGATAAGATTCGATCGGCTTTCCGCTCGGCGAGGCAACGGGACCTTTTGGTATCCAGCTAATTGAATAGTGACTCCAAATTGTTGATCTTTTCCAGCCGCGGCCTGTTCACGGGCGCCTCGTGGCTGCGTCCCCAGGCACTTGCACCATCGGCGTCAGGCGGGTCTAATCGCGCCGATGCCCCGCGTTCCGGCGAAGACCCGCGTCATGCTGCTCGCTCCCTTGGTGAGCCTCTTGGCTGCGGCGGGGCCGGGAGCACCGGTGCCGCCGACTCCGGAGAGGCCGAGCGTCATCGTGATCACGCTGTCCGGAGTCGGAACGCGGCTCGGCTGCTACGGTGCGGCGGTGAAGACGCCGAACATCGACCGGCTGGCGCGTATGGGGCGCCGCTTCGATCAGGCCTACGCCCAGTATCCCGATCGAGAGGCGTCCCGCGTTTCGCTGATGACGGGTTTGCGCCCCGAGAAGACCGGCGTCTTTGGCGAGCCGAAGGACGCCGTGGAAGATGCTGTTCCGCTGCAAGACAGGTTCCACGCCGGCGGGTTCCTGATCGAGCGCGTCGGTCCGGTCTTCACCGGCGCGGCTGAAGGCGCCTACACGTGGGACGTGGCGGAGGAGGCGGCGGACACGGCGGACACGCCTTCGGCCGCCCGGCGGGCGGCCGCCCTCATCGACGCGAATCGCGAGCGGCTCTTCTTTCTCGCGGTCGGACTGTCTGACATGCCGGCCTCGGGTTCGGGATCGCCTGTAACGCTGCCGAAGGCGGAGGCCTTGGGAGACATTCCCGCGATCGCCATCTCACCGAGCCGCGTGGATCGTCCGGGGCGGACCACTCACTTGGCGCCGTTGGCTGTCGAGGCTCGCCGCGCGCTCCTGGCTTCGGAGGACGCGCGCGTCGCGGCCCTGGACGGTCAGGTCGGCGTCATCCTCGAGGCCTTGGACCGATCGAAGCTCTGGGACCGTGTGACCGTGGTTCTCGTCTCCGACCATGGCCCCTACCTCGGCGAGCACGGAGGCGCGCAGAGGAAGGATCTTCTCTTCGAGGAGACGCTCAGAACGTCTTTGATCGTGTCGGGGGCCGGAGTCCGGGAACCGGGTGTCGGGACGGACGCCTTCGCGGAGCTCGTGGACGTCTACCCGACGCTCGTCGAGCTTGGAGGGTTGCGAAGGGCGCGAGGGTTGCAGGGAACGAGCCTGGTCCCGCTGATCCGCGATCCGAAGGCCACCGTAAAGACGGCGGTGTTTGCGGTGGCGGCCCGCGACGCCGGGTACCTGGGTCGGAGCGTCCGGACCGACCGCTACCGCTACAACGAATGGCCGGACGGGAGCGAGGAGCTCTACGACCACGACAAGGACCCGAGCGAGTGGACGAACCTTGCCGCCCGCGGCGACGGGCGTGGAACGATCCAGGAACTGAAGGCCCTTCTGGACGAGCGGGACCGGACGGCTCCTCCTCCTCCAGCGCAGCCGGCGCCGTCGCAGGGGCCCGCCAAGAAACCCAACGTCCTCTTGATCGTTCTGGATGATCTGACGGTGCACCTCGGTTGCTACGGATACCCTGTGAAGACCCCCAACATCGACCGGCTGGCCAGCATGGGCCGACGATTCGACCGCGCCTACGCTCAGGTGGCGATGTGCAGCCCGTCGCGAATGTCTCTCATGACCGGGTGGCGTCCCGAGCGCCTGGACCTTTGGAACAACTCGGCGAATCCCTGGGATCACGCGCGCGGATCGGTCCCGTTGCAGGAGCACTTCCATGCGAACGGGTACTTCACCGCCCGCGTGGGGAAGGTCTATCACGGAAAATGGAACGAGCGCTCCTTGTGGGACCTTTCGGAGAGCGACGTGGGCCCACTCCCGACTCCTCCCCCTGGGAGCGCGGAGGACGCGCAGGCGACCGCGGGCTTCGAGGCCGACAGCGACGCGGGAGGGGACGTCTCCCGTTTCTGGCTCGCCACCGAGAACGCGGACGCCGACGAGCCCGACGGCAGGCGCGCTCGCCGTGTCGCCCATCTCCTGGAAGAGCATCGGCCGAATCCCTTCTTCATGGCGCTGGGCTTCGCGAAGCCGCACCTTCGCTGGGTCGCCCCACGAAAATACTTCGACCTCTATTCTCCCGAGCAAATGGAGGCCGTGCCGTCCCCGCCGGGCGACGCCGACGACATTCCCGCCATTGCCATCGCCAATTCCCGCGTCGATCGCCCCGGCGCCTTCCTCTCGGGGAAACAAGGCGACTTCGACGAGGCGGCGCGGCGACGCGCCCTGGCCGCACAGTACGCGTGCGTCTCGTTCGTGGACGCCCAGGTGGGCGTCGTCCTCGAAGCGATGGATCGCCTCAAGCTCTGGGACGACACCATCGTGGTTCTCCTCGGCGATCACGGTTTTCATCTGGGTGAGCACGGCCTGTGGAGGAAGGACACCCTTTTCGAAGAAGCTGCCCGGGCGCCGCTGATCGTCGTTGCGCCGGGTCTCAAGAAGCGTGGCGTGGCAACGCGCTCTATCGTCGAGTTCCTCGACCTCTATCCAACCCTCGCCGATCTGGCAGGGCTGCCACGCCCCGCGGGTCTGCAAGGGACGAGTCTCCTCCCGCTTCTCGATGAGCCCAGTGCCAAGGACCGAAGGCCGGCGTTCACGTTCCGCCTGGCGGCTCCTCCCCGGCTCGGGCGCAGCGTTCGAACAGATCGCTATCGATTCACCGAATGGCCCGACGGCAGCCGCGAGCTGTACGACCTCGTGGCCGATCCCGGGGAAGGGACGAACCTCGCAGCCGCGACGCTCCACGCCGCTGCGGCCGCAAACCTCAAGACGCTCCTCGACAAGGGCTTTGCCGCGGCGCTCGTCGACGTCAAGGGCGACGCGCGTGCCGGTAAATGATCGAGGCGAGCACGCGGCTCGCCGTCACCTTGTTCTGAAGAACGCTTGAGTCCACGGGATCGATCGAAAGGTAGGATCCCGTTTCGCGCAGGTAAGCGATGTCGAAGAGGATCGGGCCGAGGATCAGCCCGGTGCCGACGGTGAAGCCGTGGAACATCGGCGCTTCACCGGTGGCGGCGCGGAAATACTGGCCGTCGGTGAAGTAGCCCGCCCGGAGGGGCCACCGGAGGCGATTCTTGATGACCACGTACTCGACGCCCGCCCGCAATTGCGACGTGTCTCTCTGGTCGATGTCGTTGAGGGTCGGATAGGGGAGTATCGGAAAGAAATCGTTGGGAAAGCGCGGAGTCGGCGGAGGCTGATCCGGCTCCGTCCTTGCCAGCGTGAAGAAGTTCCGGATTCGCCCCGCCGACCAGTGGGCGCGCGTGTAGTCGAGTGAGAGGGTCAGGTTGCTCCGAGGGCGCCAGGATGCCCCGATCCCTGCGGCCCTGGGGATGTCGATCGTGAGGTCGGTCCGACCGTAGGCGTTGGTGGTCTGGACGACCGAGCCGTCGACGGTGGACTGGAAGAAGTCGACCCGCGAGCGCTGAAGGCTGACGTCGGTCGTCAGTCCGGTCTTGAAGACCGCTCCCAGGTTGAGGCTTTCCCAGGGAGACCAGATCAAGCCGAGGTTGACGTTCCATCCCGAGATGCGAAAGTCGGCGTTCTGGCGCGTGGGGACGGCCCTTGGCGCCGGCACTTCCACCCGCTGGTCGTAGCCGTTCAGCCAGCGATTGAGCGTCGCGCCCACCCTGAGACCCCGGGTGATCTGCCATCCGGAACCCAGCGCCAGCACGTCGAAGCCGCCGTTGGAGACGATCCGGCGGACCCGGTCAGGCTCCTCGATGGTGCGCGTGTTGTCGAAGGAGAGAACTCGCTGGAAGCTGAGCTGAGCAGCCCCGCTCGTGGAGCCGACGGAGAAAGGGTAGGTGAAGGCTGCGAAGTCGGGGGCGCGGCCGCGGCGTTGATCGTTCTCGGCCAGCGTGCCGTCGAGGCGTGTCTTTTCATTTCCGAGCCGGGCGTCGACGAGCACGAATGAAAGCTCCGGGTGCCTCAGATAGCTGAGACCCGCGGGGTTCCAGGATGCAGCCGTGGCGTCGTCGGCGCGGGCGAGAAAGGCGCCCCCCATTCCAAAGGCTCGAGCCCCCGATCCTTGGACCACTCCCGCGTTGGCCTGGAGGTCCAGTTCGTCCTGGAACGGCAGCCGCGGCGGCGGGGGAGTGGGCGACGGCGTCTGCGCCAAAGCGGCGACCGGGGCGAGCATCGAGACCAGGGAAGCAGCGACGACGAGCCACCCTTGCAAGGACCTTGGCAGAAACGACAACGGTCTCTGGCCTCTCTCTCGAATCCCCGCGCCCACCGCTGACATAGGGTAAAGACGGGCAGAGCATAGCACGGGGGTTCGGGAGGCACCCTGGCGTCGCCGGGTTATGCTCTCGCCAAATGCGCCGCGTCGGTGCCAGTCTCGCCATTGGTCTTGGCCTCTTCGCGTTCTCCTTTGCGATCCGGTCTCTATATGCCGTAGATCTGGCGCCGGCCATGTACACCCGGGACCAGCCGGGGACCCGCATGGCCATGCGTTACGACGTCGCCGCCCTCCACATGCTCGCGGGCGACGGGCTGCTCTTCCCGGCCCAGATCGACCCCAAGAGCACCGGACTTCTCGCACGCCCCCCCGGCTACGCCGCCCTTCTTCGCGAGGTCTACGCGATCTTGGGGCGGAGCTTCTTCACGGTCCAGCTCGTTCAGAACCTCCTCGATTCCGCCACGCCCCTGTTGATTCTGCTCCTCGGCGTGCGCCTTTTCGGCCTGGCTGTCGGAACCGTCGGAGGGCTCCTGGCCGCCATCTCCCCGCATCTCGGCTATGCCTCGAACCTGATCTCGCCCGACGCCCTGTCGGCCTTGCCCCTCGGATGCGCTTCCTTGCTCCTGGCCTCCTCCGCCCTCGGCACCCCGCTCGACCTCCGCCGCGTGGCGGGAGCCGGAATCCTGTTCGGCCTTTCGGCGTGGCTGCGCCCGAACCTCGTCCTCGTGGGCCCTTTCTTCGCAGCGGCCCTCGTCCTCGTGTGCAAGGATCGTCGCCGTGCCCTCCGCCCGGCCCTCGTTCTCGCAGCGACGGCGGGCCTGGCCATTGCCCCGATCACCCTGCGCAACTACGCGATCTTCGGCGAGTTCGTCCCCATCAGCATCAACGGCGGTCTCACTCTGTGGCAGGGCGTCGCGGATGCGGGCGGGGAACGGTTCGGTGCGCGCACCACGGACCGGCGCGTGGCCCGCGAAGAAGCCGCGCGCTACGGGAGACCCGACTACGCCCAGTGGTGGGCCGAGCCTGACGGTATCTGGCGCGATCACGATCGCTACCACCGGAGTATCGAGGTGATCCGCGCTCAGCCCCTCTGGTACCTGAGAGCGATCGTCCGGCGCATGGTTGCCATGGTGAGCTATCACTCGGCCGAGGCCCCGTTCGTCGCGGGACGCGCCGGTGAAGCGCCGGCCCTTTCCAAGGGCACGGAGGAGGACGAAGCCTCGGGAGAAGACGATCGGCTCGCGCCGCTTCGCCTGTTCCAGAGGGAAGCCCGCGCCGCGCGCCCGCCCCGGGTGTCCGATCGCCTCGCCCTTGCTCCGGGAGAAACGCTCGGAGCCCTTCGTCCCGGCATTCGCGTTCTTCAGGGAAGCGCCGCGGCGGTTACGTTGCCTCTCCTGCTGATCGGCCTTGTCGCCCTGGTCCGTCGCGCTCCCCGCAAGGCGCTCTTCGTGGCGATCGTTCCCGTCTACTACCTGATCTTCGAGTCGATGTTCCTCTACGAGTGGCGGGTCGCCACGCCCATGCACGGCTATCTGTTTCTCTTCGCCGGGATCGGGCTCGATTGCATGGTCCGGGCCGTCACGAAGCGCCTTCGAGCGTCAGCGTAGGGGCGAATCGGGGCGTTCGCCGCAGCCGAGAGCCAGCTCGGCTCCCTCCCCCGGCAGGCCGAGGCACTCGAACAGGTTGCGCACGGACTGGCCGAGCCGGTCAGCGCGGCACGAGGTCCCGAGGATGGCCTCCACCAGCGCGCGGCCGCGGACGGCGACATCGTCGGCCGACCGCAGCGCGTCCTCGAGGGGCGGATCCTCGTCGAAGTCGCGGACCGTGGCTTCCAGAGCGTCGTAGGCTGCGAGAAGTGCGAAGGCGCCGCCGTTTCCGGTCTCGCCGAAGGCGCCCAGTGCCTCGAGTGTCCTTCCGATGCGCGAGACGATGGTTCGAGCGTGGGGGAGGTTGATGTGAACGTAGCGGCGGTAGGCTTCGTCGCTCATCGGCATCGACGCGAGGACGAGTCTATCACGCGGCTCCGAGGCGGCCGTCGTGATACGCTTGGTCCTCTCGCGACCCCGAACCCATGATCACAAGAGACATTCTTCCGAACGGCTTGACCCTTCTCACCGAAGCCATGCCCCACGTCCGGAGCGTGGCCATCGGCGTCTGGCTGAAGCGGGGGAGTCGCCACGAAACGCCGGCGGAGACGGGGATCAGCCACTTCATCGAGCACATGGTCTTCAAGGGCACCCGCACGCGCTCGGCGGAGGTGATTGCGTCCCAGGTTGACTCCATCGGCGGCCACATGGACGCCTTCACCGCGAAGGAGTACGCCTCCTTCCACCTCAAGGTGCTCGATGAGCACCTTCCCCTGGCCGTGGAGATCCTCGGCGACATCGTCATGAATCCGCTCTTCGACCCCCTCGAGATGTCCAAGGAGAAGAAGGTCATTCTCGAAGAGATCAAGATGGTCGAAGATACACCCGACGATCTTGTGATGGAGCTCTTCACCCAGGCCTTCTGGCCCGATCATCCGCTGGGCCGGCCCATTCTCGGCACGCGGAAGAGCGTCCTCGGGTTCGGCCGCGAAAAGCTGCGTTCCTTCTTCCGCGACGTCTATAGGCCGAGCAACATCGTGATTTCCGCGGCGGGCCACCTGAAGCACGAGAGCACGGCAAAGCTCGTGCGACGTCACTTCGGCGCTCTCGGCGAGACTCGCGACGGTCGGCCCATCCGACCCCCGCGACCCGCGTCGCGCATCGTCACGCGGTCCAAGAAGGAGCTGGAACAGGTCCATCTCTGTCTGGGGACGCCCGCGTATCCCCAATCCCATCGCGACCGGTACGGGACCTATATCCTCAACACGGTTCTCGGTGGGAGCATGTCGTCGCGGCTCTTCCAGAACGTGCGCGAGAAGCGCGGCCTCGTTTACTCGATCTCCTCCGGTGTCACGGCCTACTCCGACGCCGGGAGCTTCACCGTCTACGCGGGTACGAGCCTCGACTCCGTTGGCGAAGTCATCCGCCTCACCGTCGAGGAGTTGAAGCGGCTCAAGGGGGAGCCGATCCCTGCCGACGAGATGCGGAGGGCCAAGGACCATCTCAAGGGGAGCTTGATGCTGTCCCTCGAGAATACCGGCTCACGGATGAGCTACCTGGCGCGGCAGGAGATCTACTTTGGCCGGACCTTCGGTCTCGACGAGACCCTGGGAGAGATCGAGAGCGTCGCCGCAGCCGACGTGCAGCGCATCGCGAACGACCTTTTCCGCGGCGACCTGGCCATGAGCCTCCTTGGGAACCTCAAAGGCTATCGGCCACGGGCTTCGCAGCTCCGAATCTGACCTCGGCCGCTTTCGCGCGCTCCCAAGCGGCGCTTTAGTTCTTTGCGTCCGCGAAGGTTTGTGGTGAACTACGCGACGTGAGCCTGCGCTTCCGCGTCCTGGGTTCGGGAAGCTCGGGGAACGCGACCCTCGTCGAAGGGGGCGGCACGCGCATCCTCCTCGACGCAGGCCTCGGGCCTCGCGAGTTGGCGGATCGCCTTCTCTCGGCGGGAGTCGACCCGGTCTCGATAGACGTCGTCTTTCTTTCTCACGAGCACAGCGATCACGCGCGCGGGGCGGCGTCTTTCTCCCGGAAATGGGGCGTCCGCCTTTCCGGCAGCCGAGGAACCTATGCCGCCGCAGGTCTCGGGGCGAGCGAAATCGCCGGCTATGACGTGCTCGATCCCGGGTCGCGGCGGTCGGTTGGCGCCCTCACGGTAGAAGCGATTCCCGTGCCTCACGATGCCGTTGAGCCGATGGCCTTCGTGGTGTCGTGCGACGGGGTTTCCTTCGGCCATGCCACGGACCTGGGCCACGTGGGCCGCGGCCTGACAGAGGCGTTCGCCGGTTGCCGGGCGGTTCTGGTCGAGTCCAACTACGATCCCGGGATGCTCCGTGACGGTCCCTATCCCTGGTCCCTCAAGGAAAGAATCCTGAGCCCCCTCGGCCATCTTTCCAACGGCGACGTGGCTCTCTATCTCGAAAAGGGCCTCTCCGACACCTGCGAGGCGGTGGTCCTGGCACACCTGTCCCGCAAGAACAACCATCCCGAGGTCGCGCGGATGACCGCGGAATCGGCCCTACGTCGTCGCGGGCGCGACGACGTACGTCTCGAGATGACGGGGCCGGAGGGAACGGGATGGATCGAAGCCGGAAGAGAGCGCCGCCCGTCGCCGGTGCTCGGCCAGATGCGCTTGTTCTAGAATTGGCGACGTGGTGTCCCCGGCCGGCCGAGTGATGTACAAGGCCAGAGCCCGCAGCGCCGGGAGCACGAGGAGACCCGCCGATGACAGAAGCCTGGGATAAACTGAAGCGCTTCGTCAGGAGGAAGACCGTGACCTGGGCCCTCGTCGCGCTGGCGGTGATCGGAGTCGGCAGCCTCACGTACATGAAGCTCGTCGAGAAGGGGATCCTCCGATACAACAAGTACGACCGCCGCGAAAAGGGGACGCTGCTGGCCGGCCACCAGGCCCCCGATCTCTCCTTGAAGATGTACGACGGCTCCGACGTCCGTCTCTCCACGCTTTGGAAGGCGAAGCCCGTCATGCTCATCTTCGGGAGCTGTACCTGACCGCCGTTCCGCAAGAAGATCGGCGATCTTCAGAGAATCCAGGATAAATACAAGGGCAAGGCCGAGTTCCTCACCGTCTACGTCTCGGAGGCCCACCCCGACGACGAGTGGCAGATGGAGTCGAACCGGAAGGACAAGGTCGTCTTCACACAGCCCAAGAGCTTCGCCGAGCGGATGGAAGCCGCCAAGATCCTGGTGGAGCGCCTCCACTACAAGGCCCCCGTCGCCATCGACTCCATGGACAACCTGGCGGACACGGCGTTTTCGGCATGGCCGGAACGACTCTACGTCCTCGCCGCCGGCGGCCGAGTGATCTACAAGGGGGGCATGGGTCCTTTCGAGTTCGAGCCCGAAGAGGCCGAGAAGGCTCTCGCGGCGCATCTCGGCCAGTCCGTGGCGATCGCGACGCCGACGCCTCCTGTGGCCCCGCCCGGCTGAGCGATTCGGCGCCATCGGCCCTGTGCTAGCATCGCGTATCGATTCGATTCCGGCCTTGCCAATCGTCCGCTCGTACAGAAAGATGAAATCATGAGATTCAGTCCGCGTACCATCGTCCCTGGCCGCTCGGTTGCGGCCCTTCTTGGCTTGGCGCTCGTGGTCGGTTCCGCGTGGAGGGCCGACGCTCGACCGAAGGATCCAAAGCCAGCCGCGTCCCCCGCTGCGATCGTCGATATCAACTCCGGCTCGGAGAAGGATCTCGAAGGGCTGAACGGCATCGGCGCCGCAACGGCGAAGAAGATCATCGCCGGTCGGCCGTACGCCACGGTCGAAGACTTGGCGAAGGTGGGCGTTTCGGCGTCGACGATCGCCAAGATCAAGCCCTACGTGACCGTGGGCGCGGCCCCAGCCGCTCCCGCGACCGCGTCGGCCGCTGCGGTCGCTCCCCCTGCGCCCGCTCCAGCGGCGCCGGCGAAGCCAGCGAAGGCTCCGAAGCCGACACCTGTGGCGTCCGCAACGACGGCGGCGCCCGCGACGCCTCCGCAGCCCGGAATGGTCTGGGCGAACACGTCCACCAAGGTCTTCCATCGCGAGGGGGACCGCTACTACGGCAACACGAAGCACGGCAAGTGGATGACCGAGGAAGACGCCGTCAAGGCCGGCTACCACGAAGCCCAGACCGGCGGCACACCGAAGGCGCCCGGCAACTGACTGTCGTTCGTCAATACG
>JBGPYB010000124.1:0-14053 GCA_041493035.1 Vicinamibacteria bacterium | reverse complement strand
CCGGCGAGACCCGGCCCCCCGATCATGGCCAGGTGGAACATGGTGAGGTTGAGGGAGAGAGCACCGGGCAAGTCCTCGCGGGGGACGAGACGCGGGACGAGTGCCTGCCGGGCGGGGTTATCGAAGGCCGTGGCCGCCGCGTGGATGGCGTTGAGGGCGTAGATGGCCCACACGGCGGCGTGGCCACGGGCGGCGAGGAAGGCGAGACCGAGCGATACCACGGCCATGGCACTCTGGGTGGCGAGCATCACGCTGCGGCGATCGCGCCGATCGGCGACGATCCCGCCCCAGAGCGAGAACAGGATGATGGGGACGACCCGCGTCAAGCCGACGAAACCCAGGGCCAGCGCCGAATGGGTCAGCAGGTAGATGTGCCAGTTGATGGCCACGACCTGCATCTGGGAGCCGGTCTGGGACACGAACTGCGAAAGCCAGAGCCACCGGAAGTCCCGGTGGCGGAGTGCTGTGTAAGGCCGATTCACATCCTGAGCACGCCGAAGCGCGTCTCGGGGATGGGCGCGTTCAGGGCCGCGGAGATGCCGAGTCCGAGGACGGTCCGCGTGTCCTCCGGCGGGATGACGCCGTCATCCCAGAGCCGCGCGGTCGAGTAGTAGGGGCTCCCTTCTTCCTCGTACTTCGCAAGGGTGGGCGCCTTGAAGGCCTCGACCTCCGCTGGAGTCATCGACTGCCCCTGCCGCTCGAGCTGCTCCTGCTTCACCTGGGCGAGGACGGAGGCCGCCTGCTCGCCGCCCATCACCGAGATCCGCGCATTCGGCCACATCCAGAGTTGCCGCGGGCCATAGGCTCGTCCGCACATGCCGTAGTTTCCGGCGCCGAAGCTGCCGCCGATGACGACGGTGAACTTCGGCACACGAGCGTTGGCCACGGCATGGACCATCTTGGCCCCGTCCTTCGCGATTCCCTTCTGCTCGTACTCCTTGCCGACGATGAAGCCGGTGATGTTCTGAAGGAAGACGAGGGGGATGCGCCGGAGACAGCACATCTCGATGAAGTGGGTTGCCTTGAGCGCGCTCTCGGAGAAGAGAACGCCGCCATTGGCGAGGATGCCGACAGGGTAGCCCATCAGGTGGGCAAAGCCCGTCACGAGGGTTGCCCCGTAGAGGGCCTTGAATTCGTGAAAGCGACTCCCGTCCACGAGGCGTGCGATCACCTCGCGTACGTCGTAGGCCTTCCGGATGTTCTTCGGGACGATGCCGGCCAACTCCTTGGGGTCGTACCGCGGCTCCTCGGGCTCGTGAAGCTCCCACGGGACCTCTTTGCGAGCGGTCAAGTGGCCGACGATCTCCCGGGCGCGCGCCAGGGCGTCTTCGTCGTCGATCGCGTAGTGATCGGCCACGCCGCTGATGCGGCAGTGAACATCGGCTCCACCCAGATCCTCGGCGCTCACGACCTCGCCGGTCGCGGCCTTCACGAGGGGCGGCCCGCCGAGGAAGATCGTCCCGCGCCCTTTCACGATGACGGCCTCGTCACTCATCGCGGGAACGTAGGCGCCACCGGCGGTGCAAGAGCCGAGGACCACGCTGATCTGCGGGATTCCCTCGGCGCTCATCCGCGCCTCGTTGTAGAAGATGCGGCCGAAATGGTCGCGGTCTGGGAATACTTCGGCCTGCAGGGGCAAAAAAGCCCCGCCGGAGTCGACGAGGTAGAGACAGGGCAGCCGGTTCTCGGCGGCGATTTCCTGGGCTCGCAGGTGTTTCTTCACCGTCAGGGGAAAGTAGGTCCCACCCTTCACCGTGGCGTCGTTGGCGACCACCATGACCTCTCGACCGCGGATGCGGCCGATGCCGACGACGAGGCCGGCCGAGGGAGCGGCGCCCTCGTACACTCCGTGAGCGGCCAGAGCGCCGATTTCCAGGAAGGGTGTCGCGGGATCGAGGAGGCGTTCGATCCGCTCCCGGGCCGTGAGCTTGCCTTGCTCACGGTGGCGCCTCAGAGCCTCCGAGCCGCCTCCCTGACGAACCTCGTCGAGTCGCTTGCGGAGATCGCCAACCAGGGCGTCCATGTGGTCGCGGTTCTCCCGGAACTCGGCCGAGGTGGGATCGACGTGGCTTTCGATGACCGCCATTCACGCGAGTATGCCACGGGACAGGCGGAGGGCCCCGCTCGAGATCGGCAGGGATCTAAGCCTTCCAGAAGCCCACGATCCGCACGATGCGGCCGTCAGGGGCCAGGTCGAAGACGTTGGTGCCAGCGGCCCGTTGCTGGCCATCCTCACCTTCGGCCACCCAGTCGACGATGGCGGTCCCCTGGCAGTGGCGCACGTCGCCGGACCGTCGCAGTCGCATGCCAGGCATGTGGGCCTGCGCCGCCGCGAGATGATCCGATAGGTCATCGAGACCGCTCGTGCAGCTGAAGGCGTCCCTGAAGGCAACGTTGTCGGCGACAAGGGCGGCGAGGCCACCGTGGCGCGTCGCGGCGCCCCGTTCGCTCCAGAGGGAGAAGCAGCGATCGACGCGCCCCGCCAGGTCCGCGTGCTGCTCGCCCGCGGCGACGTTGGAGAAGACGGCCAGTTGATAGCGCCAGCCTTGTACGTGCTGGTCGCGGGTCGAGGCGTCGCCGAATTCGTGACGCAGGTGCAAGCGCGTCCCCGAGGAATCGTCGTCCAGGGTAATCGTCACCCGGGATCCCCCTGGAGGGATGGGCTTCGCGGGGTCTAGGTAGCCGTAGGTGAAGACCACGCGCTTCCCCTCGACGACTTCGAGGACCTCGCCCGAGGCGATGACGCCGTTCGGGTAACGGATGTGTACCGCGCCGCCCGGCCGCCCTTCGATACGCGAGCCGGGTCCCCACCACGCAGCGAAGCGGTCGGAGTCGGTGAAGTAGCGAAAGACCGTGGCCCGCGTCGCCGCAATCACGATCGTACGCTCGAGAGTGTGGGCGAGTGGATTCATCGTCTTCTCCTTCGGCTCCGTGGCCGCGGACCGCGGCGCGCGTCTTCCAGCTCGGCCCGCAGCTTGAGCCGGTACAAAGCGTCGTCCCATGAAGACTCCAGCCATGCGCGAAACGGTCCGAGCGAGTCCTGGCGCGCCTCGTAGATGCGGTGGCGGCCGTCGCGCCGACGGCGCACAAGGCCGGAGTCCGCCAGCACCTTCAGGTGCTGCGACACGGCACCGAAGGTGACGTCGCCGAGGGCGCGATGGATATCCCCCGCCGTCCTCTCGTCACGCCAGATGAGGCGCAGGATCTCGCGCCGCCGGGGAGTGGCCAGAGCCCGCAGGGTCGCCCGCACGGCATTAGTTTAGTTATAACTAAAATGATGTCAAGCCCCAGACCACGATCACGACGGGAGGATGGCGCGAGCGCCCCTCGCCCTGGGGCCGCCGAGCGGTGTCGGTGTAGACTCGGGTGCCATGCAAACGAAGCAGAAGTTCAAGGTCGGGCTCGTCCAGATGGGAATGTCCGACAAGCCCGCCGAGAACCTGGAGAAGGCCGTGGCGAAGGTTGCCGAGGCCGCGAAGGCAGGGGCCGAGGTGGTCTGCCTTCCGGAGCTTTTCCGCTCACCCTATTTCTGCCAGCGGGAGGACGCGGCCCTCTTCGATCTGGCCGAGAGCATTCCCGGCCCCAGCACCGAGGTCCTCACGGCGGCCGCCAAGGAGGCCGGGGTCGCCGTCATCGCCTCGCTGTTCGAGCGTCGCGCCATCGGCCTCTACCACAACACAGCGGCGATCATCGACGCGACCGGCGAGATCCTGGGGCTCTACCGCAAGATGCACATCCCCGACGATCCCTGCTTCTTCGAGAAGTTCTACTTCACGCCGGGGGATCTGGGCTTCCGCGCCTTCAACACGAAGGCCGGCCGCATCGGTACTCTCATCTGTTGGGACCAGTGGTACCCGGAAGGGGCTCGTCTCACGGCGTTGCAGGGCGCGGCCATCCTCTTCTACCCCACGGCCATCGGCTGGCACCCGGCCGAAAAGGCCCGGTACGGCGCGCAACAGAGTTCGGCCTGGCAGACGATCCAGCGCTCTCATGCCATCGCCAACGGAGTCTACGTCGCGGTCATCAACCGCATTGGCCTTGAAAAACCCGAGCCCTCGGCTCCAGGGCTCGAGTTCTGGGGCACGACGTTCCTCTGCGACCCGTTCGGCGTCGTCATCGCCGAGGCCTCGACCGACAAGGAGGAGATCCTGGTCGGCGAGGTGGATCTCGCGCGGATCGAAGAAGTGAGGCGCGGATGGCCCTTCCTTCGCGACAGACGCATCGACGCCTACGCCGGCATCGACAGGCGCTTCCTCGATTGACTCCCGCGGCTCTCGGGTTTCGAATGCCGGCCGAGTGGGAGCCCCACGAGGCCACTTGGCTCGTCTGGCCGCACCGCCGCTCGGACTGGCCGCGAAAATTCGGGCCCATCCCCTGGGTGTACGGCGAGATGATCCGGAGGCTCGCCCAAGGGGAGACGGTGCGGATCCTGGTAGCGTCGGCGGCCCACGAGGCCGAGGCGCGGCGAATGCTCGCTCGCGTCGGCGTCCTTGCGGAGGCCGTCGGATTCCTCCGCTTCCCCACCGACCGTGGCTGGAGCCGGGACATGGGGCCGATCTTCGTCCGCAAGGGAGGCCGCAAGCCCGAGGTCGCCATCGCTGGCTTCCGCTTCAACGGCTGGGCGAAGTACCCCGACCACACAATGGACGCCCGAATCCCCGGACGCGCCGCGAAGAACCTGGGGCTTCGTCTCTTTCCGATCGCAGCGAAGAGACGCCCCTTCGTTCTCGAGGGCGGCGCCGTCGACGTGAACGGGCGCGGATCGCTCATCACGACCGAGGAATGTCTTCTGGACCCCGAGGTCCAAGTCAGGAACCCGGGGCTGTCGCGGCGCGAGGTCGAGCAGGCGCTGAAGGGAGCTCTTGGCCTCACCAACGTTCTCTGGCTCGGCAGGGGGATCGCCGGCGACGACACACACGGCCACGTGGACGACTTGTGCCGCTTCGTCGGACCGAAGACCGTCGTCCTCTGCCACGAGAAGAGCCCCGGCGATGCGAACTACGGCGTCCTCGAGGAGAACCGCGAACGTCTCGAGGGGATGCGCCTCGAGGACGGATCGAAAGTGGAGGTCGTCGCGCTACCGATGCCGGCCCCACTCCTCTTCGACGGCATGCGCCTGCCGGCCAGCTACGCCAACTTCTACGTCGGCAACGCGGCGGTCATCGTACCGACCTTCAATGACCCGGCCGATCGCGAGGCGCTGGGCATCCTGTCGGAGCTTTTTACCGACCGCCCAGTCGTCGGGATCCACGCCGTGGACCTCGTCTGGGGTCTCGGAACGCTCCACTGCCTGACGCAGCAGCAGCCGGCGCGGTAGCGCGACCATGCGCGTCGAGACCGTCTTCCTCGATGCCGGTGGCGTCCTCGTGTACCCCAACTGGGAGCGCGTGGCCGGGGCACTCGCGCGCCATGGCGTCGCCGCCGATGCGGCCCGTCTCGCCGCTGTCGAGCCGTCGGTCCGGAGGGAGCTGGACACGGATGGAGGCGTGCGGACCACCACTGATCGGTCGCGTGGGGAGGCGTACTTCAACCGTGTCTTCGTCCTGGCTGGCGTGCCGCTGGGGCCCGCCCTCGAGCCGGCGCGTGCAGAGCTGGCGGCCTATCACGCTGAACACAACCTCTGGGAGCTCGTCCCTGAAGAGACCATCCCGGCCCTGCAACGCCTTTCGGGCGGCGGGCGACGCCTCGCGGTCGTCTCCAACTCCAACGGGACAGTCCGCGCCAAGCTCCAGCGGCTAGGGCTTGCGCGATTCTTCGAGACGATCGTGGATTCGCTGGAGGAGGGCGTCGAGAAGCCCGACCCACGCATCTTCGCGCTGGCCCTCCAGCGGATGAGCGCCCGACACGACACGACGATCCACGTGGGCGACCTCTACTACGTCGACGTTGTAGGCGCGCGAGCGGCCGGCCTCCGCGCCGTGCTCCTCGACTCCCGCGATCTCTACCGAGACCACGACTGCCCCCGCTTTCCGTCCCTCATGACGTTCGCCGAGGCCCTGGAGTCGGGCGCGCTCTAACGCCCTTCTTGGCCCCCCGGGGTTGTTCTCCGGGCCGGCTGTTCCGCCTCGAGAACCACGAAGCCATTTTCTTCGAACACCGTCCGGTATCCGCGTGCGCGCCGCTCAGCGAGAAGGCCTTCGATCACACCCCAGTTCTCGTTCGGCCACGGGCTCAAAGCTCGGCCGGCGAGGACGAAGTCCGCCTCCGGTGCGCCGGAGCGAAGCGTATAGATCGACTGGCGCTGGCTGAGGTGGGGCGTCAAGCTGTCCTGCGCCACGACGATCGCGGCCGGTGGAACCAGGGCGAGCGCCCGCCGCGCCGTTCGCTCGGTCTCGGAGCTTCGATAGTAAGCGGCGGAGAACAGGCGCCAAACGGGAAGGTTGCCGGGCAGGATCGCGCAGAGGGGTACCATGAGTGTAACCACCCAGCGCGCGGCAGTGCAGCGCCGAGCCTCGTCGGGGATTCGGTGCAGGAGCCGGCTGAGAGCGTCAATGGCCGACATGGCAAGGATCGGGGCCAGAGGCGCCGAGTAGTGAAAGGCGGCCATCCAGTGATTCGGACTGCTGGAGAGGAATCGGGCCAGGACCAACGGTATTGCCGGCAGGGCGAGCGGAGACAGAACAGGTAGGAACAGAAACGGACCGAGCCACAGTGCAAGCGTCCGGATCTTCGTCGGGGGGCTGAAAAGCCCTGCAAGGGCGTGGAGCGGGCGCGTCACCATCGCCCCAGCCGCGCTGCCCGGCCCCTTGCCCAGGTCCCCGTAAGCGCTCGCGAAAGCGTAGTGGTCCGAACCGCCCAGGGCCGGCATCAGCCACCCGACGATCAAGGCGAAGGCGGCGAGGCCGATGGCCGACACGATCAGGCCCTTGAACCAACGACCTTTGAGCATCAGGAGGAACCCGAGAAACACAACGACGCCCGGTAGCTCCTCCTTGACGAACAGTAGACTCACTGCGGCGGGCCAGAAGAGAAGGTCCCTGCGCGTTTCGATGCCGAGCAGTGCCGTTGCGATGAGCACGGGGGCAAAGGCCAGCTCATGGAAATCGAACGCGGCAGCCTTCTGGATCCCCCAGAACAGGACGTACGCCGTGCTCATCGCGAGACCCAGCCCCGGTCCGAGTCGCTCTCGCGCCAGGACGTACACAGGCACCGCCGACAGCGAGAGCAGGAAGGCCTGTGCCGTGACCAGAAGCTCCGGGCGCGGGAGAACCCAGTACAGGGGCGCGAGCACGACCAGGATCGGATGGAAGTGTTCGGCCAGAATGTGGGCGTGGCCGCTGATGGTGTTCGCCGGGGTCTCGAACCGGCTGTAGTGCCACACGGCCTGGTCGAAGATGGCCAGATCGAAGCTGCTCTGGAAGTGCCAATGGCGCAGGATCGCGAAGAGCGAGTAAGCGAGGGTCATCAGGAAGACAAGCCATCCGATGCCACGTCCCGACCGCCGCATGTGGCCGACAATGATAGCCGACTCGGATATCCTGCAAACCTCTGCGGATTTCAGATGCGACGGGCAGCTTTCGATCGTATTGAGCCCACGGCAGATCGAGAGGAAAGATGGCGGCATTCGTCGTCGTGGACGTCGAGATCACCGATCCCGTCGGATACGAG
Source organism: Vicinamibacteria bacterium (assembly GCA_041493035.1). Taxonomy (GTDB): domain Bacteria; phylum Acidobacteriota; class Vicinamibacteria; order Fen-336; family Fen-336; genus JBGPYB01. The sequence goes on along the minus strand of JBGPYB010000124.1, from coordinate 6,445 downwards.
GAATACAAGAAGCTGACGCCAGGGAGCCTCACGCCCTTCGGTGGTCGATTCGTCGTTCGCGGCGGAAAGGTCGAGACCCTCGAAGGGACTTGGGCTCCCGGCCGCTTCGTCATCCTGGAGTTCCCCACTGTGGAGCGGGCGCGGGAATGGTGGAACTCCGAAGCCTACCGGCCCGCGAAGGCGGTGCGGCAGTCGGTGGCCAGGACAGAGATGATCCTGGTCGAGGGCGTGTAAGGGTTAGCGCGCTCTCCGCTCACAGGATCGTTCGGCGCTGGAAAGACCGCGCGCCCGCCCAGGTGAAAAGCAGCGTGAAGAACGCGAGGCCGCCGAAGAGGAGCGGCAGCGGCATGTGGGGCACCCTCGGCGTGACGGCGAGGCGCATGGCCTCGCTCATGAAGACGAGGGGGTTCAGCAGGAAGACGTACTGGAAGAGGCCGAGGACGCTCAGCCCTGTCCAGGGGTAGTAGGCGCAGCCGAAGAGCATGAGCGGACCGAGGACCACCGCAAAGAGCAGGCCGCTGTAGCGGGGCTGTACTTGCGTGCCGAGGGTCATGCCGAAAGAGGCCGACAGCAGCCCGCAGAGCGCGATCAGTGGAAACAGGATGACCCAGCGCGGATGCACCTCGACGCCCGCCATCTCGTGCATCAAGAGCATCATCGCCGGAAGGGCGACGAGACCGGCGATACCGGCGTGGATCGCCCCAGCCACCACCTTCTGGGCGGCGACGCCGAGAATGCTGATGGGCGCCAGGATCCGCTCCTCCACCTCGCGGCTGCCCGAAAGGTCCGTGACGAGAGGCATCAACACCCCTTGGACACCGGCCATGAGCATGGTGATCGACATGAGTCCGGGCACCATGACGGTCCGGAACTGGTCGTTCACCAGGTTGAGGCGCGGGAGGATGTTCCCGAAGACGAGCACCACCAGGATCGGCTGGGTCAAGGTGGCCATGAGGAGCATCGGTGCGTTGCGCGACGCCACGTGAAGATCGCGCCTCAGCAGCGCCAGGAAAGCGGTCATTCGCGGAGCTCCTTTCCGGTGAGGTGAATGTAGACGTCCTCGAGGCTCGGGGCCTGGAGGCTCACGTGGTGCAGGTCGCCGCCTGCGTCGCGGACGGCGTGGAGGACGCGGTCCAGCAGGCCGTCGGCCGGATCCACGAAGAGGCGCAGGCGCTCGACACCCTCGCCGTCGCCGTGCTGTTCGACCCTCTCGATGCGCATCACGCCGGCCAACACCTCGAGGCGGGGGGCCAGGGGCGCCTGCGCGCGCACCCAGAGGTCGAGGATCTGCCCGCCGGGAAGCTGTTTCTTGAGGGCCGCCGGCGTGTCGACCGTGAGGATCTTGCCGTGGTCCACGATGGCAAGGCGTTCGCAGAGGCGGTCGGCCTCCTCCATGTAGTGGGTCGTCAGTATCAGCGTGAGGCCGCGCTTGTGGAGCCCTGCGAGGGTCTCCCACAGCAGGCGCCGCGCTTGGGGGTCGAGGCCGGTCGTCGGCTCGTCGAGGAGGAGGACCTTCGGGTCGTGCATCAAGGCGCGCGCGATCATGACCCGCTGCTGCTGTCCCCCCGACAGGGTCAGCGGCTTGGCTTCGGCCTTGTCGGCCACCTGAAGCTCGGCCAGGAGACGATCGGCGCGGGCCTCGCGTTCGGCGGCGGCCAGGCCGAAGTAGCGGCCGTGGTAGGTGAGCACCTCACGCACCGAGAGGTCGCGGTCGAGGTTCCGGTTCTGGGGCACCACGGCGATGAGGCGGCGCGCGCCCATGGCGTTCGCGGTCACGTCGACGCCATCCACGACGATGCGTCCCGACGTGGGGCGCACCAGGGTCATGATGCACCCGAGGGTTGTGCTCTTCCCGGCGCCGTTCGGCCCCAGTAGACCGAAGAACTCCCCGGCGCGGACCTCGAAAGAGAGATCGCGGACGGCCTCGACCGGAGGCATCTTCCCCTTGGCGGGGTACGTCTTGACCAGGTTCTCGACCGACAGTACGGCAGGGCGGCTCAAGGAACGATCCTCCTTCCGTCGCGAACCACGACTCGACCTTCTTTCACCACGGTGCGGACGGCCGGTACCCCGACCCGGACGAGGTCGAGAAGCCGGGCGGAGCGAAGGACGACGAGATCGGCACGCTTCCCGGCCTCGAGGCTCCCCCTCTCGGCGTGGACGCCCAGCGAGTATGCCGCATTCACGGTCGCCGCGGTGATCGCCTCCTCGAGGGAGAGCCCCATGGCGAAGCAGGCCACGGTCATGGCGAACGGGATCGAGGGAGAGAGGCCGCCCCCGGGGTTCGAATCCGTGGCGAGGGCGATCGGGACTCCCGCGTCGATCATCCGCCGAGCGGGCGCGAACCGACCGAGGCGCAGGTAGAACGCAGCGGCTGGGAGGAGCGTTGCTACGCAGCGGGCTTCAGCCAGGGCCCGCATTCCCCCTTCGGAGGCAAAGAGGAGATGGTCCGCGGAGCGAGCGCCGAGCTCCGCTGCCAGCTCGGCGCCGCCCGTCCACGCCAGCTCGTCGGCGTGGACGCGCAGACCGAGGCCTCGATCACGCGCGGCCGAGAGAATTTCGCGGGTCTCGGCCACGGTGAAGACGCCTTCCTCGCAGAAGACATCGGCGAAGGCCGCCAGGCCGCGGCCCGCAACCTCGGGAATCATCTCGCGGATCACCAGGTCGACGTAGCGCCTCCGATCTCCCCGGTGCTCGACGGGTACTTCGTGGGCTCCGAGAAACGTCGGCACGACCGTCATGGGGTGCGCGGCGCCTGCTTCCGCGATGGCCTCGAGGGAACGGATCTCGGCCGCCGTCTCGAGGCCATAGCCGCTCTTCACCTCGGCCGTGGTCGTCCCCTGCATGAGCATCTCGTCGAGGCGCGCGCTGAGACCGCGGACCAACTCCTCTTTCGAGGCTGCCCGTGTCGCGCTGACCGTTCGAACGATCCCGCCGCCAGCGTCGGCGATTTCCTTGTAGGTCGCACCAGCGAGGCGCTCGCAGATCTCCTCGTCACGGTCGCCGGCGAAGGCGATGTGCGTGTGGGCATCGACCAGGCCTGGGACGGCGGCCGCGCCCTCGGCGTCCAGAACGACGGCGCTCGGCAAAGTCTCGACTGCGGCAGCGAGAGCCTTCTCCGGACCGGCGAAGACGATGCGACCCGCCGACGAAGCCACGGCCGCGTTCTCGACGAGGCCGATATCGGCCAAGGCGGCGCCCACTCTCGGCGTCGGGCCGGCCAGGGTCGCGAGGCGTCCGATGTTCCGGACGACGAAATCGGCCGTCGTCATGCGCTCGCACCCTCAATTCTCTGCCGTAACGTGTGGGCCGCCAGTCCCTCGAAGTGCAGCAATTTATCTCGCGAGGAGGCGCCGCGAACGATCTTAATCGAGGACGGTGGAACGCGGAGGACGCGGCCCAGGAAGTGGACGAGGGCGGCGTTCGCTTCTCCCTCGACGGGCGGAGCCCTTAGGCGCACGACGAGGGCACCCTCGCGCTCGCCCGCGAGCGCATCCCGAGACGCCCGGGGCCGAACCCGGACCCGCAACGTGGCTCCGGCGGTGGCGTCGTGGATGTCTAGGACTGCGCCTCCTCGCGGCGCTTCAGGAAGTGAAGGTTGTCCTGCACCTCGGCTTCTTCCTGGAGGTCGAGAAGGTGTGTGAGGCGCGTGATCAGCGCCCGAATGTCGGTCTGGAGCGCCGTCCGATGGGTGCGCAGATCCAGGATGCCGCGCTCGACGTCGTGGGCGCGAGTCTGCGCCAACTCCAAAAGCCGATCGGCCTGAAGCTCGGCCTCCTTCACGACGCTTTCCCCCTGCTTGCGAGCGTTGTCGCGGATCTCCTCCGAGAGGCGTTGGGCGGTGAGGAGCGTGTTCTTCAGGATCGTCTCGCGCTCGCGGTGTTCGTCGATCAGCGAGCGAAGGCCCTGGACCTCCTGGGCCAGCGCGTCGCGCTCCCGCTGGAGCGCCGCCACCTCCTCGGCGACCAGGTTCAGATAGGTCCGGACGTCTTCCCGGTTGAAGCCTCGGAACTGCCGCCCGAAGGCCTGCCGCTGGATGTCCATGGGCGAGATCTTCATGGAACCTCCGTGCCCCTAGGGTCGCACGTAGACCCCGGCACTCTCAAGGAAATTCGCGTCAACGTAGTCGCACCGCTACGTCGAAGAGCGACTGGACGAGGGCGTACTGAAGGAAGATCACCAAGCCGAAGAGGACGAAAAAGGCGATGTCGAGAGGAAAGAAACGGAGGCTCGTGGGGAGAAGCCGCCGGATGAGCCGCAGGGGCGGCTCGGTCGCCATGATCAGGAAGCGGACGATGCCATTTCGCGGGTCGGCGTCCACCCAGGAAACGATCGCGCGACCGATGAGGACGAAAGTGTAGGCTTGCAAGACCATGTCGAGGACTTTGGCGACGCCGATCAGAACGTTGGCGAGAACGAACATCAGGCCCTTCTCTGCCTCTCTCCGAAGAGGGCGGTGCCGACGCGGACCAGCGTCGCGCCTTCTTCGATCGCGGGCTCGAGGTCGTGGCTCATGCCCATCGACAGTTCGCCCCCCTGGAGCAGGCCGCGGCCCACGGCCTCGTCGCGCATCTCGCGGAGGCGCCGAAAATACGGCCGCGACGCGGCCGGGTCCTCGACCAGCGGCGGCAGGGTCATGAGCCCCTCGGCACGGAGCGATGTCAGACCGCGTATCAGCTCGAGAATTGGAAGCAACTCTGCTTCGCCGACGCCGTGCTTCGTCGCCTCGCCGGCGAGGTCGACCTGAACCAGCACCCGGAGCACACTACCGCGTTCAGCGGCGGCGCCGGCGAGGCGTCGAGCCAGATCCGCACTGTCCACCGAATGAATGCACTCGAAGAGAGCCGCCGCCTTCTTCGCCTTGTTGCCCTGCAGATGGCCCACGAGATGGAACCGTGCTCCCAGCGCCACGAGATCGCCCAGCGACGCGATCTTCCCCTCGGCCTCCTGGACCTTGTTCTCGCCGAAGAGCCTGAGGCCCGCGGCAAAGACCTCGCGCACGGCTTCGGCAGGGAACGTCTTGCTGATGGCGACGAGGGCGACGTCTTCGGGGCGACGCCCCGCGCGGGCCGCCGCCCGGGCGATCTGCTCCCGGACGGCGGCGACACGATCGCTGATCACTTCTTGGGCTTGAGTGCCGCGATGAGCCCCTGTGCCGTGGCGGCGTTCTGGGCGTTCTTGGGCGACGACGCGAGGTACTTCTCCAGGTGCGCGATGCACTCGGCCGTATTCCCCTTCTGGACGGCGATCGTGCCGAGGTAGTACTCGACTTCGCTGTTGGTGGCATCGAGACTCTGAACCTTCTTGAAGGCAGCCTCGGCCTCGTCGGTCTGCTGCGCGTTCAGGAGGAAGATCCCGAGGTTGAACTGGACGCCAGCGTCACCTTCGTTCTTGGCGGACGCCTCCCTCATGGTCTCCATGGCCTTGTCCTTCTGGCCTGCGTCCTGATACGAGCGGGCGAGCGACGTCCAGGCATCACCATAGCTGGGGCGCAGCTCGATGGCTTTCTGATACTCCGCTTGGGCTGCCGGCCAGTTCTTGCGCTGCCCGGCGATCACGCCCAGGTTGTAGTGAGCCTCCGGGACCGCCGGGGTCTTGGCCAGGATGTCACCGAACGCCGCCTCGGCTTCGTCCAGCTTGCCGCCCTTCAGCAGCTCGGCCGCAGCGGAGAACTTGGAAGACAGCTCGGCCGCGGCGCCGCCCTTCCCCGCGGCCGTGGCGGCGGCCTGGGCCGCCTTGGCCGTCATGAGCTTCACGTCGGGGACGTTTGTGGGCTCGCCGAGGCTGATCTTTTCCTCTACGTAGCTCGGCTGGTACCCCTCCTTCGAGCCCGTGACCCGATAGACTCCGGGCTGAAGGCCGACCTGGGTGTACTCCCCCTTCTTGTTGGTCTTCGTCTCGAGCTTGCGGTTGACCCCACCTTGGAAGTCCAGCTCGACCTTGGCGTCGACGATGGGCTGCCCTTGCTCGTCGACGACGCGGCCACGAGCCGTGCCCGTCTGGGCGCGAGCATCGGATGCCGCAAAGAAGAGTGCGGCGAAGAGCCCGCCGGCCAGAACCAAACGCTTCATGCCTCGATCCTCCGGGGAGCCCGAAGGGCCCCCTCTCTTGAAAGTGCCCCAGTGTCTCACGGCTGACTACGGTAGGGAATTGGGTCGCGGACGCCCGCGTCGGCGAATCCCTTGAGACGCAGGACGCACGACTCGCAGGCGCCACAGGCGCGATCCTCGCTCTGGTAGCAGGACCAGGTCTTCTCGAACGGCACGGCGAGATGGCCGCCCTTGCGGACGATCTGCGCCTTCGTCAGGGCGATCACCGGCGTGACGATCCGGATGTCGGTCTCGGGGCGCGTTCCCTGGCGGATGGCTTCCTCGAACGCCTCGTAGAAGACGGAGCGGCAGTCGGGATATCCCGACGAGTCCTCCCAGACGGCCCCGACGAAGAT
>JBGPYB010000223.1:0-5968 GCA_041493035.1 Vicinamibacteria bacterium | reverse complement strand
CAGCGACCGAGCTTGCGATGGACGTCCGTGCGACCTGCGGCAACCAGCCGTGCCTGGGCGACCAGCAGCACGAACCACGCCGTGAAAAAGGCGCCGTGCAGGTAGAAGATCTTCTCGGGAGGTGACGGCCAGCCCGGGAAGAACGGCCTCAAGAAGAAGCTCCGCGCGAAGCCGACGAAGACGGTGACGAAGATCGCGAGGGTCATCCCCGTGAAGAAGCGGTGCTCGCCCGTCCCGCGAGCGTCCGAGATCGTCTGCGCTGCCATGGTCATTGCCCCCTCCCCCTCAGAGGGCATAGGCTAGCACCCTTTCACGCACGAACACCTTTATCAATCGTTTCACTCTTTTATCAATCGTTTCACTCTTTTCACGCTCGAGAACCAGCGGGCCTAGAATCGTTTCATGCGCCCGATTGAAGACGTCGCCCTCGACTTGGGCCTTCTGCCCGAAGACGTCCAGGCCTGGGGTCCCCACGTGGCGAAGGTCCGCTCCGAGGTGGCCTTCCGTCCCGATCCGCCGAAAGCGCGGCTCGTCCTCGTCTCGGCCATCAGCCCAACCCCCGCGGGCGAAGGCAAGACCACGTGCAGCATCGGCCTGACCCAGGCCGCGCGAAGGAACGGGGTCAAGGCGATGTGCGCCCTGCGCGAGCCCTCGCTCGGGCCTGTGTTCGGCCAGAAGGGCGGGGGCACGGGCGGGGGCCTCTCGCGCCTCGAGCCCTCGGCCCGGATCAACCTCCACTTCACGGGCGACCTGCACGCCGTGACCTCGGCCCACAACCTCCTCGCCGCCCTCGCCGACAACCACGTCTACTTCCGCACGCCCGCGGGCAGTGACGGCCGCGAGTTGGACCCCCGGCAGATGACCTTCCGCCGCGTCCTGGACATGAACGACCGCTTCCTGCGGCGCACCGTCATCGGCCTCGGGGGCAAGGCCATGGGTGTGCCCCGCGAGGACGGGTTCGACATCACCGCGGCCAGCGAGGTGATGGCCGTGCTCTGCCTGTCCCGCGACTACGCGGATCTGAAGGAGCGCCTGGGTCGGATATTGCTGGGCTTCGACCGCGGCGGCGAGCCCGTCTATGCCCGCGACCTCAAGGCCCAGGGCGCCATGGCCGCCCTGCTGCGCGACGCGCTCCTGCCCAACCTCGTGCAGACGACCGAGGGCGCGCCAGCCCTCGTCCACGGCGGCCCCTTCGGCAACATCGCCCACGGCTGCAACAGCATCGTCGCCACACTGCTCGCCCTTCGGCGCGCCGACGTCGTCTTCACCGAAGCGGGCTTCGGCTTCGACCTGGGCGCCGAGAAGTTCCTCGACATCAAGTGCCGGGCCGCCTCCATCTGGCCCCACGCCGTCGTCCTCGTGGCCACGCTCCGCGCCCTCAAGTTCCACGGCCAGGTGCCCGCGGCGGACTCGGGAAGGGCGAACTCCGAAGCGCTGGCCCGGGGAATGGAGAACCTCGAGAAGCACCTCGACAGCGTCAAGCAATTCGGGTTGGAGCCGGTGGTGGCCATCAACATCCGCGCCGGCGACACCGGGGGAGAGCTGCGCTACGTCCTCGACCGGCTGAAGCAGTTCGGTGTCGAGGCGGGCCTGGCCGACGTCTTCGGCAAGGGTGGCGCGGGGGCCCAGGCGCTGGCCGAGATCATCGTGGCCAGGGCGACGGCCGCGACGCCCAAGCCGCACTTCGTCTACGACCTGAAGGACGCCCCCGAAGTGAAGATCCGCAAGATCGCCCGGGCCATCTACGGCGCCTCTGACGTCGACTTCACCGTGACCGCGCGGAACCAGCTCGCACGAGCGGTGAAGCTCGGCTTTGCCGAGGCGCCCATCTGCATGGCCAAGACCCACCTCTCGCTATCCGACGACGAGAAGCGAGTGGGCCGGCCCCGCGACTTCGAGATGACAGTGCGCGAGGTGCGCATCGCCGCGGGGGCGGGCTTCCTCGTGCCGCTGACCGGCGAGATCCTGACCATGCCCGGCCTCTCCAAGCGACCCCACGCGGAAGACATCGACCTCCTGCCCGACGGCACGATCGTCGGCGTCGAGTAGGCCGTTCCCGCCTCCGCTCGGCTTTGACGCGAGAGCGCGGCCGCGGGTACCATCGCGTCCCACACACCAATGATCGGCCAAACGGTCTCGCACTACCGGATCACAGCCAGGCTCGGCAGCGGCGGCATGGGCGTCGTGTACGAGGCCGAGGACACGAGCCTGGGACGCCAGGTGGCGCTCAAGTTCCTGCCACCGGAGTTGGCGCAGGACGCCCACTCGCTCGAGCGCTTCCAGCGCGAGGCCCGCGCCGCCTCGGCCCTCAACCACCCCGGCATCTGCACGGTCTATGCGATCGACCAGCATGAAGGGCAACACTTCATCGCGATGGAGCTGCTCGAGGGCGAGACGCTGGCGGAGAAGATCGCGGGCCACGCCCTCGATCTCGACCTGCTGTTGCGACTGGCCATCCAGATCGCGGACGCTCTCGAGTCCGCCCACGCCAAGGGTATCGTCCACCGCGACCTGAAGCCGGCCAACATCTTCTTCGTGAACCAGAGGGAGCAAGCCAAGATCCTCGACTTCGGTCTGGCCAAGATCGACCGGGCGCTGGCCGGGCCTGCGGGCTCGGAAGGGCCCACCGCGATCAAGCCCGAGGATCTGACAAAGGCGGGCTCGACCCTGGGCACGGTGTCCTACATGTCGCCCGAGCAGGCTCGCGGGCAGCTCACCGACGCCCGCACGGATCTGTTCTCCCTTGGGACGGTCCTGTACCAGATGGCCACGGGCGTCCTGCCCTTCCAGGGAGACACCTCCGCGGTCATCTTCGAGGCCATCCTCAATCGTGACCCGCCGGCCGTGGGCCAGCTCAACCCCGCACTGCCCCCGGAGTTCGCGACGATCCTGCGAAAGGCTTTGGAGAAGGACCGCAGCCTGCGCTACCAGAGCGCGACCGATCTGAAGACGGACCTGCTGCGCCTCAAACGCGACCTGGACTCGGGCAAACACGGCGCGGCCGACAGCGGCGACTCGCGCAGCGGCAAGCCGGCGCAGAAGTCGATCGCCGTGCTCTACTTCGAGAACCTCTCCGGCGTCAGGGAGGACGAGTACCTTCGCGACGGGGTCACCGAGGACATCATCACCGAGCTGTCCAAGATTCAAGGGCTGAAGATCTTCTCTCGTCCCACCGTGCTGCCCTACCGAGACAAGCCCGTGACACCTGCCCAGATCGGTCAGCAGCTCCGCGCCGCCTACGTCCTGGCGGGGAGCCTGCGCCGCGCGGGCAACCGGCTTCGCATCAACGCCCAGCTCGTCGATACCCAGACCGACTTCCCCGTCTGGTCGGAGCGTTACGACCGCGAGATGGCGGACGTCTTCGAGCTGCAGGACGAGATCGCCCACAAGATTGCCGAGGCGCTTCGCATCACGCTCACACCGCAGGAGCAGGAGGCCCTCGCCGCCAAACCGACCGAGAACCTCCAAGCGTACGACCTCTACCTCCGCGGCCGCAGCTACGCCCGTCGTCACACGCGCCAGGACCTGGAATTTGCCTTGCAGATGTTCGAGAACGCGGTGGCTCAGGATCCCGGTTTCGCGCTGGCCCACGCCGCCATCGCCCAGGTCTGCGCCCATTACCATTACAACTACGAGCGCCAGCAGACCTGGCTCGATCGTTCGTTGGAGGCGTCGCGGAAGGCCATGGCCCTGCAGCCTCAGCTCCCGGAAGTAAAGGTGGCCCAGGCCTGGATCTTTTACGCCAAGGGAGATTACGGCGAGGCCGTCCGCCTTACCCAGGAAGCGGTCGAGCGCACACGCGACTGTGAGGGCGCCTTCTACTTGATGATGCGCGCGATGTTCGCCTCGGGCCGTAACCAGGAGCTGGCGGCCATCGCCGATACGGCGCTCGAAGCGAGCGGCACCGACTACAACGTCTACGTGCCGGTCGTCAACGCCCTGGGAGCGCTGGGGAAGAAGGAGGCGCTCGGGAAGGTCCGACAGCAGGCGATCCAGGCACTCGAGAATCACTTGAGGACCGTCCCCGAGGATGCCCGGGCGCGCGTGCTCCTCGCGACAAATTACGCCGCCCTGGGCAGAGATGAGGAGGCGGTTCGCGAGGCGAACCTCGCCATGGCGCTGCGTTCCAACGAAGCGATGGTGCTCTACAACGCCGCCTGCGTCTTCGGTCAACTTGCCAGGAAGGCCGACGCCCTGGGAGCCCTCAGGAAATCCTGGGACGCCGGCTTCAAGGACCCGGATTGGGCGCGCCGCGATCCCGACCTGGCGATCCTCCACGGCGACCCGGAGTTCGACCGGCTCTACCCCGAGCGCCCCGCGAACCCCTGATCGGCGCTCCCGGAGTGGGCCCCGCGCCACGACACGAGCCTCCGCCGGGCGGGAGCCGGGATGCGGGTACCTGAAACGACATCCCAGATGGCGCTGGTCACGCCGTAGGCGAGGCCGGCACCGGGGCGGCTGTGGTGGTAAAGATGGCGGGCGCGAATGTACCGGAAGTACGCGGACCGGAAGCTCCAGAAATGCATGGCGTGATGGACCCACTCCTCCGTCGCGTAGCACAGGAACACCGTCGCGACCCAGACGGGCGCGGTGTGGGAGGGCGCAAGGAAGCTGAGGGGAACCAGCACCAAGGCGACCCAGAGGGTGTCAACGTGCCCATTGATGTACATGCCGTCCCACGGGCGCGCATGGTGATCCGCGTGTGTGGCGTCGAACAAATAGTGCAGCGCGTGCCTTAACGGCCCGCCTCGCTTTGGGAAGACGCCGTGGAGGATGTAGCGATGGGAAAGCCACTCCGTCGGGATCCACGTGAGCATCCCGAGCGCGACGAACCCGAAGGCAGCGAGGGCCTGGCCCGAGCGGACCGCAAAGGTCAGCAAAATGAAGAGCTGGACGGAATAGATGACGGTGACCGGATAGAGCCGGCGGCGGGCTTTGCGATCCTCCGCCCTGAGGTCGATGCCCGTTGGAAATTGGGGTTCGGGAAAAGACCCGATCTCAGACTTCAGCAGCGTGTACATCACCAGCCTCCTGAGCGCCGAAATGGGGCGGAGCCCTTTTTGTCTGGAGCCATGAGAACCGGAAGGACCATCCGCCCAGGCTCCACCTCTGCAGCACGTCGAAGATACGCCCCGGCGTGGCCAGCTTCAACGCCAATTCCAATCCTAGACGTTTCCGAAGCGTCAGACAGTGGCGCCGAGAACCCGTGGCACCAACCCGTGCAGCAGATTCTCGGCGCCAGGGTCCAGGGACCCGGACGTCACATTCAACGTCGCGAAAGCCGTCTCGACGGCCGCTTCCTCTGCTTTTCGAGGCTGGGAGAAGACCCGAAGAGCATCCACTAGACTTGACCGGTCGTCTCATATCAGAATCCGCACTCACCCCGCGGCGTTCAACGCAGGTCGTCGTAGCGCAGGTCCGGAGGGAGTCCGACCCTGATCGGCCGCACGCTCGCGCACTACCGGATCACTGCTGCGATCGGCGCCGGCGGGATGGGCGAGGTCTACCGCGCCACCGACACCAAGCTCGGGCGCGACGTCGCGCTCAAGGTGCTGCCGGCCGAAATGGCCTCGCACCCCGAGCGGCTCGATCGCTTCCGGCGGGAAGCGCGCGCCGTCGCTGCGCTGAATCACCCGCACATCGTGACGATCTACTCGGTGGAGGAAGCCGACGGCGTCCACTTCCTCACCATGGAGCTCCTCGAAGGCCAGCCCCTGGACCGGCTCATCCCCGGGGGTGGGCTAGAGGTCCGGCGGATCCTCGGCATCGCCACCGCGCTCGCAGAGGCCCTCGCCGCCGCGCACGATAAAGGCATCGTCCACCGCGACCTCAAGCCCGCCAACGTCATGGTGACGAAAGAAGGACGGGTGAAGATCCTGGACTTCGGCCTCGCCAAGGTCGCCGGCTCCGGAGACGGAGCGCAGGCCGACTCGGAGTTGCCGACCGAGATGCAGACGCGCGAGGGAAT
>JBGPYB010000027.1:0-37155 GCA_041493035.1 Vicinamibacteria bacterium | reverse complement strand
CTTGGCTTTTCCAAACTGGAGGGATATCTTGCCGATACATCCTTTCAGGGCGCGCTCGTCGGCCGTTACGGGAATCGAATCGCCAAGGGGCAGTTCACCCTCGAGGGGAAGACGTACACGCTCGCGCGCAACAACGGGGAGAACCACCTACATGGCGGGACAAAGGGGTTCAACAAGAAGGTGTGGGACGCGTCGGTCGTGAAGGGCGCGAGCGGGGAGAGCCTCGAGCTGACCTACACAAGCGCCGACGGGGAAGAGGGCTATCCGGGCACCCTGAAGGCGACGGTTCTCTATTCCCTGACCGCCGAAAGAGGCCTCGAGATCCGATACTCGGCCACGACCGACAAGACGACGGTTGTGAACCTGACCAACCACACGTACTTCAATCTCGCGGGAGAGGGCTCGGGGGACGTCCTCGCCCAGGAGATCCAGATGGAGGCCGACCAGTTCACACCGGTCGACAAGACGCTCATCCCCACCGGAGAGCTGCGGAACGTCAAGGGGACGCCTTTGGACCTGACGAAGCCCGTCGCCATCGGCGCGCACATCGACGATGCCGACGAGCAGATCGGCGTGGGGAGCGGGTACGACCACAACTTCGTCCTCCGCGGGAGATCGGAAGGCCCATGGCTCGGCGCCCGTGTGGTGGACCCGAAGAGCGGCCGCGTCCTCGAGGTTCTCACGACCGAACCCGGCATTCAGTTCTACACCGGCAACTTCCTCGACGGCAGCCTCATCGGCAAGGCAGGGAAGCCCTATGCCAAGCGCAACGGCTTCTGTCTCGAGGCCCAGCACTTTCCCGACTCACCGAACAAGCCAAGCTTTCCGTCGGTGGTCCTGAAGCCAGGGGCGACTTACAGGCAGACGACCGTCTATCGGTTCACGACGGCGCCCTAGGGACCTTCTACTGACATGTCCATCACCGGCACGCTGATGCTCAGGGCGCCTCGTCTCCCCGCAATGACGGCCGCCCTCGTGTGGGCCGCGGCTATCGCCCCGGCCTGGGGGGAGGAGCCCGACCCCCACCGCAAGCTCGTCTTCAACGTGGATTTCGCCGTGGCCAACGTCAGCGACCAGAGCCTGAACCAGTCCCTGGGACGCGAGCGGCAGACCAAGATACCGTACGCGATCCTCGGCGCCTCGGGGACCCTCGGGCCCCACCTCTCGTACTGCCTCGAGCTCAACGGCGTCAACGACTCGGTCAAACCCGAGCCCTTCCTGCCCACGAGCCACACCCCTTTCTTCTTCCCGAACCGTGCCGATTCCAACTACGGCGTCTCGTCGAAGCCCGAGGGGCAGTTCAAGGTCGACGACTACAAGAACACGGGCCTGGACCCCTACATTCAGGAGCAGAACCTGCGCCGCGCGTTCATCGACGCCCACACGGCCAGCGGCCGCATGGGTGTGATCGCCGGCCGGTTCTTCGTTCCCGTGGGCTTCGCGCTCGACGACGGCCAGTGGTTCACGGCGAAGGATCTGACCCACATTCAGGCGATCAATGCCCAGACCGACGTGGGCGCCGAGCTCTACTACCGGTTCGGCAAGGACGAGTCGTTCCATGGGCGGATTTCCGGGGCAGCCATCACGGGAAACGGCAACCCCTACCATGACTATGTCTATTTCGATTTCACTCGCTCCGAAGCTGAAGACACCAACTCGGCCGTGGGCGGCGTCGGCGCCCTTCGCCTCTCGCCCGTCAAAGGCCTCGATATTCAGGCCAGCGGCGAGTACAACTTCGTCGGCTCGCGGGTGGCCTTCGACACCACCCTCCAACGCTCGAAGCACTACGATTACAAGGTCGTGGTTGGCGCGCGATACCGATCCCCTCGATTCCCCGCGCTCGAGGTATTCGGCGAGTACGCGCATTATCAGTGGGGCCTCAGGGACACATCCGCAGCCCAGCTGCCGGGGCCTCCGATGAAGACGCCGATTGGCAAGAACGGCTATTACGTGGGCGCGGACCTGAGCTTCTCCCTGCCGCGATCCCTGGGGAAGGTGGGCGCCGTCGTGATGCGGGAGGAACTCGATCGGGACGATTCCTTGATCGCTTACCTCGCCGCCCGGGACCAGCTTGGCGTCAGTCTCGGAAAGAAGGAGCGCCGCAGCGTCGTGAAGGTATACGCAGTCCTCGGCAACGTGACGGCGTTCTTCTTCTACAACGACATTCAGAACCCTTTCCCGCAGGTCTCGGCCATCGTGCCGATCAGCGGCGCGTCGGCCTTTGCGCCGACGAGCAACTCGAAGGCCGGCGTCGGCGTCCGGCTCCGCGCCTCGTTCTGAAGAGGCCGTCGGTGATCATGGTTTGGCGATGAGGACGAACCTGTTTGGCATGGAGAAGGCCGCCCTCGAGGCCCTCGCCGAAGGCCTCGGGGAGCCGGCCTTCCGTGGGCGCCAAGCCTACGTCTGGCTTCACAAGAAGCGCGTGCGTTCCGTCGCCGCGATGTCGAACCTCGGGAAGTCGCTACGGGCGCGCCTGACCGAAACCCACGTCCTGCGATGGCCCGAGGTCGCCGAACGCCAGCACTCGTCCGACGGCACCGTCAAATACCTGTTCCGCCTCGACGACGGGGCAACCATCGAGAGCGTCTTCATCCCCGAGGAGCGGCGCCGGACCATTTGTATCTCGACCCAGGCCGGCTGTCCGTTGAAGTGCGCCTTCTGCCTGACGGGCATCGCCGGTTACAGGCGCAACCTCAGGGCGTGGGAGATCCTCGGCCAGGTCGCCACCGTCATGGAGGAGGCTCCGCCGCAGCGCTTCGGATGGAACGTCGTGGTGATGGGGATGGGCGAGCCCCTTCTCAACTACGAGGCCACCGTCTCGGCGCTTCGCGTTCTCATGGACCCCGCCGGCTTCGGCGTGGCGCCCAAGAAGCTGACGCTTTCGACGGTCGGAATCCTCCCGGCCCTCGAGAAGCTCATGACCGAGCCGGTGCGGCCGAACCTGGCCATCAGCCTCCACGCCCCGAGCGCCGCCCTCCGGCGCGAACTCATGCCCATCGAAGAGAAGTACCCCCTCGAAGAAGTGATGGCCGCCGCGCGACGCTACCCGATTCCCCACGGTGGGCGGGTCACCTACGAGTACGTGCTGCTCCGCGGCGTGAACGACGCGCCGTCCCATGCCCGCGAGCTGGTCCGCCTCCTGCGGGGGACGCGGTCGAAGGTCAACCTCATTCCGCTGAATCCGGCCGGCGAGATCCCCTTCGACGCCCCGTCGTCGTCGGCGGTTGAAGCGTTCACTAAGGTGCTTGCCGACGCCAGGGTCACGGTGTCGGTGCGTCGTCCCCGCGGGCAGGACATCCTGGCAGCTTGCGGCCAGCTCCACATCAAGGATGGAGCGAGTACAATTTCGCAATGACGGCCCGGATCCGCGCACCGATCCTCGTCCTGGCTCTGGTCGCCGGCCCGTTGCGGGCCGCCGACCTCCCGGACATCAAGACCTCCGGCACGATCCGGGTGCTGGTGCCGGGCGACGAAAGCCCGGAGATGTTCGCCTTCCAGCGGGGTCCTGTTCCCGGCTTCGAGAGGGAGATCCTCGAAGGCTTCTGCGCCCTCCACCGCGTCAAGCTCGACGTGGTCCCCGAGGCGCACTTCGACGTGATCCTGGCGGATCTCCAGAAGGGGTCCGGAGATCTGGTCACGGGTATCAACGACACGCCGGCGCGTCGCCGGATCGTCGACTTCACGGCCGAGGTGCTCCCGTCACGTCACATGGTGGTGACTCGCAAGCCCCATGCCCCGGTGACGACCGTCTTCCAGTTCCGCGCCGAGAAGGTGGGCGTGCTCTCAGGGACCACCTGGGCCGAGACCGCCGCCGCAGCCGGGGCGAGCCCGGAGAGCTTTTCCGAAGAGAAGGATGTCTTCGCTGCCCTGAAGTCCGGGCGGATCACCGCCACGGTGATGGCCGCCACCGAGTTGCTCCTCGCCCAAAGGCGCGATCCGGACCTTCAGGCTGGAGTCGTCCTCGGCTCTCCCGGCAGCGCCGCCTGGGCTGTGCGGAAAGAGGATCAGCAACTGAAGGCCGCGCTCGACGACTACCTCACGAACCTCCGGCGCACCGGCTCCTGGAGCCGCCTCGTCGTGAAATACTTCGGTCGCGACGCTCTGAACGTTCTGGGCAAGCAGCGAGACTGATTTCTAGCCCCACGGACCTCCGAGCTGGAAGCCGGACACGCCAGCCACGCGATTGGGCAGCCAAGCATCTCGTCGCCAATCGCCTCCCGCGACGTCACGCCTCCTGCAAACGGAAGCAAGCGGCGCGCCGCTCGTCCCGCAGGTTCGCGGGTGTTCGGCCAACCCACAGCGGGAGGCGAGGAGGACGACGTCACACACGACTCACTCGGAGCTAGAATAGTAGATGTATGCCGACTTCGACGGCGCGCGAACGAATTCTTGAAGCGCTCCAGGATCTGCCGGATGACGCCACCTTTGACGACGCTATCGAGCGCCTTGTGTTCCTGGCAAAGATCGACGCTGGTCTCGCCGAGCTCGATGCAGGCGAGGGTGTTGCTCACGACGAGGTCAAGCGCCGCCTTGGCCTGTGACGAAGCTGCTGTGGTCGCCCCAGGCCTTGCGCGACCTGGAGACCATCCGGGACTACATCGCCGCTGATTCGGCTCGCTATGCCACACTCGTGGTAGAGCGAATCGTGGTGGGGGTCGAGCGCCTTCGTGACTTCCCAGAGTCGGGACGCGTCGTACCCGAGCGCAATAGCGCCGAGATCCGCGAGGTCATAGTCCGGCCCTACCGAGTCGTCTACCGTGTGCGACCTGGTGTTGTGGAAATCGCGACGGTGTTCAGAGCGTCACGTATTCTCCCGGCCTTGAAATAGTGCGGCCGGGGACATCGTTGACGCTGTTCTGCGGATCGAGCGGGGTGCTGGATTCGGGACTGGCCCCTCGCAGGTGATCCCTGCTCGGCGGACAAGGGTAGAAATCGGGGCGGAGGACCAGGAAACTGGCGCGAGGTCAGGAGGTCCTGAGATGCCTCAGTCGCGGCAGGGACGGAGCGCATTCAACGGAGCGGCTGCAATCGCGGTGGGGCTGCTCGCCGTCTCCTGCCGTCTCTCGAGTAACCGAATCAGCCTGGACAACTCCAGCGGCGGCCAGACCATTCCGATGGCTCCCGGAGACAAGATCGACATTACGCTACAGACTATCGGACCCGGCCAGTACGAAACGCCGAGAGTATCCTCGGCCTCCGTTGCGTTCCTCGGCGAGTCTGACGCGGGCGTGCCAAATCCGGGCGGCCCAAGGCAGCTGTTCCGTTTCGGAGCCATGACTGTGGGTCGGGCGGAGATCACCATTCGGCATACGATCCTGGATCCAGCGTTACCCCAGACCCTCCCTTCGCCATTGTGGTTGATGTGTGCTGATCAGGGCGGAGGGTACATCGTCGGCAACTCGCTCTAGAGGGCTTTGCATGCCTCCGCGGCGGCGCTCACCGTGTCGTCGATGTCGCGCTCGCTGTGGGCCAGGGAGACGAAGGCCGCCTCGAACTGAGCGGGCGGCCAATAGACGCCGCGCTCCAACATTGCGTGGAAGAAGCGACCGAAGAGGGCGGTGTCCGACGTCTTGGCCGAGGCGTAGTCCGCGACCGGGCCGCGGCAGAAGAAGGGCGTGATCATGGAGCCCACGCGGTTCACGGTCATCATGACGCCCGCCGCCTGGGCCGCGCGGGCGAAGCCAACCTGAAGGCGCACGCTCAGCGCCTCGAGACGCTCGTACGTGCCGTGGCGCTGCAAGTCGTCGAGGGCGGCGCATCCCGCCGCCATCGCCAGCGGGTTGCCCGAGAGAGTCCCTGCCTGGTATACCGGCCCCACAGGGGCCACAGTATCCATGATATCAGCGCGGCCCCCGTAGGCCGCGGCCGGAAGGCCGCCACCGATGATCTTCCCGAGGCACGTCATGTCGGGCGTCACGCCGTAGAGTTGCTGGGCTCCGCCGATCGCCAGGCGGAACCCCGTCATGACCTCGTCGAAGATCAGGACGGCGCCCGTCCGATTCGTGATCTCGCGGAGCGCCTCCAAGTATCCCTCCCGCGGCGCCACGAGCCCCATGTTGCCCGCGACGGGCTCCACGATCACCGCCGCGAGATCGGCTCCGTGGGCCGCGGCTACCCTTTCGAGAGCCCGGACATCGTTGAACGGAGCCACGAGCGTGTCGGCGACTGTCCCCTCCGGGACCCCCGCTGACCCGGGGATCCCAAGGGTCGCGACCCCCGAGCCGGCAGCGACCAGGAGACTGTCGGCATGGCCGTGGTAGCAGCCGTCGAATTTCAGGATCTTGCGCCGGCCCGTGAACCCACGGGCTACCCGAAGCGCGCTCATCGTGGCCTCGGTCCCCGAGGAAACGAAACGGACCTTCTGGATCGACGGAACGAGGCGCACGACCCGCTCCGCCAGCTCCACCTCGGCGGCACAGGGGGCTCCGTAGGACGTGCCGCGGGCCGCGGCCTTCTGAACAGCCTCCACGATGGGCGGGTAGGCGTGGCCCAGGATCATCGGTCCCCACGAGCCGACGTAGTCGACATACGGCTTCCCGTCGGCGTCCCAGATCCGCGAGCCCTCGGCCTTTCGGATGAAACGCGGGATGCCGCCCACGGCCTTGAAGGCGCGCACCGGTGAGTTGACGCCGCCCGGGATCAAACGCAGCGCCCGTGCGAACAGCTCCTCGGACTGACCCATGGTGGCGAGAGTTCACCACAAAGACGCGAAGGACACAAAGACAGGCGACTAGCGAACCACAGCCACGGCGTAGCGCCGGGCCGAGCCGGTGTCGTAGTTGGGCACCGGACCGACAGGAGCGTTGATGGGCTAGACTCGCCCTGAGTAGACTGCCCGTATCCGAGTATAAGGAGAGGGTCATGGTCAGGCGCTTCCTTGTTGCAATCTCTGCTGCCGCACTCCTTGCCGTTGCGTTCCTGTCGCGTCCAGCGTTCGCTGCGATGCTCACGGCACCCGTTGCGCAGAAGAAGCCTCACGATGTCGTCTCGGCCAACGGGACGCGGAACGACCCTTATTACTGGCTCCGCGACGACACTCGATCGAAGCCCGCGGTGCTCGACTACCTGAAGGCCGAGAACGCCTACTACGAGGCGATGAGCGCGCCGTACCACGCTCTGACCGACAAGCTGTCCGACGAAATCATCGGACGCGTGAAGCAGGACGACAGCAGCGTTCCCTACAAGGAAAAGGACTACGTGTACTACACGCGCTTCGAGACCGGGCAGGAGTACCCTATCTACGCCCGCAAGGCCGTCGGCTCCGAGAATGAGCAGGTTCTCGTGGACGCGAACCGCGAGGCCCAGGGGAAGGCCTACTACCGCGTCGGCGGCCGCTTCGTGAGCCCGAAGCAGGACCTCCTGGCGTTCCTGGAAGACGTGACGGGTCGGCGCCAGCACACGATGCGCTTCCGGGAGATCGCCACGGGCAAAGACGTGGGCGAGCGTATCGCCGGTCTCTCGGCCGGGGTCGCGTGGGCAGGCGACAACAAGACGATCTACTACGTCGAAAATGATCCGGTGACACTGCTGTCCACCCGAGTCAAGAAGCACGTCCTCGGCAGCGATCCGAAGACGGATTCCGTCGTATACGAAGAGAAGGACACGACTTTCTACCTGAGCGTCGGAAAGAGCGGCGACGACCGCTACGTGCAGATCCAGCTCCGGAGCACCGTGGCCAGCGAGTGGCGCGTGATTGACGCCGACAACCCCGCCGGCGAAGCGAATATTCTCGCTCCGCGCCAGCGTGACCACCTGTACGACGCGGACCATATCGATGGCCGGTGGGTGATCCGCACCAACACGAACGCTCCCAACTACCGCTTGATGAGCGTGGCCGACGGCGACATCGGTGACCGCGCTCGTTGGAAGGAGCTGCTGCCGTACGAGAAGGATGTGTTCATCGAGGACGTGGCCGTTTTCCGCGACTACCTCGCGATCAACGAGCGGAGGGACGGCCTCCTCAGCATCCGCGTCGTTCCGTGGAAGGCGCCTGAGAAGGCTTTCGACATCCGCGGTGAGCCGGCCTACGCCGAAGGTTTCGGCGTGAACGCCGAACAGGACACCGACATGCTCCGGTATACGTACACCTCCCTCACGACGCCCGCGAGCGTGTACGACGTGGACATGCGGACGGGCGAGCGCAAGCTCCTCAAGCGGCAGCCGATCCTCGGCGGGTTTTCCGCCGAGAACTACGTCACCGAGCGCGTCTGGGCCACGTCGCGTGACGGCGTGCGCGTTCCCGTCTCCCTCGTCTACCGCAAGGGCCTCAAGAAGGACGGCACGGCGCCTCTCTACCAATACGCCTACGGCTCCTACGGCGCATCGAGCGATCCCGAGTTCGAGCTCCCGGTGATATCGCTCCTCGACCGAGGCTTCGTTTACGCCATCGCCCACATCCGCGGAGGCCAGGAACTGGGGCGTGCCTGGTACGACGACGGCCATCTCCTGAAGAAGAAGAACAGCTTCACCGACTTCATCGACGTCACGGACTTCCTGGTCCGCGAGAGGTACGTGGCGAAAGACAAGGTCTTCGCCATGGGCGCCAGTGCCGGCGGGTTGCTCATGGGCGCCGTGGCGAACATGGCTCCCGACCGCTACCGCGGCATCGTGGCCCAGGTGCCGTTCGTGGACGCGGTCACGACCATGCTCGACGACACGATTCCGCTGACGTCGAACGAGTTCGACGAGTGGGGGGACCCGAAGCGAAAGGAATGCTACGACTACATCCTTTCCTACTCGCCCTACGACAACGTGAAGCCCACCGCCTACCCGGCGCTCTACGTGACCACGAGCCTCGATGACTCCCAGGTCCAGTACTACGAGCCGACCAAGTGGGTGGCGAAGCTCCGTGCCATCAAGGCCGACAAGAACCCGCTGCTCTTCCGGATCGATATGGCGGCGGGCCACGGCGGCAAATCGGGGCGTTTCGCGAGCCTCAAGGAGACCGCGCGGGAATACGCGTTCATCCTGAACCTGCTCGGGATTCGGCAGTAGGGGTTTGACGCCCGACTGTCAAGACCAGCGAGCGAAGTCCTTGGCGTGGTAGGTGACGATGACGTCGGCTCCGGCGCGGCGGATGGAGGTCAGCGTCTCGATCACGATGCGCTTCTCGTCGATCCAGCCGCGAGCCGCCGCGGCTTTCACCATCGCGTACTCGCCCGACACGTTGTAGGCGGCCACGGGCCGATCCACGGCCTCGCGGACTGCGCGGATCACGTCGAGGTAGGGGAGCGCGGGCTTGACCATCACGATGTCGGCGCCCTCCTCCACATCGAGGCGCACTTCGCGGAGCGCCTCGCGGACGTTGGCCGGGTCCATCTGGTAGGAGCACCGGTCCCCGAATTGCGGGGCCGAGTCCGCCGCTTCGCGAAACGGGCCGTAGAATGCGGAGGCGTACTTGGCGGCGTACGAAAGAATGGGCAGGTCGGCGAAGCCGCCCGAGTCCAGCGCGCGCCGGATCGCCCCGACGCGCCCGTCCATCATGTCGGACGGCGCCACGACGTGGGCGCCCGCCCGGGCGTGGGAGAGCGCCATCGCCCCAAGGAGATCGAGCGTCGGATCGTTCCGGACCGCCTCGCCCTCGACCACGCCGCAGTGGCCGTGGGATGTGTACTCGCACAGGCAGACGTCGGTGACGACCAGAAGCTCGCGACATTCGGCGCGAATGGCGCGGATGGCCTTCTGGACGACACCGTCGTCGGCGTAACCCTCGGTTCCAAGCGGGTCTTTGTGTTCCGGCAGCCCGAAGAGAATGACGCCGGCTATTCCCAGGGACTCCACTTCCCGCGCCTCACGGGCGGCCTCGTCCGGAGACAGATGGAAACAGCCGGGAAGCGAGGTGATTTCCCGGCGGACACCGACGCCAGGAGCCACGAAAAGCGGATAGATCAGGTGTTGCGGCGAGACGTGATTTTCGCGAACGAGCGCCCGCAGACGCTCCGAGCGTCGAAGGCGACGGGGTCGCTCAGCGGGAAAGCTCACTCGTCATCGTCGCCGAAGAAGAACAGGTCGGCGCACCTCTTGGAGCAGAAGACACGGCCGAAGGCACGCATGACGCAATTCTCGCAGGCCCATTTGAAGCAGATCGGGCACTTGTTCAAGCTGCTCTCCTGGTCGCTGACCTGGCACCCGACGCATTCCATGAAGTTCGGAGGCGGAGTATAGCACCAACCCCCGGGCCGGCACCGGGCACCCAATTCGTAGTACACTCTGACGTTGCGGGGTGTCTCCGCAGGGAGATGAAAGGGCATGAGTCGGGCATCCGGCTGAGCCTTTCGTGTCGTTTCGTGGCGGTGTAGCTCAGCTGGTTAGAGCACGCGGCTCATATCCGCGGCGTCCGGGGTTCGAGTCCCTGCACCGCCACCAAGATCTCCCTGAGCGAGGTAGACCGGGATGAAGGGCACTTTCTTGGCGACCGCCGTGCGCAAGGCCCTCGAAGCCATTGGAACGCCTTCCGCCGGCCAGACGGTCGTCGTTGGCCTCTCCGGGGGAGCCGATTCGGTGGCGTTGACCGAGGCGATCGCCTCCTTGGGCGTCGGCCGCGGCTTCAGGGTCGTGGCCGCCCACCTCGACCATGGTCTTCGCCCCGAGAGCACGGACGACGCTGGCTTCTGCCGTGTCTTGAGCCATCGCCTGGGCGTCCCGATTCGGACGGGTGCAGCCGACGTTCGCGGCCGCGCGAAACGCGATCGGTGTGGTCTCGAAGATGCCGCGCGCGTGGAGCGGTACGCGTTCCTCGAGGCGATCCGCCAGGAAGAAGGCGGTGCGGCCATCGCCGTGGCTCACACGCGTGACGACCAGGCTGAAACGTTCCTCATGCGCCTGCTGCGCGGCGCCGGAAGCGCCGGGCTCTCCGCCATGAGACCGCGCAACGGCTTCGTGGTTCGGCCGCTCCTCCAGGTCTCGCGGGATCAGGTTCTCGATCACCTGCGTCGCCGCGGGCTGACCTGGCGCGAGGACCCGACCAACCGCGACCTGTCGCTCCTCCGGAACCGCGTCCGCCACGAGCTGCTTCCGTATCTGGAGTCCCGCTTCAATCCGCGCCT
This sequence comes from Vicinamibacteria bacterium, assembly GCA_041493035.1. GTDB lineage: Bacteria > Acidobacteriota > Vicinamibacteria > Fen-336 > Fen-336 > JBGPYB01. The sequence goes on along the minus strand of JBGPYB010000027.1, from coordinate 26,110 downwards.
TCGGGCCGCTCTTTCCCGAACGGCGGGTCTGCTCGCTGACGAGGCGGACGTGATGGGCGCCATGGGCGACGACCTCTTCGCGCGGGCGATCGGGGCGCGGGGTGATAGCGCGGTGCTGAGCCTGTCCGCCCTCCGCGCAGCTCCTGGCGCCGTGGCCCGTCTGGCCGTGAGGCGCGCCCTCGCGGCGGCGGGCGGCCTGCGGGGGATCTCCGGGCTTCACGTGGACAAGATCCTCTCCGTGGCATCATCCAAGGATCCCTCGTCGCGACGGCTGCCCCTGCCGGGGAATCGCGAGGCGGTCTTCTCCTTCCGCGAACTCCGCTTCGGTCCGCGTTCGGGCCCCGTGCGGCCCCAGCGCCTTCATGTCGTTTCCAGCGCTCAGGAGGCCCGTGCGTGACGGTCGAGCCCGACGTTCTCTTCTCGCAGGAACAGATCCGCGCCCGCATCGCCGAGATGGGCAGCGAGGTCAGCCGCACCTTCGACGGAGCGCCCGTGTGCGTGGTCGGCGTCATGAAGAGCTGCATGGTGTTCATGGCAGATCTAATCCGCCACGTCCCGTCGGACATGACGTGCCATTTCCTACGCGTCTCGTCCCTCCGGGACGAAGGATGCGTTCGCACCGACATCGTCTATTCCACCGAGATCCCGTACGAGGGGCGTCATATATTGCTCCTCCTCGACATCATCGACACGGGGATCACCTTGAACTTCCTGGTGGAGCACATCCTGGAGCGCAAGCCGAAGATGCTCAAGGTGTGCACGCTGATCGACAAGCCGCAGGATCGCAAGATCGACGTGCACCCCGACTGGGCGGCGTTTTCGGTTAGGGATACGGGCGATAGGTTCATCGTGGGATATGGTCTCGACTTCGCCGAGCACTATCGCGGCCTGCCCTACCTCGGGACGATACCGCGACCGACGCCACCGTCCGAGGAGCGAACGGTCACCTTGCGGCTGGAGAGTTGACGTGGGAACCAAGGGCGGCGTGAGCCGCTCCGGAGGCCTTAGAAAGTGAACGCTACGTTCAAGACGATCCTGTTGTGGATGTCGCTTCTGGTGGTGATCTTCCTGGCCTGGCATTTCGCCCAGATCCAGAAGAAGGAGACCCCGCTCAAGTTCAGCGAGTTCATGACCCAGGTGGAGTCCGGCCAGGTCCTGGACGTCACCATCACGGGCAACGAGGTCAAGGGTCACAAGATCGACCAGGAGGCGTTCAAGACTTACGCTCCCTACGGATACGACAAGCTCGTAGACACGCTCCTGACCCACAAGGTCACGGTGAACTACCAGCCCGACCAGACGCCGACCTGGGCGAACATGCTGATTTCCTGGGCCCCCTTCATATTGCTCATCGGCTTTTGGATCTTCTTCATGCGTCAGATGCAGAGCGGGGGGAACAAGGCCCTCTCCTTCGGCAAGTCCAAGGCGAAGCTCCTGGCGAGCCAGCAGAAGAAGGTCACCTTCAAGGACGTGGCGGGCGTCGACGAGGCGAAAGAGGAGCTGCAGGAGATCATCGAGTTCCTGAAGGAACCCCAGAAGTTCCAGAAGCTGGGCGGCCGCATCCCGAAGGGCGTGCTCCTCATGGGCCCTCCGGGAACAGGGAAGACCTTGATGGCCCGAGCCATCGCCGGCGAAGCCAACGTGCCCTTCTTCTCGATCTCGGGCTCCGACTTCGTGGAGATGTTCGTGGGCGTGGGCGCGTCGCGCGTTCGCGACCTCTTCGAGCAGGGGAAGAAAAACGCCCCGTGCATCGTCTTCATCGACGAGATCGACGCCGTGGGGCGCCATCGCGGCGCGGGCCTGGGCGGCGGTCACGACGAGCGTGAGCAGACCCTGAACCAACTCCTCGTCGAGATGGACGGGTTCGAGTCCAACGACGGCGTCATCCTCATCGCCGCGACGAATCGCCCCGACGTGCTGGACCCGGCTCTGCTGCGGCCCGGGCGCTTCGATCGTCGCGTCGTCGTCTCGCGGCCGGATGTGCGTGGCCGCGAGGGAATCCTCCAGGTCCATACGCGCAAGATCCCCCTGGCCGACGACGTGGATATCTCGCTGCTGGCCCGCGCGACACCAGGCTTCTCCGGAGCCGACCTCGCGAACCTGGTCAACGAAGCCGCGCTCCTCGCCGCGCGCCACAGCCAGAAGTTCGTCACCATGCGGGACTTCGAGTCCAGCAAGGACAAGGTGCTGATGGGTGCGGAACGCAAGAGCATGATCATCACCGACGAGGAGAAGAAGGTAACGGCCTTCCACGAGGCCGGGCACGCTCTCCTGGCGGTGCTCCTTCCCCACACCGATCCCCTACACAAGGTCACCATCATCCCGAGGGGCATGGCTCTTGGCCTCACCCAGCAGTTGCCCACAGAGGAGACGCACAACTACAGCCGCGATCAGCTCGAAAGCCGCATCGCCGTCTGCATGGGGGGGCGGATCGCGGAGGAACTGACCTTCAGCCAGATCACGACGGGGGCGCAGAACGACATCGAGCAGGCCACGGAGATGGCCCGCAAGATGGTGTGCGAGTGGGGGATGAGCGACACCCTGGGTCCGCTGACCTATGGCAAGAAGGAGGAGGCCATCTTCCTGGGCAAGGAGTTCAACCGTCACCAGGACTACAGCGAGGCGACGGCCCTCAAGATCGACGCTGAGATCAAGCGGATCGTCACCGACCAGTACGAGCGTGCCTTCAGGGTCCTCACCGACAAACGGGCGGAGCTGGAGAAGGTGGCCGAAGCGCTCCTCGAGCATGAAGTCCTGGACGCGGTGCAGCTCGGGCAGATTCTGGCCGGACAGCCGATGGAGATTCGTGCGCCGCGACAGGAGATCGCTCCCGCTCCGGTCCCGGTCCGGGAGGCGAAGGTGGACGGCGGCGAACGCGCCGGCGGGATTCTGCCGCCGCCGATGGCCGCACCGAAGCCGACGGCTTAAGTGAGCAAGGGGGCGCTGCGTCGCGCCCCCTTGAAAACCCCCGCGTACGAAGCGCGAGTGAATCGCGCTTCGTACGCAGCCCGTACCCGGTGGGAGGCATGACCGCCGACATTCGGGCATTGAAGGTCCAACGTCAACCGCTCGTCGAGCGAGGCTCTTGGGGGACTCGATGTTGGCGTCGATCACGACGAGGCGGCGCTACCGACTCGCGATCCGAGGGCGCGAAGAAGTCCTCGGGCCGAAGACGTGGATCATGGGGATCCTGAACGTGACCCCGGATTCCTTTTCCGACGGGGGGGCCTCCCCGGACGTTGCGGCCGCCATAGCCCGGGGGATGGCTCTCTTCGACGCCGGAGCCGACGTGGTCGACGTCGGCGGCGAATCGACGCGCCCCGGAAGCGAACCGGTGGACGCGTCGGTGGAGCGCCACCGGGTGGTGCCGGTGATCGAGGGCCTGCGGAAGCGTGGAGGCGGGCTCGTTTCGGTGGACACGACCAAGGCCGATGTCGCCCGCGACGCCCTCGACGCCGGAGCTGACATGATCAACGACGTGAGCGGCTTCCGCTTCGACGGCGCCATGGCTCCCCTCGTGGCCGCCCGCCGCGTTCCCGCGGTGGTGATGCACATGCGCGGCGACTTTGCGACCATGCACCACGAGCCGCGGTACGGCGACGTGATGGACGAGGTGATCTCCGAGCTTCGCGGCGCCCTTGCCGGCGGAGAGCGAGCCGGGATTTCGACCGAGCAGACCATCGTGGACCCCGGCATCGGCTTCGCAAAGAACCGAAGCCACAGCCTCGCCGTCTTGCGCCGCCTTCCTGAGATGCAGGCCCTGGACCGACCGGTCCTCGTCGGGGCCTCCAGGAAGGGCTTCATCGGCAAACTCCTCGAGCTGCCGGCGGGGGAGCGCTTGATGGGGACGGCCGCCGCCGTGGCTGCGAGCATACTGGGGGGCGCCCACATCGTGCGCGTTCACGATGTGGGGGAGATGGTTCAGGTGGCGCGCGTCTGCGACGCGATTCTCGGCGAGGCGTGATGTTCCACTCTCCACGCCTCCTCGCCTTCCTTCAATCGGTGGATCTCTCCTGGCTCGACGTTCTGGACATCCTCCTCGTGGCGGTCATCATCTACCAGCTTCTCCTCTTCATCCGCGGCACTCACGCCGTCCAGATGGCCCTGGGAGGCCTCGTCCTGGTGATCCTCTACTGGACGTCCAAGTGGTTCGATCTCGAGACGGTGAACTGGCTCCTCCGCACATTCCTGCCATACCTCGTCTTCGGCATCTTTGTGGTCTTCCAGTCCGAGATCCGGAAGGTCCTGGCCCACCTCGGCAAGACTCCCCTCCTGGGCGCTTTCTCCACTCAGAAGACCGAGGAGGTGATCGACGAGGTCGTCCTCGCGTCCACGACCCTCGCGTCCAACCGCACCGGGGCGATCGTCGTGATCGAGCGTGAGATGGGGCTCCGAAGCTACATCGAAACAGGGATCGCCCTGGACGCGGTCCTGACGTACGACCTGCTCATCAGCATCTTCAATCCCGGGACGCCGCTCCACGATGGGGCCGTCGTGGTCCAGGGAAATCGCGTGGCTGCCGCCGCATGCTTCCTGCCCCTCACGGTGAATCCCGAGCTGTCCCGGACTCTGGGGAGCCGCCACCGAGCGGCCATCGGCGTTACGGAGGACACCGACGCGCTGGCCGTCGTCGTTTCGGAGGAGACGGGGATCATCTCCCTCGTCAGCGGTGGCCGCATCCGCCGCGAGCTGGACGCCCGTACCCTGAAGCAGGCGCTTCTGGAGGCCCTGGAAGTGGAGGAGTCCGGCGACAGGCTTGAGGGGGCTCGGGAAGGCCGGACGACGCGGGAGAATTGACGCCATGCGTTTTCTGACGGAGAACCTGGCGCTGAAGGGAGTGAGTCTGGCCCTCGCGATCGGCCTCTGGTTCGTGATCGCAGGCGAGACGACGTCGGAGATAGGCCTGTCCGTGCCGGTGGAAATGCAGAACTTTCCCAGGGACCTGGAGCTTGTCGGGGACCCGGCCAACTCCGTCGAGGTGCGATTGCGCGCATCTCCGGGGATCATTCACGCCCTTGCGTCGGGAGAGGTCTCGGCGCAGATCGATCTGGCCGGAGCGGGAGAAGGGGAGCGGATCGTTCACTTGACGCCCGAGTCCATGCGCGTTCCCTTCGGCGTGAAGGTAGTGAAGATCAACCCTGCCATCCTGACCCTCAATTTCGAGCAGACGCTCCAAAAATCGGTGCCGATCCACCCCCGACTCGTGGGCCGCCCGGCGCCGGGCCATGAGGTGGCCGAGGTCACGAGCCAACCTGCGGAGGTTCGCATCGCCGGGCCCAGGAGCCGCGTCCAGGAGGTCGAGAGCGCCTTCACGGAACCTGTCTCGATCGAAGGGGCCTCGGTGGCGGTGGCAGGCGACCGCAACCTGGGCCTCGAGGATCCCGTCCTCCGGATCCTCGGGTCGCCCCGGGTCCATGTCACCGCTCGCGTGCGGGAGGTCGAGGAGAAGAAGGCTTTCGACGATCTCCCTGTGGCGGTGAGGGGCGGCGCGGCGGCGGTGCGTCCGGGAAGTGTTCGCGTCGTCCTCGCGGGGCCCGTCTCGGCGCTGCGTCGCATCTCGGCGGCCGACGTGAAACCCTACGTCGACGTGACAACGCTTGAATCTGCGGGGAGCACCCGCGTGGCCGTCGAGATCCTCCCCGGCCAGGCCGGTGTGAGGGTCGAGACCGTGGAGCCTCAAGAGGTGCAGGCCAGGCCGACGTTGCGCAGGAAAGGATAGAAGATGCGGGAGCTTTTCGGAACCGACGGGATACGTGGTGTCGCCAACGAGGCGCCCATGACGCCCGAGCTGGCGCTGCAGCTCGGGCGAGCGGTTGCTTTCGTCGCGGGACGCGGGAAGCGTCGCGCCCCCAGAATCATCTTGGGGAAGGACACGCGTCTGTCGGGCTACATGATCGAAACGGCGCTGGCCTCGGGAATCTGTTCGATGGGAGGGCGCGTCATCCTCTGCGGCCCCATCCCCACACCGGCGGTGGCTCACCTCACCGTGAGCATGCGCGCCGACGCCGGCATCGTGATCAGCGCGAGCCACAATCCTTACGGCGACAACGGAATCAAGGTCTTCGGCGGCGATGGCTTCAAGCTCGCCGACGACGCCGAGATCGAGATCGAGCGGCTGATGAGCGATCCGGCCCTCCTCGGCCCGCGCAAGACCGGCAAGGTGATCGGCCGCGCCGAGAAGCTGGAGGACGCCCGGGGCCGATACGTGGTCTTCGCCAAGACGACCTTCCCCCGTGACCTCACCCTGGAGGGCGTGAAGGTCGTCATCGATGCCGCCCATGGCGCTGCCTATCGAGTGGCACCCCTCGTCTTCCAGGAGCTGGGCGCCCGCGTCACAGCCATCGGCGTCCGGCCGAGCGGCATAAACATCAACAAGGATGTGGGCGCCATGCACCCGGCCCACGTCAGGAGCGAGGTCCTGATCCGCGGCGCCGCCATCGGCATCGCCCTCGACGGGGACGCCGACCGCGTGATCGTCGTCGATGAGAGGGGCGAGGTCGTGGACGGCGACGCCGTCATGGCCATGTGTGCGACCCGGATGATCCGCGACGGCGAGCTTCGGAGCGCGACCGTCGTCGCGACCGTCATGAGCAACCTCGGCCTCGAGCGTGCCCTGGAAGCGCAGGGCGCCCGTCTGGTGCGTACGCCCGTCGGGGACCGCTACGTCGTGGAAGCGATGCGTCAGGGAGGGTTCAACCTCGGGGGCGAGCAATCGGGACACCTGATCTTCCTGGACCACGCCTCGACGGGGGACGGGATCGTGGGAGCGCTCCAGGTCCTGGCCCTCATGATGCGGACCGGGAAGCCTCTCTCGGAGCTGGCCCGCGAGGCCATCGAGCGCGTACCCCAGGTTCTCGAAAACGTGACCCTCTCCGCGCGCCGCCCCCTTGATCAGATGAAGCACCTCGCCCACGAGACCGAGCGCGTGCAGGCATCCCTCGCTCGCGAGGGGCGCGTCCTGGTCCGCTGGAGCGGGACCGAGCCGAAGCTCCGCATCATGATCGAGGGCCCCGATGAAGAGCGCATCCGCGCCTGGGCCAAGGAGCTCGCCGAGGCGGCGCGCCAGGACATCCCGGCGGCTTAGGGCCCGGGTCCGGAAATACGGTTGCAGTCGAACGCCGATGCATCCCGGCTCGCTATGCCTCGTTGGCTCCGGTGTAGACTCATTCCCATGGCCCGCCTCGGCGTCAACATCGACCATGTGGCGACCGTACGCCAGGCGCGCCGCGCCACCGAGCCCGATCCGGTACACGCGGCGATGCTCGCGGAGCTCGGCGGCGCCGACGGGATCACCGTCCACCTGCGATCCGACCGGCGCCACATCCAGGACCGCGACGTGGAGATCCTTCGCCGGGTCGTGAAGACCTGCCTGAACGTCGAGATGGCGGCGACCCAGGAGATGGTCCGGATCGCCCTCACCGTGAAGCCCGACCAGGCGACGCTCGTTCCGGAGCGACGCGAAGAGCTGACCACTCTAGGCGGCTTGGACGCCGTCCTCAACAGCGTCCAACTCAAACCCGTCGTGCGGACGCTCAGAGACGGCGGCATTCGCGTGAGCCTCTTCGTGGATCCGGACCTCGAGCAAGTGAAGGAAGCTCACAGGATCGACGCCCATGCCGTCGAGATCAACACGGCCGCCTACGCCGAAGCCCCCGACGACCGCGGCCGCGAGGCCGCTGTCCGCAAGGTCGCCGACGCTCTCCGCTTCGGCCGGAAGCTGGGTCTCGACGTTCACGCGGGGCACGGCCTCACCTATCGGAACGTCCGGCCTATCGCCAGCTTGCCCGAGATGGGCGAGCTCAACATCGGTCACAACATCGTGGCTCGCGCCGTGCTCGTCGGGATGGAGCGCGCCGTCCGCGAGATGGTGGACGCCATCGGCGGGCGGTAGTATCCTTGGCGTCACCTTTCCCCAAGAGACCGGGAGTAGCTCGATGGTCGAGGCCTTTGGCCAGACGGACGTCGGACGCCGTCGCAAGCTGAACGAGGACAATTTCCTAGTCGACACCGAGGCGAGCCTCTTCGCCGTGTGCGACGGCATGGGCGGCCACAACGCCGGCGAGGTGGCCTCCAAGATGGCCATCGAGACACTCGGGGCCTTCATCCGGAGGAGTTACAAGGAGAAGGAGATCACCTGGCCCTACGGCCTCGACGTCAACCTCTCCTTCGACGGCAACCGGATCAAGACGGCCATCAAGCTGGCGAACAAGAAGGTCTTCAAGGCCGCAGACAACCGCGAGGACTACACCGGGATGGGGACCACGGCCGTGGCGGCCCTCATGAGCGAGAACCTGCTGACCGTGGGTTCCGCCGGGGACAGCCGGTGCTACGTCCTGTCGGCGGGGGCGCTACGCCAGATCACGCGAGACGATTCCTGGGTATCGGCCGCGTGGGCCGAAGGGATCCTGGCCGCTGAGGAGATCGAGCGGCATCCCCTGCGGAACGTCATCACCAAGGCCGTAGGGGCGAAAGAGGACATCGAGATCGACGTGGTCGAGCACAAGCTCGCCGCCGGTGACATCGCCCTCATCTGCTCCGACGGCCTCCACGGGATGCTCAACGACCAGAAGATCCTCGCGGTCCTGACTCCGGCTCCGGTCTCTCTCGAGGACGGTGCGTCCCGTCTCATCGAGGCCGCAAACGAGGCCGGCGGCAAGGACAACGTGTCGGTCGTCCTGGCACGCTACACGGCGTAGCGGCCCCGCGCCGGCATGGCCACCATCGGCCGGTACGAGATCCTCGACAAGTTGGGCGAAGGCGCCATGGGCGTCGTCTATCGCGCCCGCGATCGCTCGCTCGGGCGCGTGGTGGCGCTCAAGATGCTCTCCACGGAGATCGGGGACGACGACGAGCTCCACCAACGGTTCAAACGGGAGGCCGAGGCCATCGGCCGCCTCAGCCATCCCCACATCGTGTCGGTCTACGACCTCGGAGAGGCCGACGGCCGCGCCTACATGGCGATGGAGCTTCTGGACGGCGAGGACCTGCGAGCTCTCATCGAGACGCGGGCGATCGGCCTTCCCGAGAAGGTCCGGATCATGGCGGAGATCTGTGACGGCGTCGGCTACGCCCATTCGCGAGGAGTCGTTCACCGAGACGTCAAACCCGCCAATATCATCGTGACCGGGGTCGGACGCGTGAAGCTCCTCGATTTCGGCCTCGCTCGGATGGCGACGCGAGAGACGATCACGCGGCGTGGCGTCATCCTCGGGACCCCCGACTACATGTCGCCCGAGCAGGCCATGGGACGCTCTCTCGATCACCGCACGGACATCTTCTCTTCGGGGGCGGTGTTCTACGAGTTCTTGACCTGCCAGAAGCCCTTCCGCGGGAAGACGCTCCACTCGGTTCTTTATCAGATCATCTCGGAGTCTCCGGACCCCGTGCTCACATTGAACCCCGAAGCGCCGACGCGCCTGGCCGCAATCATTGATCGCATGCTCCGAAAGGAGGCGCTTCTGCGCCCGGCTTCGATGGAGGTTGTCGGAGCGGAACTGCGCGAGATCCACGGCGCGCTGCGCCGCTCGAGCGCCCGCTCTGCGGTGACCTGGCCGGCCGAGGTGGCGCCCGCCGACGAGTCCCGAGGCTCGGTTCGCGACCTCGTGGCCCGGAGCCGGGGGCACCTCGAAGCCGGGCGCTTCGCGAAGGCCACTGCCGACGCACGCCAGGCCCTGGCCATCGACCCCGATGGCAACGAGGCCGCCGAGATCGAGTGGCAGGCGGATCGGCAGCTCCGCGCGTCGAAGGGCGGATCGCACGCCAGCCCCGAAACCGCGGCGCGCGTCGCCGTGCTCCTCTCCCGCGCGGCGCCCGGGCGTCCCGAGGACGACGCTCGCCGCGCCATCGCGGAGCTGGCCTTGATTGCGCCCGACGATCCGCGGGTAAGCGAAGCCATCCGCGAGCGCGGAGCACGGAGCTGAAGGGGAGAACGCCATGGTCAGGATCACCGAGCGCGAGAAGCGGGTGGGTTTGCACTTGTCGCTGGATGTGAGTGGCCGCGAAGCGGGCGGCGCCCCCTTCGCAGAGTCCAGCCGCAGCGTAAACGTGAGCGGCGGCGGTCTCTGCTTCGAGACGCGATGCACCCTCGTGGTCGGCGCCCGAGTCACGGTGCAAGTGGCGCTCCCTCCGCCCCTCCGGAAGCACTTCGGGGGGAAGGCGGTCTACCGGGCTCGGGCGGTCGTCTGCCGGGTCGAGCAGTCCCTGAGCGATGCCGTCTCCCGCGTGGGGGTCCGCTTCCTCGGGGAACTGGAGGCCTGAACCTGCTATACTCCCGAGGTTTGGGAGGTCCCCGGCCGTTTCATGGGCGACCCGAGGCTCCAGGGAAAAGTCGCGATCATCACGGGGGGCGGGCGAGGGCTGGGGCGTGCCCTGGTCGAAGCGCTCGCCGCCGAGGGTGCCGACATCGCCTTCTCCTATCGTCAGAGCCACGACGGCGCCATGGCGGCCGCGGAGGCGGTTCGAGCGCTGGGTCGCAGGGTCTTCGTCGGTCCGGCCGATGCCCGCGTACCGGGGGAGGTCGCGGGCTTCGTGGAGTCGGCCGTCGGGAACCTCGGGGGCGTCGACGTGCTCGTGAACAACGCCGGAATCTTCAGAAAGGTCGCGTTGCCGGACATCACCGAGGAGGCTCTCGACGAAGCCTTCGATGTGAACGTGAAGGCAGCGATCCTGGCGTCGAAAGTGGCCGCGGGCCACATGCGTCGCCGCGGAGGCGGGTCCATCGTGAACGTTGCGAGCCTGGGTGGGCTAAGGGCCTGGAGGTCGTATCTGCCATACTGCGCTTCCAAGGCGGCGCTCATCATGGCGACGCGATGCCTTGCGATCTCCCTCGCACCGGAGATCCGGGTCAACGCAGTGGCACCGGGGATACTCGATCGCCCCGGGGCCGAAAAGGGGCTCTTGGGGCGAATCCCCCTGGGCCGCTTCGGCCGATACGCGGAGGTCGTGGAGGCGGTCTTGTTCCTGACGGTCGGGGGAGCTTACACCACGGGCGACGTCCTCTCGGTGGACGGCGGCCGGGGGCTCGCATGACTCATCCGCCGGTGAGGAGAGTGCTTGCATGGGAAGGAGACGATAAGAGGTGAACATGACGTTGACTCGTGAGGAAGACAAGCCGTGGAAGACCGATCTAGCCCGCAAGGCCAAGCTGCGCCGGGAGCAGGTCGTCCATGAGATCGAGGACGCCATCAAGAAGGCCGCTTCGTTCGAGGATGCCCTTCGCCAGGCCGTCGAGATCATGAAGAACAAGTTCAGCCGCTACTCGGCCGTCACGGCCTACGTGGCCGACGGCGAGGACCTGGCCGTCCACACCTCCATCGATCGCCCACAGGGTCCGGATCGGGTCTGGTCGGGAGGTGGTCCGCTGGCCGACGTCGCTCATGGACACTATCCGACCGTGGTCTCGGACCTGTCGGCCCAGAGCGCCTGGGCGGGAGTGGGGCTCGCGACCGGCAGTGCCATGGTGGCGCCGGTGCGGACCGACGCGGGCCTCTGGGCCATCCTGGAAGTGTGGAGCGACCTCCGTGACGCCTTTACGCCCCAGGACGTGAAGCTCCTCGATCGGGTCGCGTCCGCGCTCGCCAAGAAGACGCCGGCCGCCTAGGTCCGCCCGTCGTTCGAGCGTTGGCGCCCATGGAATTCCGCGGAGTCTTCCCTCCCGTCGTCACGCCCTTTCGTGACGACGGTTCGCTCGACGTGCACGCTTTCGAGGCCAACCTCGACGCGTACTCGAGCGAAGACCTCGCCGGATATCTCGTCCTGGGATCGAATGGCGAGGCGGCGAGCCTCGAAGAAGACGAGAAGCTCACCCTCGTAGCCGCGGCGCGGCGCGGCGCGACGGGCCGAACGCTCCTCGTCGGCACCGGTCTCGAATCAACTCGCGCCACGATCGCGCTGACGGGGCGCGTGGCGGACGCCGGCGCCGACGCCGCTCTCGTTCTGACGCCTCACTACTACAAGTCGCAGATGAGCGTGGACGCACTCCGCGCCCACTTCGAGACGGTTGCCGAAGCCTCTCCAATCCCCGTCCTGCTGTACTCGGTCCCTCAGTTCACGGGTATCCCGTTCCCATCGCCGTTGGCCGCGCTCCTTGCCACCCATCCCAGGATCGCCGGCATGAAGGAGTCGAGCGGCGACGTCGGGCTTCTCGGTCGGATCGTTGGCTCAGTGCCGGCCTCGTTCCGTGTCCTCTGCGGGTCGGCCGGTGTCTTCTACCCTGCGCTCTCCCTCGGCGCCTCCGGCGGGGTCCTCGCAGTCGCCTGCTGCTCCCCTCGGCCGGTGGCAGCGCTCTACCGGGCCTTTGAGCGAGGGGACCACGCTCAGGCGCGCCGCCTTCAAGAGGCGCTGGCGCCCTTGGCCGCTGCGGTCACCTCGGCCCACGGAGTGGCCGGGCTCAAGGCTGCCATGGACGTCGCTGGCCGGCGTGGAGGGAGCGTTCGGTCGCCCCTTCGGCCCGCTCCCGCATCCCTGGCAGACGAGATTCGTCCTCTCCTCGAGCGGGCCGAGTCCGTCGTCTAGACTAGCAGCTAGTCCGAAGAGCCCACGGCGCCGAAAGGGCCGTCGGAATCCTCGGCTGTCGCCCGTGGGACGAGGATGCGCAGGGCCCGCGGTGCCAGACCGATATCCAGACGCTCGACGGCCGCCTCGGGCTCCCCGTCTCGGTGATGTGCGAACGGTCCCTCTCCCGTGAGAACTGCTGAGGCCGCGGCCGTGTGACGGTATCGCTTGTACCGGTCGATCGTTCCGAAGAAGAGGCGCGGGGCGTGGAGGAGAGTCTCGCTGAGAGGCGCGTCCTCGAAGACCACGACGTCGAGAATGCCGTCGTCGAGGCGTGCCCGAGGAGCGACGATGGCGCCAGCGCCGTATTGGCGGCCGTTGAGGAAGGCCACGATGAGGGCAGGGCCGTCGAAGACCTCTCCTGCGGCTTCGAGACGCCACCGCGCGGCGGTGTAGGTGAGCGCCCGTCGGAGGCTGAGGCGCACGTAAGTCCCCACGCCGCGTCGACCGCCGCTCTTGCCGTAGGCATGAAAGTCGGCGCCCACCGCGGCGTCCAGCCCCGCTCCCGCCACGTTCAGGAACGGCTCGCCGTTCGCGAGCCCCACGTCCATCCGGCGTACGACGCCGTTCGCGAGGGCGCGGAGCGCGGCCGTGGGCGACAGGGGGATCCGCAAGGTTCGGGCCAAGCCGTTCCCCGACCCGGCTGGGACGATGCCGAGAGGAGTCGCCGAGCCCATCAGGCCTGAAGCCACCTCGTTGGCGGTCCCGTCTCCGCCCACCGCCAGGACGAGGTCGTCGCCTCGGACCGAAGACTCGCGGGCCAGTTCGCGGGCATGGCCCGGACTCGCCGTGAGGCAGAGTTCCAGGTCCTGCCAACGTGCATGCCCGTGACGCAGGACCTCCAGAGTCACTCTCGGCTTGAGGCCCGCTCGCGGGTTCAGGATCGCTCGGACTCTCAAGCCGGCTCGCCGTAGACTCGCAGCGTCTCCTCCACCATCCGCTCGACCGTGAAGCGCTCTTCGAAACGTCGCCGTCCAGCGTGGCCCATGGCCTCCCGACGCTCCTCGTTCGAAAGGACCTCAACGAGAGCCTCGGCGAGCGCTCTCGGGTCTTTCACAGGTACGACGCGTCCCGTGGAGCCGTCCTCCACCGCTTCGGGAATGCCCCCGGCGGCGGTCGCCACGACCGGCCGACCGAAGTTCATGGCGTCGAGCAGGCTCGTGCCGAGGCCCTCGGACTGGGACGACAGACAGAAGACCGTGAAGCGCGGCAGGAGCACGTCGACGTCTCGCCGGAAGCCGGCCCATATCCACCGGTCGCCCAGACCTAATGCAGCGGCCCGGGCTTCGAGTGCGGGGCGTAGTTCACCGTCGCCCACGGCGATGAAGCGGGCCTCGGGGATCCGTGCCAGCACGAGGGTCGCAGCCTCCAGGAGAGTCGTGTGATCCTTGTGTTCCGTCAGGGCGGCGATCGTTCCAACCACAGGGACTCCGGGTGGAACGCCCAGGGCCGCCAGCGCCTCGGCGCCACCCGGCGGAGCCGCCCTTGCGGGGACGCCTTCGTAGACGAGCCGCAGACGGGAGGCGGGAACGCCCGAGCCCTCGAGGACCGATGCGATGGCGCGACTCACGGCGATGACACGATCGCAGCTCCGGTATTTTCGCCTAGAGAGGGACCCACGGAGCACGAAGTCGACGCGCCGGGTGGCCACGAGCCTCGCCCCTCCTTGAAGCCGAGCGGCCATGAGGCCGGCGGAGATCGCGTGGGGGTCGTGAAGGTGGATGACTTCGGGGCGGAACGAGCGGATCGCACGAGCGAGGGCGAGCGCCGCCAAAGGGGAGAGATCCCCTCGGAACGCGATGGGATGAGCCTGGACCCTGGCATCCCGAAGCCGGGCTTCGAGTGCTCCCCCCGCGCGGCACGCGACGGCCACGGCGTGTCCTCGCTCGGCCGAACCCATGGCTGTCAGGAGCACTTGGTTCTGGCCGCCGCGCCAGGTGGCGGCGGTGTCGACGTGGAGGACCCTCACCGTCTCCGCTCGTCCCGTCGTGTCAGCTCGTCGAGCTTCGCGAGCTTGGTGTACGTGTAGTAGGAGTTCATGGCCGAGACGGTCAGGCCGGGCCGCCCCAGCGCCACGCCTCCTTTCAGGGCGTAGTTCCTCACGAAGGCCCAGACCGCCGAGAGGGCCATCTCGATCTCGCCTGTGCGCCGCCCTGCGTCGAAGGCCTGTTGCGCCCAGAGGGTCGTGTACCGATCGATCTTCCGCATGTGGGCGGACACGTCGTCGTAAGGGTGGTGCTCCATGTCCGACTTCAGCCGGCAAGTCTCCCCACGGACGCGCACCGACTCGTGGACCAAGGAGCCCTCCCAGCGCCCCCGGCGCCTGTCGAAGAGGCGGACCTGGGGGTCCGGGTACCAATCGGTCGCTCGTATCCACCGGCCCAGGTAGAGCGCCACCCGGGGAATCCGGTACCCGGCGCACGGGAAGCCCTTCCGGCGCTCGCCTTCGATCTCCTCACGAAGCGCCGGAGTGACGCGCTCGTCGGCGTCCAGGGCGAGGATCCAATCGTGGCGCGCCGCGTCCACGGCGAAGTTCCGCTGGGCCACGAACCCCGGCCACGGAGAATGGACGATGACCCGGGCCCCAGCCGCTTCGGCGACTTCCCGAGTGCGGTCGACGGAGCCCGAATCCACCACCACGATCTCGTCGCAGAAGACCAGGCTCGCCAGGGCTTCCGCGATCTTCGCTTCCTCGTTCTGCGCGATGAGGACGGCCGAGATGGGAATCACTCGGCCAGTATAGCGGCGTCCTCGGAGCTTCCCCAAGTGACTTGCCAGAGCCCGCCGCGCCTCGATAGAGTCGCTCCATGACCGCGGATCTGCTGTCGCTTTTCAAGGAGCGTGGCGCCCTTCTCGAGGGTCACTTTCTCCTGACCTCTGGGCTTCACTCGCCGCGCTACCTTCAGTGTGCCCGGATGCTCATGGACCCCGTGCTCGCCACGCGTCTCGGAGCCGACCTCGCCGAGGCCCTCCGTCCGCTCCTCGTGGACGTCATCCCCACGGCCGTCGTGGCCCCGGCTCTCGGCGGAGTCCTCGTCGCCCACGAGGTCGCCCGCGGCCTCGGCTGCCGCGGTCTCTTCACCGAGCGGCAAGGAAATGCCATGGTCCTGCGCCGCGGCTTCGTTCTCCAACCAGGCGAAGGTGTCGTCGTCGTGGAGGACGTGATCACGACCGGTGGATCGACTCGGGAGGTCATGGCTGCCGTCCGCGCCGCCGGGGCTCGGGTCCTCGCCGCGGGCAGTCTGGTCGATCGAAGCGGAGGGAGCGCGCAACTGGGCGTGGCCCGCAAGAGCTTGCTGTCTCTCGATGTCCCCACCTATCCCGCCGAGGCGTGCCCTCTTTGTGCCTCGGGGTCGAGGCCCGAAAAGCCCGGCTCCCGAGCTATGTTGGCCTAGCCGTGTTCTTCCGCGTTACCGTTGCCTACGACGGCACGGACTTCCTTGGCTGGCAAGCCCAAGATCCGGGGCGCGGCGGGCGCACGGTCCAGGGAACCCTCGAGTCGTCTCTCGCCGCGCTCGCCGCTGGCGAGCGTGTCGTCGTCGCCGGTGCCGGCAGGACGGACACCGGCGTCCACGCCGAGGGTCAGGTCGCGTCCTTCGACCTGCCTCGCTCGATGGATCCCGATGCGCTCAAGCGCGCGCTCAACGGCCTCCTCCCCAGAGATGTCCGTGTCCTCGACGTGGCTCCTGCCCCCGAGGGCTTTCATCCGCGGAGGAGCGCCGTCTCGAAGCTCTATCGCTACGTCCTGGACACAGGTCCGGTCCAGCTTCCCACGCGCCGCCGGTTCGCCGGTCACGTTCCCTGGACCCTCGACACCTCTTCGGTCGCAGCGGCTGCGGCCCTCTACAAGGGGGTCCACGATTTCGGATCCCTGGCCTCGGCCGGCGGTTCGGTCACGACCACGGAACGCAAGGTCACCCGCTCCGAGGCGTTCTTCCAGGACACGACACTCGTCTACGAGGTCGAGGCCAACGGATTCCTGCGCCGGATGGTGCGAAGCATGGTGGGGGGACTCATTGCCGTCGGCCGGGGCGCCACCTCTCTCGACGACCTTCGTGCGGCCATGGCCGCCCGCGACCGCCGCGCGTGGCCCGCTCCCGCCGAGGCTCGCGGCCTCACCCTTGTGCGCGTGGACTACCCGCCCGGGGCCTCGGTGTTAACATAAGGGACTCCGACCGGAGCCCATGTCGCTTCAAGACCTGCTGGACGTCGTTCCCTCGGGCTCGGAGGAGCAGTCTCTCCTCCGCTCGATTGATTTCGCGCGGCTGCCGCGCCACGTCGCCATCATCATGGATGGGAACGGGCGCTGGGCGAAGCTCCGTCACAAGCAGCGGGTCGAGGGCCATCGGGCGGGAATCGCGTCGGTTCGCGACGTGGTCGAGACGTCGGCGCGCCTGGGACTTCAGGTTCTCACGCTGTACGCCTTCTCCATCGAGAACTGGAAGCGTCCGAAGACCGAAGTCACGACGCTCATGGGGCTCCTGAAGCGCTACCTGCGCATGGAGCTCGACACCCTGCTTCGCAACAACATCCGCTTCCAGGTCATCGGCCGTGCCGAGGACCTGCCCGGGGACGTCCGCGACGAGCTTGCACGGGGGACCGAGCGGACCCGCGGCTGTACGGGGCTTCTCTTCAATATCGCTCTCAACTATGGCGGCCGCGCCGAGATCACCGATGCCGTTCGGCGCCTCGTGCATGACCACACCACCGGGGGGCACGACCCGGAGCAGATCGACGAACGGACGCTCTCGTCTTACCTCTACACCGCGGGCCAGCCCGATCCCGATCTCCTGATCCGCACCAGCGGCGAGATGCGCGTCTCCAACTTCCTTCTGTGGCAGATCGCCTACGCCGAGATCTGGGTGACCGATGTACTCTGGCCCGACTTCCGCCGCCGCCATCTGCTTCAAGCCATAGCGGACTACCAGAAGCGGGAGCGGAGGTACGGCGGGATCACCTCGCTTTGACCTTCCCCGTCGGCTTCGGCGCGAACCTGAGGCGCCGCGTGGTCACGGCTCTCGTCGCTCTGCCGCTGCTCGTCGTCGCCCTCTTCCTGGGATCGCCCCTGGTCGGAGTCCTCGTCGTCGCGGCTGCGGCCCTCGTGGGTCTCTTCGAGTTCTTCCGCCTCGTCAAGGCCCGGCAGTTGGAACCAATGCGCCTCACGGGCCTCCTTCTCGCGGCCGCGATGTTCTTGGGCGTGGTCTTCCCCGGGCGGCATGGGCCGCCGCTCTGGCCGCTTGCCGCCGTGCTCCTCCTGGGCGTCACGCTCCTGCCTGCACGTGAGCTGGTGGACTCGGTGCCGTCTGCGGCCGTCACGGTCCTCGGCGCTGTCTACGTAGGAGCGCTGGGCGGCTGCATCGCGGCACTGCGTGTGCTCGATCCCGCCGGCGACGGGGCCTGGCGAGTCGTGTTGCTCCTCGCGATCATCATGGTCGCCGACACCTGCGCCTTCTTCGTTGGCCACGCGCTCGGACGCCGACGTCTCGCGCCCGCTCTCTCTCCCGGCAAGACAGTGGAAGGAGCCGTGGGCGGGCTGCTAGGCGGCGTCGCGGGAGCCCTCGCCGTGAGGGCGGTCGGGCTTACGCGGTTGCCTCCCCTCCACGCCGTCGTCCTTGGGGCACTCGTCGCCGCGTTGGGGATGGTCGGCGACCTGGATGAAAGCCTCCTGAAGCGCTGGGCCGGCGTGAAGGACTCCGGGGACTTGTTCCCGGGCCACGGCGGCATGCTTGATCGGCTCGACAGTTTGCTGTTCGGCGCGCCCATCCTGTATTATTACTTCTCTTACTTCCGCTAGAACGGCCCCGAAAGGGGCCGTTCGCGCTTCCTGGCTCATGAAGGGACTTTCCATCCTCGGTTCCACCGGCTCCGTGGGCACCAACGTGCTCCGGATCGTGGACTCCTTTCGCGAACGTTTCCAAGTCGTCGGCCTCGCGGGCGGCGCCAATGTCGAACGTCTCGCCGAGCAGATCGCCCGATACCGGCCGAAGGTCGTGTCGGTCGCGACGGCAGCGGCCCTCGAGTCCCTCGGCCGTCTCGTCTCTTTGGGCGGCGTCCGCGTCGGGACGGGAAATGACGGCATGGTCGCGGTCGCGACTCATCCCGAGGCGCAGGTCGTCGTGGCGTCGGCGGTGGGGGCCGTCGGTCTCGTCCCCACCTACCGCGCCTTGGAAGCGGGGAAGGACGTCGCTCTCGCCAACAAAGAGACGTTGGTCATGGCGGGGGAGTTGATGGTGGCCCAGTCGAAAGCGCGAGGAGGACGGCTTCTCCCCATCGACAGCGAACACTGCGCCCTTCACCAATGCCTCGACGGACGCCGCCCCGAGGAGGTGCGTCGCCTCGTCCTCACGGCGTCGGGGGGACCGTTCCGCAGCCGCCCCAAGGGCACCTTCGGGAGCGTGACCCTCGAGGAAGCCTTGAACCATCCGACCTGGTCCATGGGTCGGAAGATCACCATCGATTCGGCCACCCTCATGAACAAGGGGCTCGAGGTCATCGAGGCACGCTGGCTCTTCGGCGTCCCGGCCGAACGGATCGAAGTTCTGGTTCACCCGCAATCCGTCGTCCACTCGATGGTGGAATTCGTGGACGGAACGGTGCTGGCGCAGCTGGGCGTCACGGACATGCGCCTGCCGATCCAGTACGCGCTCTCCCATCCCGAACGCTGGGAGGCGGCGATCCCGGGCATGGATTTCACCCGGCCGATGACCCTCGAATTCGATCTCCCCGATCACGACCGGTTCCCCTGTGTGGGCCTGGCCTATCGCGCCCTCCGCGAGGGCGGCTCGCTTCCGGCCGTTCTCAACGCGGCCAACGAGGAAGCCGTCGCGGCCTTTCTCGATGGGCGCGCTCCGTTCATGGCCATCCCGGAGTCGATCTCGGAGGTCATGGACGACCACAAGGCGACACCCCTGGAGCGTCTGGAGGACGTGCTCGAAGCGGACGCCTGGGCCCGCGAGCGGAGCCGCTCGGTCCTGGGGCGCCGCAACCCCGCACGGGTCCTCTCATAACCCGAGGTTCAAGCAAGACATGGGCTTTCTGACAACGGCCGGCGCCTTCATCATCGTCCTCGGCGTCATTATCTTCGTCCACGAGTTCGGGCACTTCATCACGGCGAAGGCCTTCGGGATGCGCGTCTTCATCTTCTCGTTCGGATTCGGCCGGCGGCTTCTCGGCTTCAAGTGGGGAGACACCGATTGCCGCGTGTCCCTCATTCCCCTCGGCGGCTACGTCAAGCTGGAAGGCGAAGCCGACGACTATCTGAGCGAGGACGTGGCCCGGCAAGGAGATGGGCGCGACTTCACGAGCCGGCCGCGGTGGCAGCGCTTCATCGTGTACATGGCTGGCCCGTTCATGAACGCGGTGCTGACCATCAGCGTGCTCACGGTGTTCCACATGATCGGCTTCGGCGTCGACGCAGCGCTTTACGACCGGCCGGTCATTGGCGCCGTCGAGGCGGCTTCGCCCGCGGCCTCCGCGGACCTCCGCCCGGGCGACGAGATCCGGGCGATCGACGGTGCGGCCATCGAAACGTGGGAGGCGGCTCTCTACAAGATCTGGATCCGCCCCGACGTCACCGTGCGCTTGAAGATTCGTCGCGACGGGGAAGATCGCGATGTCGAGATCCATTCCACGTCCACGGGCCCCGAGAAAGCCGGGAAGATCGGCGTCACGCCCCTCGTCAGGGTCGGAAGCCTCACCTCCGGCGCGCCCGCTGAGCAAGCCGGCCTGAAGGTCGACGATGGGTTCCTGGAAGTGGGAGGTCAACCCGTCCGGGCTTTCTCGGACATCCCGCCGATCGTCGCGAAATCGGCAGGCCAGCCTTTGACGCTGCGGCTCTTCCGCGACGGCACCATCGTCGAAACCTCGGTGACCCCTCGAGACCTGGGGAACGGCCCGCAACTCGGCATCGGCTCCAAGACCGTCGTCAAGCGTTTCGGATTCTTCCGGTCAGTGAAGGAATCGGCTCTTTGGGCCTGGACCCAGACCAAAGTCACCATGGAAACCCTCGGCCGCCTGTTCACCGGTGCGCTCTCTCCGAAGAGCATGATGGGTCCGCTCGGCATCGCGAAGGCGTCGGGAGACAGCGCGCGCCAGGGGGCCGGGTCGCTCTTCTTCCTGATCGCGATCATCAGCCTCCAGGTGGGGATCCTCAACCTGTTTCCCCTGGCGCCCCTGGACGGCGGCCACCTGGCCATTCTTCTGGCGGAGGGAGTGATTCGCCGCGACCTCAGCCTCACGGTGAAGGGTTGGATCATGAACGCCGGGGCCCTGGTGATCTTCGCCCTGATCGGCATCGTTCTCTATTCCGATCTCAGCAAGACCGCGTTGCTTGGGAAGTACCTCCCCTAGGACAGATCAGCCCTCGATCCGCTTGACGGCCTGATCGATCGCGCGCCGGACCGCGGGGATGGCCTCCATCCCCAAAGCCTCGCGCAGCCGGCCCCGCGTTCGCGGATCGCCCAGGACGCCGAGGGCCTCGGCTGCAGCCTCTCGCACCTTCGGGTCTCGATCTTCGAGCAACGATGTTAGCCGGCCGGCAACGACCTTCTGGCTCCGGCCCAGGTCCCGCAGCGTGTGGACAGCGGCCACGCGGAGCACCGAAGCGCGTCCCGGAGCCGACTGCTCGAGTGCCAGGGGGATGCCGCGGGCGTCGCGCAGGCTACCCAGGCCGTCGAGGGCGGCGATACGGATCCGCTCGGCGTGGGAGTCGCGGCCGAGGGCTCGGGCGAGAGTCTCGAAGGCTCGTGGGGATCTGAGTGCACCGAGAGAGCGGAGCGCCGCGGCGGCCGCCAGCTCGCTCGCGTCCTTCGAGGCGGTGTCGACGAGGATCGCCTCGGCGAATGCCGCCGGCAGCCGGCCAACGGCTTTCGCGACGGCGGCGCGCACGCGTGGATCGGAGTCGCGGACACCGTTTTGAAGCGCGCGTGAAGAATCCGCGCCGAGTGTGCTCAGGGCGTCGGCCGCCTCCGCCCGCACCCCCCAGAAGGGATCAGTCGCGAGAGCTTGTGCCAGCAAAGCGCCCGCGCCGGGTGGATGGACGCGCGCCAGGTCCCTGGCCGCCATGGCGCGCTCGGCCGCGCTCGCTCCCTTGCGCAGCCGGAAGCCCAACTCGTCGGCGGTGGCCTCGGCCGCCAACGTCTTTGGTACCCAGGCGTCGGGATCGAGGGTGACCGCCAGGGGACGCTCGGCGCAAGGGAAGACGAACTCCTGTTCGGTTCGTTCCAGGACGATCGGCTCGGTGCGTTCACCCGTCCCCGTAGCGATCCTCAGTTCCAGGGGAAGGACGAAGGCCCCCGCTCCCGCCTCCGCGGGTCGATTCTGCTCCACGCGAACGAGAAGGCGCCGCGACCCTTCATCCCACCGATGCGATGCGTTGAGGCGCGGCAAACCGGGCCGGATCAGCCATTGGTCGAAGAACCAACCCAAGTCGCGACTCGCGGCCGCCTCCATGGAGCGCCGGAAGTCCGCAGTATCCGCGCTCGAAAACGCGAAGCGAGCGAGATAGTCGTGGAGACCTCGCCAAAAGATTTCGTCTCCCAGGACCCGCCGCAGCATCCCGAGGACGAGGCCCCCCTTCTGGTAGACGTTGGCGTTCAGCAACACTCCTGGATCGTCGACATCTCCGAAGACCGTGGGGCGGTCGCGGGCCTGCGGATCCAAAGCCAGGATGTCGTCGGAGTCGAGGAGGCGCTGATAGGAAGCCGCGTCCGCCCCCTGGTCGTGCTCCAGCCACAAGCGCGCGAAGAACGTGGCGAAGCCTTCGGAGAGCCAGACGTCGGCCCACTGTCGCGGGCTCACGTTGTCTCCCCACCACTGGTGTGCCAATTCGTGTGAGATGACGGCGTCGGAGGATGTGTCGATCCGGGCGTGCGGCTCCAGTAAGGCTTCGTCGCTGAGGGTCACCGCCGTCACGTTCTCCATCCCTCCGAAAAGGAAGTCGGCGGCGATGGCCTGGGAATATCGCGAGAAGGGGTACGGGATGCCCGAGCGCTCCGAGAAGAAGCGCAGCATCTCGGGCGTGCGGCCGAAGCTGCTGCGGGCGTCGGCGTTCCGGCCGCGATAGACGAAGTAGCTGAGAGGAACCCGCGACAACGTTGCCTCGTCGTGAACCTCGTCGTATTCCCCCGTGACGAAGGACACCAGGTACGTCGGATGCGGGCGGTCCATCTTCCAGTGCCAGACCTTGCGCCCCGAAATTTCGTGGGTCTCGACGAGGTCGCCGTTGGACACGGCCTGGTAGCTCGTGGGCGTCGTGAGAACGATCTCGCTCGTGATCTTGTCGGCAAGGTCGTCGTGACAGGGGAACCAATAGCGAGCGTCCTCGGGCCAACTGTGGGACCACACCTGTCGCGGCAGTCGCGGCCGCTGGGCGTCGGGGCCCGCGAAATAGACCCCGCGGTGTGGGGTGGATGTGTAGTCGATGACGACGGTGACGTCGTCCCCCGCGTGATGCGCCGTCTCGAGGAAAATGCGGAGACGGGGCGGTCGAACCTCGAAGGGAATGGCGTGACCGTCGGACCCGGTCACCGCCAGAATGCGCATCTCGTCGGCGTCCAGATCGAAGGTCGTCACGTCGTCGCGGAGGAGGCGGACGGTCTCGGTCGCCCGGCCCTGGATCGACCGCCGGGTCTCGTCGAACGAGAGGTCGAGACGCACATGCTGTGCGTCGAACGGGACGCCGGAGCCCGCGCTCGCAAGCGTGAGGAGCAGGGAGAAGGGGAGACCCATCAGCGGGGCGGCTTGTACCAGTATCGGAGCGCCCAGTCGGGGGCGGCCTTCGTCCCCCGCAGCAGGCTGGGTGTCGCCCGCGCCATCATGGCGAAGTAGTGCCAATCGCCGTGCTCGTCGAACTTCCGCGCCGAGGCCACGGCCTTGGCGGCCGTTGCCCTGGCCAGGCGCTGGCCGCGGCTTCGACCGAGCCGGCGCAAGCGGAGAAGGAAAGCGACGTCCTCGGCGAAGAGGCGATCCTCGGGATAGCCGCCGACGGCCTGAAAGTCCTCGCTGCGGCAGAAGACGACACCGGTGTCCATTTTCGCGAGCCAGACCAGGGGGATCACGAAGATCCACGTCACGACGATTCCCAGAGACCAGCGCTCCATCGTCACGCCCGTGGCCCCGCCCAGGTACCGCCCCGACGCCAGCGTCGCCTCGATCACGTCGAAGGTCCGGGGATGGATGACGGAGTCGGCGTCGATGAAGCACAGGATGTCGCCCTGCGCCACCGCAGCCCCGCCGTTCCGCGCCGCGGCGATCATGCGCTTCGGGATGGTCACCACGCGGCAGCCGCGGGCTTTGGACAGACGGGCGGTTGCGTCGCTCGAGGCGTTGTCGGCGACGATCACCTCGACCTCGGCCGCACCCGCGGAGCAAGCGGCCCGCGCTGCGTCGATCGAGTCGAGGAGACGCGGCAGAAGCGCCTCCTCGTTGTACGCGGGGACGATCATGGAGAAGCGTGGCACCAACCGCATTCTATCCGCGGGCCCCGGTCTGGGTGTCTCGGGGCTGCCTCTTGCGGGTCTCGAGAGTCTTGTCTCGCAGCCCCGAAGGCCCGACAATCATGGGATGCCTTCAGCGGAACCCATCGTGGCCGCACTCTGTGACCTCGGTCGCCTCTGCTATTCGCGGGGTTGGGTCCATGGGACGAGCGGGAACTTTAGTTCCGTGCTCGAGCGCGAGCCGTTGCGCCTCGCCATCACGCCGAGCGGTGCGGACAAGGGGGCACTGGAGGCGGGCGCGATACTCGAGATCGATGGACGCGGCCAGTGCGTCTCAGGCTCGGGGCGGCCGTCGGCCGAGACGGCGGTCCACGTGGCCATCGCGCGCACCGCGGGCGCCGGGGCCGTGGCCCACACCCACTCCACCTGGAGTACGCTTCTCTCCGACGCCCACGCGGCCGCCGGGGGCCTCGCGATCCAGGGATATGAGATGCTGAAGGGGCTTGCGGGAGTCGACACCCACGCGCACCGGGAGTGGATCCCCATCCTCGAGAACACCCAGGACTGGGTCGGCGCGGCACCACAGATCGAGGAGATGCTGCGCCGCGAAGCAGGAGCCCACGCCTTCCTGATCCGGCGGCACGGCCTCTATACATGGGGTCGTGACGTGGCCGAGGTGCGCCGCCACGTCGAGATCCTGGAGTTCCTGTTGGAAGTGGTGGGGAGGAGCACATGGCGGTCCTGAGGATTCCCGAGGAGAAGCGGACGATCACCGATGCCGCGGCGCTGGCAGCGCGGCTGACCGAAGTCGGGATCGACTATGAACGTTGGGAGCCGTCGCATCCCGTGGCATTCGGCGCGCCTGCGGCCGAGGTCCTCGAGGCGTACAAAGATGAGATCGACCGGCTGAAAGCACGCGGCGGCTACGTGACGGCCGACGTCATCGACGTGACCGCGGCAACGCCCGGCCTGGGCGCGATGCTGGCGAAGTTCAGCCGCGAGCACTGGCACGATGAAGACGAGGTCCGATTCATCGTCCGCGGCAGCGGCCTCTTTCACGTGCGCCCGAAGGTCGGCAAGGTGCTCGCGATCGAAGTCGAGGCGGGCGACCTGATCCGGGTGCCACGGGGGACGTGGCATTGGTTCGACCTCTGCGCAACCAAGGACATCCGCGCCATCCGCCTCTTCCAGGATCCGGCCGGGTGGAGCCCCCACTACACGGAGAGCGGCGCCGAGGCGGGGTTCGAGCCTGTCTGCCTCGGTCTCGCCCGGATTCCGACGGGAGCTGCGACGCTCTGAGCAAGATCGACGCGCTCCTCCTCGACGTCGAGGGGACGACGACGCCCGTCGACTTCGTGACCCGCACCCTCTTTCCGTTTGCTCGAGCCCACGCCGGAACGTTCCTGGCGACGTACCTGGGCGATACCGCCGTGGCCGACGACCTGTCCCGCCTTCGAGCGGAGAACGCGTCCGATGGGGAGCAGGGGAACGAACCGCCCGAGTGGGGAGATGGTTCGGCCGCAGAGGTCCTCGTCTACGTGCATTGGCTGATGGATCGGGACCGCAAGTCGACGGGTCTGAAGGCGCTCCAGGGACGGATTTGGGAGCAAGGGTACCGCAACGGTGCGCTGCGTGGAGAGCTCTACGATGACGTCCCCCTGGCCCTCCGTCGATGGCGCCACGAAGGCAGGCGCATCGCGATCTTCTCGTCGGGGAGCGTCCTCGCCCAGCAGCTTCTCTTCCGTCATTCCCAGGCCGGCGACCTGACGCCCCTGTTGGACGCACATTTCGACACGACGACCGGTCCGAAGCGCGAATCGCGTAGTTACCGGCGCATCGCCGAGCACCTTGCCGCAGCACCGTCCGCCGTTTTGTTCGTTTCCGACGTCACCGACGAGCTGGACGCCGCCCGCGCCGCGGGAATGGAGACGGCGCTCGCGGCCCGCGACGCGCTCCCGGTCCAATCCTCGCACCGTGTGGTCCGCTCCTTCGACGGTCTCCCGTGAACGCGGCGGTGCCTTGCGTCACCCCGGACCGTCGGCCACGATAGGCCGATGTCTCGATTCGCGCGCGCCCGCATCGTCGCCGTTCTGCTGATCATCGCTGGCGCCGGCGCCTTCGTT
>JBGPYB010000127.1:0-13658 GCA_041493035.1 Vicinamibacteria bacterium | reverse complement strand
TCGTCGACTGCGCGCCCACGAACGAAAGCCGCTCACCATGAGCAAGCCCCCTCCGAACGCCAGAGGAACGGCAACTAGTTCGGCCTCGACCGTAGCAAAGGCGGCCGGAGACTGTCAAGAGCGACGTGCGCCGAACTGCGCCGACTCTCGTTGCCCGGCGTCCGCGCCTGGGCTAGGCTCCCCGCTCCGGGAGGCTCTCATGATTCGAACCCCGACGGCGACTCTTGTTCTCGCGCTGGCTCTGCCGGCGCTCGCGGCCGGACCTCGTGGTCGCGACCTCGGCATACCCTTCGCTTTCAGCACCCCGGGGAAGTGGAACGCCATCACCGACGTCCCCGGTGTCGAAGTCGGTCACACGACCCTCATCGAGGGGGACTCGGTGCGGACGGGAGTGACGGCGATCCTTCCGCGCGGCAAGGGTCGGGCCGGCCTGCAACGCTGCTTCGCCGGCGCTTCGGTGCTCAACGGAGCCGGTGACATGACCGGGACCCACTGGGTGGAGGAATCCGGTCTCCTCGACGGGCCCATCGTGATCACGGACACGAACAACGTCGGCGTCGTGCGCGACGCCGTGATCCGCTACGCGGCGGAACACTTCGGCCCCGTCGCGCTTCCCGACGGGGACGAAGAAGAGGCTTGGTCGCTGCCGGTCGTGGCGGAAACCTGGTCGGGCGACCTCAACCCGCTCTATTCACAGCCCATCGTGCCGGCCCATGTCTTCCAGGCGCTCGACGCCTGCTCCTCGGGGCCGGTGGCCGAGGGGAGCGTCGGCGGCGGGACTGGGATGCGCGCCTTCGGCTTCAAGAGCGGCATCGGGACGTCGTCACGCATTCTGGCGAGAGCGGACGGCGGTTTCAGCGTCGGGGTGCTGGTGCAGTCCAACGTCTATGGCGAAGGAACACGGCTCCTCCAGATCGCGGGCGTCCCAGTGGGGCTGGAGCTGCTCGCGGGCTCTCGCCCTCGCTCGGCGAAGGACGGCTCCATCATCGTCGTCGTTGCCACAGACGCTCCCCTGATGCCGCACCAGCTCAAGCGCCTGGCCCGCCGCGCGGGTTTGGGTCTTGCTCGCGCGGGCGGGATCGGGGCCGACGACTCGGGAGACATCTTCATCGCCTTCTCCACAGCCAACCCGCGGGCGGGCCAGAGGACCGGAACCGTGAGCCTCGAGATGCTTCCGAACAACCGGATGGACCCGCTCTTCGAAGCGACGATCGGCGCGACCGAGGAGGCGATCATCAATGCTCTGGTGGCCGCTCGGACGATGACAGGGCCTCGCGGGAAAACGTTCCCGGCGCTCCCCATAAACGAGGTCTTGGCCATCCTGAAGCGCCACGGCCGTCTGGCCGAGTGATCGCGGGACGTTACCGGCGCTCGGGGAGCAAGCCCCCCATGAGCCAGCCGATCATCCCCGCTATGGCGTTTCCAACGGTGTTGCCCAGCAGTCCCCGCGCACGCACCACGAGGGCCGCGCCGAGGCTGAGGGGCCCATCGGCTTGGAGGGCACGAGGGTTCGTGAAGTAGGAATCGACGCCGAGGCCGTAGGACAACACCGTCGAGAGCAGCACCACGATCTGGCTCATGAAGCCCAGAAGCGCCGCGAGGGTCAGTGCCTGGAGGACTCCGAACCCCTGCCACCGACGGCAGAAGGCGCCGTAGAAGATCGACGAGAAGAGCGTCAGGATGACGATGCTCATCTTGTCGGTTCCGACTTCGTAAGGAACATGGGCCACGTTCCCCAGATACCAGCGCCCGAGCGTCACGATCGCCAACAGCAACAGATACAGGCGCGACAACCTCAGGTAGTTGGCCATCAGTCCTCCGTTCGGCGAATCATACGCCGGCTCAGCTCCATCCGAGGCCGCCCCGTTCCGGCGGCACGAGGCCCCGGGCAAAATCCTCGATGTCGGTGATCATCGCCTTCGTCAGGGCCGCACCCAGGCCGCAGACGTGCACCCCGGCCACTCGCGAAGGATCGGCGCTGTCCCTTATCGCCTCAGCCTCGCGAGCGAGGCTCATCTCGCGGGCGTAGTCCTCGAGGGCCACCTCGCCGGGCTCGGCCACGGGATAGCTCCCCTGGAACGAGAGATCGTAGCAGTCGGAGGCCGGCGTTCTCCGGCTCATGGCGAAGCGATGCTACTGGGCGGCCACGAGGCGATCGGGCGCCTCGTGGTCGAGGAAGCGAAGGTTGAGGCGCGGGACGCGGTCCTGGCCGATGTAGACGTTGCGGATCTCGGCACGGGTTCGGAAGTCTCCCCCCATCTCCTCGAGGACGACGATCTCCCCCTTGGCCAGGGGCAACGTCGTCATGACTCGCGCTCCGGCCTTGCAGAGGTTTTCGGCGACGGTCTTTTCTTCCTGGCCGGCGCTTCCTTCTTCGACGACGCGACTGAGCCTCAGGTTCAGGAAGACGTTCTCCACGCGCCGGAAGCCACGTCGCTCCTTGGGGGGCGGCGGCGCGTCGGTAGGCAGGAGGTATCGACCTCCCGGGTTCTTGTCGTAGTCGCGGGGAGGATGCCGCCCGAGGAAGAAGGCGCCGACGCGCGCCGAACCCTTGCCGGGGGCAACGTCGCGAACGAGGGCGAACGTCCGGTAGGAGTGCTCGCTGAGGTCGTAGCGCCTAAACGTCTTCGGCAGGGGCAGGAGCAGGTGCAAAGCCTGGTGGATCTCCAAGGGGTGCTTCAAGTTGAAGGCGACTCCACCGAAGGAGGCGTCCGCGCTCGACGTCATCTCCTCCCAGGGTGTTCCGTCGGGGTCGTGTCCCTGGACGCGCAGGGGCAGCGTCAACGGCATCCGCGACTCGTGCCGACGCTCTTTCGTCGCCATGGTCCAATCTCTTGTGTGAGTTGAGCGGAGTGTAGCACGGATGCTAAAGTGACAGGCCTCGGCCCCTCCCCGGAAGACAGATGTCGAACGAAAACGCCTCTCCCGCTTTTTTCGGTCGCTACCAGGTCCTGGAAGAGCTGGGCTCCGGGGCCATGGGCGTCGTGTATCTCTGCGTGGACCCGCGCCTGACGCGTCCCGTGGCCATCAAGGTGCTGAAGGAGTCGGAGTTCATGACCCCGCCGGAGCGGGAGGAATACCGGGCCCGTTTCCGCCACGAGGCCGAGGCGGCGGGCCGCCTCAACCACCCCGGCATCGTCCAGATCTACGACATCGGGCCCTCTTATCTCGTGATGGAGTACCTCGAGGGGCGATCGCTCCTGGCTTGGCTGCGCGATCGCGCCCTACTCACCGTGGGGCAGGTCGCGGGGGTCGTCCATCAGGTGGCCGAGGCCCTCGACTATGCTCACCGCCACGGCATCGTCCACCGGGACGTGAAGCCGGCCAACGTGATGATTCTCGAGGACGGTGGCGTCAAGGTCATGGATTTCGGCGTCGCCCGCCTCGACACGAGCAACCTCACGGCCGTGGGGACCGTCGTGGGATCCGTGCGATACATGGCGCCTGAGCAGATGATGGGGGAGCGCGTCGATGGGCGCGCGGACGTGTTCTCCCTGGCGGCCGTGGCCTACGAGCTCCTCACGGGCTGCTCGCCCTTCCCCGGCAAGACCATCACCGAGGTCGTCTCGCGGGTCGTCCACGGCTCCCACGTACCGCCCCGAGAGGTGGACGCTCGCCTCCCCGAGGAACTCAACGGAGTCTTCGCGCGAGCCTTCGCCCCGCGCCCCGAAGAGCGCTACGCCCGCGCCGGCGAGATGGCCACCGATTTTCAGGCGGCCACGCGGCCGATCCACGATCTCGCCATCGTGCATGCCTCGGGGGAGGGCTCTCCGCCGTCTTCGGCGCAGGCCACGACGGTCCGGGGAGACGTCCCTACGGAGCCGCCGGCTGCGCACCGCATGGGCGAGACCGTGGTCATGCCGCCTCCACCCGCCACCCATTCGGAAGGCGCCGTTCTCTTCGAAAGCGATCCCCCCGGGGCTCTGGTCCACGTGGACAGCAAGCCGGTCGGGCGCTCGCCGCTCCCGGCGGTCGACGTTCCCTTCGGCCGTCACCTCGTGCGGATGGAAGCCGAAGGTCGGGAGACGGTGTCGATCGCCGTCGAGGTGCGTCCGGATCGGCCGCTGAAGGTGGTGAGCGTCACGCTTCCACCCAAGAGCGCCTCGACGGGCCTTCAGCCCGGTCAGCTCGTCAACTTCGGCCCCGACGTCACGCCGCCGCGTCGTCTGTCGGGTCGCACGCCCGCCTACCCGACGGAGGCGCTCGCCCCAGGTCTCGAAGGGTGCCCGGTCGTCGAGCTGTGGGTGAGTGAGGTGGGAGACGTGATCAACTCTGCGGTCGTCGAGTCAGCGGGCGCCATTCTCGACAACGCCCTGCTCTCCGCGGTCTCGCGCTGGCGCTTCGTGCCCGCCACGTTGCGTGGTGTGCCGGTCACGATGCGGATCACCGTCCAGCACTTGTTCCGGCGATAGCAGCAGGGCGCACAGCCTGCACCGGCCCGGCCGGGCGGCCGAGCCGGCCAAGGTCACGATCGGCTGCTGATTAGCCCTTCTTCTTGGCGTACCAGTCGACTTCCATCTGGGTGTAGGCGGCCCATTTCTCCGGCACTTCTTCCGCGGGGAAGATCGCCTGGACAGGGCAGACGGGTACACACGCGCCACAGTCGATGCAGGTTTCGGGGTCGATGAAGAGCTTGGTCTCGGCCTCGAAGTCCGCTTCATCCTTCTTGGGATGGATGCAGTCGACCGGGCACACCTCGACGCAGGCGGTGTCCTTGGTGTTGACGCACGGCTCTGCGATCACGTAGGTCATGGGCGGATCCTCCTTGGCGACCTTGGCCCCAGCCTCCCTGGGAGCGGCGCCATGGTAACGCAAATCAGCGTCGCGCGTGTAGGGCAAGTCACTGCGTCGCCTCGCGCCAGAGGGCGATGAGGCGGGCCTCGTTCCCGTTGACGGCCAGACCTCTCTTCAGGGCCTCCATCGCCTCCTCTTTGTTCCCCTTCTTCAGGGCCTCGCGCGCCCGCTGCACGGCCTCCTCGATCACCAGCCCGGCCTCGGCTTCCTCCGCGATCGTGCGCGCTTCGGCGTTCCCCGGCTCCCGCTTGAGGACGGCGCGAGCTTCGGCAAGGGCCTGGGCATAGCGCCGGTTCTCGAGATCGTCGTTGGCCTTGTCGACCCGAGCATTCGCCGGCTGGGGCTCTTGGCCGAGGGTCGCCGCCGGGATCGTGGCCGGAGCTACCGTCGCCGGTGCGGCCGAACGCGGGGTGGTCATGGTGGAGACTGTGGGCGCGGCCGTCAAGGCTGGCGACGGAACGACCGAAGTTGTGCTGGAGACTGGGGGTGGACTGAGAGACGAATGCGCGGAGACCGACGGGGACGGGTTCGCAGGAACGCCTCGCCGGACAGTCATCAGACCGAAGGCCAGGAGCGCAACCGCGGCCACCGTGATCCCGCCGGCCAGGATCCATGGTGAGCGCCGCCTGACATCCGCCGGTCGGGCCGGCAGCTCTGGGGCGGGGGGCTCCGCGCGGGGCGCGGTTCCCAGGACGATTGGTGCCGCCACGGTTGGCGCGGTCGTCCCGAGCGTCATGTCCACCGAGGACGACGCCGGTCGGACCCGCCGGCCAACATCCGTGGCAGTAGCCCACTCGGGCGAACCCCCCAGCTCCAGGAGAGCCCCGGCCAGATCGGCGCTCATCGCATCGGCGTCGAAATAGCGCTGGTCGGCGTCCCGGGCGAGCGAGTGCTCCAGGACCGCGCGCAGACGGCTCCACTCAGGTCCGCTCGGGATCAACGAAAGGTCGGGATCCTCGTGAGCGATCTTGTAGAGAAGCGCCATCACCGAATCGCCGCGGAAGGCCTTCTCGCCGGTGACCAGCTCGTAGAGGATGAGTCCCGCCGAGAAGAGATCGCTGCGGCCGTCCAGGGGGCCGGCCCGCACCTGCTCCGGCGACATGTAGTTGGGGGTCCCGACGACCAACCCGGTGGACGTCATTCCCTGGCCGAGGCGCGCCACGCCGAAGTCCATGATCTTCGCGGGCCGTCCCGCCGGGAGGAAGATGTTCGAAGGCTTGACGTCGCGATGGACGATGCCGTGGTCGTGGGCGTGCCCCAGCCCCGCGAGTGCCTGCAACACGACCGGCAGCGTGGCCTTGGGGTCGGGGCGGATGCCGGCCTCGATGGCCTGCTGGAGGTCCACTCCATCGAGGAGCTCGAGGACCATGTAGGGGGCTCCTTCGTGCTCGCCCAGCTCGTAAATCGTGACGATGTTGGGGTGCTGTAACCGCGCAGCCGCCTGGGCCTCTCGCTTGAAGCGCGCTCGCGCATCGGCATCGGCGCCCGCGCCCCCCGACATGACCTTGACGGCGACCTCGCGGTCGAGGCCTTCGTCGACGCCGCGATAGACGACGCCCATAGCACCCCGGCCCAGCACGCTGAGGACGCGGTAACGTCCGATTCGCTCGGGCGGGGACACCCCGGGATCATACGCTCAGTGGGCGGGCTTCCTGGTGTAGAGAAGGTCGTAGCTCACCGTCCACGTCTTGCCGCCATCGGTCGATTGCTCGCCGAGCTGCCGCACCGTGCCCGCTTGGTCGAAGAACGTCATCCGCTGCAGCGTGTTTTGCGGCTGGCCGTCGGGTCCGGGTTGAATGGCCTCGGCGACGAAGCGCATCCGTTTGTCGCCGAACGCTCCGTGGAATTCGAGGAGAGAGCCCGACGAGTCCACCCACGTCTGACGCCACTCCTTGTGGCTTCCGTCCCAGATATTGAAGCTCTTCCCCGAGAGCCCGCGGGCACCGGTCCAGTTCTCGAAGATGACGCACTCGTTCAGGATCTTCTCGACGTGACTCTCGCCGGCCGGCGCCCCGCTCGATGTCACCGCCCAGTCCCCGATCCAGAAATCGAGTTGCTGCGCCTCAGTCGAATAGGCGCAGGGCCGGGCCTTGCGATCGGCGTCCGAGCCGTCGGTCGCGCACCAGGCCGGCGGTGCGGTGGTCAGGACGGCCAAAGCAACGGTGAGCGTCGATAGGCGAATCACCAGGAAGCCTCCCCTGCCACAGCCTATGTCCGACCCGCACCCGACACCAGGGTCACGGGACGAAGCGGCCGGCGTCCAGGTCCGGTTGACGCCCGGCAGGGACGTCCCGTAGCGTTCCTCCATGCGAGCGGTGGTGCAGCGGGTAGCCGAGGCGTCCGTTCGCGTCGCGGGAGACGTCGTGGGCCGGATCGGCCCCGGCGTCGTGGTTCTTCTCGGGGTCGGGCGGGGAGATCCCGAAGCCGACGCCGAATACCTCGCCAACAAGGTCAGTCACCTTCGGATCTTCGCCGACGAGGCGGAGCAGATGAACCGCTCGCTCCTCGACGCGCAGGGGGAGGCCCTCGTGGTGTCGCAGCTCACCCTCTACGGCGACGCCCGCCAGGGTCGCCGCCCGGGCTACAGCGATGCCGCGCCCCCCGAGGAAGCGAGCCGGCTGTACGAGCACTTCGTGGCCCGTCTCCGCGCGACGGGCCTTCGTGTCGAGACGGGCACCTTTCGGGCCATGATGGACGTGGCCCTCGTGAATCAGGGGCCGGTCACGATCCTTCTTGACAGCCGCAGGGGGTTCTAGGCGACATCCCGTGTCATGGCGCTTGACACCGGTGTGTCGCCACTTATACTCTACTGAGTCGATAGGAATGGAGGAATGAAAGTCTCTCACCGCGGACTCTACGCCCTGAAGGCCCTCATCCACCTCGCGGAGGCCTACGACGGGGGCCTCGTGAAGATCCACCAGATCGCCGACGAGGAGTCCATCCCCGAGAAGTTTCTCGAGGGGATACTCGTGACCTTGAAGAACGCGCGGATCGTTAGCAGCGAGCGCGGCCGAGAAGGGGGCTACCGCCTGCGTCGCCCGCCCACCGAGATCCTCGTGGGTGACGTCGTTCGCATCCTGGACGGGCCCCTCGCTCCATTTGGCGATGCCGTCGAACTGGCCCACCGAGTGCGCACGGAGCCGCGCCACGGGGGCCTCTTCGATCTGTTCCTCGACGTCCGCAATGCCGCGGCGGCGATTCTCGACCACACCAGCCTGGCCGACGTCGTGGAGCGCAATCGCCGCGTGCTCGCCGGCCGTCGGGGGAAGAACCGGAGGCGGGGCGCCACCTCCCGGACTCCGGCATAGAGTGTCATCATGTCTAGTAAGCGAGTAGGAATACAAGATAATGCGGGTTCGCCGGGCGATTCCTGGGAGCGTCAGGTGATCGAAGCCGTGCGCGGGATCCGGTACGGGTCCAGAGCCGGGGAGACGAGCGAGTGAACGGTCTCGAGAGACGCGTGGTGGTTGTCGTAGCGGCCGCCCTTTTGATGGGTCCGGTGACGTCAGCCTGTGCGGCCGACGAAGAGCCCAAGGAAGACGCACCGAAAGCGGAGAAACCGAAGGTGTCGCCCGTGGAGGTGACCGCCTCGAGCGATGGATTCGCCATCAAATCCGAGAGCGGCGATTTCAAGCTGGAAC
Organism: Vicinamibacteria bacterium; assembly: GCA_041493035.1. GTDB lineage: Bacteria > Acidobacteriota > Vicinamibacteria > Fen-336 > Fen-336 > JBGPYB01. The sequence continues at coordinate 5,223 of JBGPYB010000127.1, read as the reverse complement.
TCAAAGGCCTGGTGCAATTCGATGGCCGCTTCTTCCTGTCGGACAGCGACAACGCCCTCACCAACAACCTTCTGATCCGTAGGGCGCGGCCGATCTTCCAGGGCACCGTCGCCAAGTACTTCGAGTTCAACCTCACCCCCGATTTCGCCGCCGGCACGACCGTCATCCAGTACGCGTTCCTGACGGCAAAGACGTCTCCGAGGTTCGCGGTGAAGATCGGGAAGTACAAGCCGCCCATCGGCGTCGAGCGCCTGCAAGCCGACGCCTCTACCGCCTTCGTCGAGCGAGCACTCCCGGCGAGCCTGGAGTCCAACCGCGACGTCGGCGTGCAGATCCAAGGGGAACTCGCCAAGGGCGCCTTCTCGTACGCGGCAGGCATCTTCGACGGAACCCCCGATGGAGCGAGCGTCGACTTCGACGTCAACGATGGCAAAGCGCTGGTGGGCCGCCTCTTCCTCTATCCGTTCAAGACGGGGCGCGCGCCGCTCAAGGGCCTTGGCTTCGGCATCTCCGGCTCGACCGAGAACCAGTCGGGGCCCGCGGCCACGGTCGCCGGCTACAGGACGGGCGGCCAGAACACCTTCTTCAGCTACGCGACCGGTGTCGCACCCTCGGGGACGCGCACTCGGGTTTCTCCCGAGCTCGCGTTCTTTTCGGGCCCCCTCGGCATTCTCGCGGAGTACGTCAGGTCCAAGGGCGAACTTCTGAAGACCACAACCACCACGGCGACGGCGACGACGCCGGCGACGACCACCACGAGCGGCCCTTTCGCTTTCGACAACCACGCCTGGCAGGCGACCCTCTCGGTCTCTCTCACGGGTGACGAGTCCAGTTTCGAAGGCGTCAAGATCAAGAAGCCCTTCGATCCCGCCAAGGGGCGGTGGGGCGCCTTGCAGCTCGCGGCTCGCGTCAACGGATTCGAAGCGAGCCCGGAGAGCTTCGCCAAGGGCTTCGCCGACATCAACAAGTCGGCAAGGAAGGCCTCGGCCTGGGGCGTCGGTCTCAACTGGTACCTCAACAAGAACGTGAAGCAGGTTGTGAGCTTCGAGCGGACGACATTCACAGGCGGCGCCGCGAAAGGTGCCGATCGGACGCCGGAGAGCGCGCTGCTCATCCGCTCCGAGTTGAAGTTCTAGGAGAAGGAGCATGAAAGCCCCTCTCAAGAGCGTCCTTCTCGCCACGGCCCTGGCCACCGTGGCGGCTTCGGCCTCGGCCGCAGACGTCACCCTGCTCAACGTCTCCTACGACCCGACCCGGGAGCTGTACCAGGCCTTCAACACCGCCTTCGCCAGGTACTGGCGGCAGAAGACCGGGAAGACCGTGGAGGTCCAACAGTCCCACGGTGGCTCGGGGAAGCAGGCGCGAGCCGTCGTCGACGGCCTCGAAGCCGACGTCGTCACCCTCGCCCTCGCCTACGACATCGACGCCATCGCCCAGTCGGGTCTGCTGCCGAGGGACTGGCAGATGCGCCTGGAGCACAACAGCTCGCCCTACACATCGACCATCGTGTTCCTGGTTCGCAAAGGGAACCCCAAGGGGATCAAGGACTGGGGGGATCTCGTGAAGCCAGGCACCCAGGTCATCACCCCCAACCCGAAGACCTCGGGGGGCGCGCGGTGGAACTACCTCGCGGCATGGGCCTACGCGCTGAAGCAGCCCGGAGGGAGCGAAGACAAGGCCAAGGCCTTCGTGACCGACCTCTACAAGCAAGTTCCGGTTCTCGACTCGGGTGCCCGAGGGTCCACGACCACCTTCGTTCAGCGCGAGATCGGTGACGTCCTCCTCGCCTGGGAGAACGAGGCCTTCCTCGCGGTCAAGGAGCTGGGTCCCGAGAAGGTCCAGATCGTCGTGCCGCCTCAGAGCATCCTGGCGGAGCCCCCCGTCTCGGTGGTGGACAAGGTTGTGGACAAGAAGGGGACCCGCGCTGTCGCCGAGGAGTACCTCAAATACCTCTACTCGCCCGAGGGGCAGGACATCGCCGCGAAGCACTATTACCGGCCCCGCCTCGAGACGGTGGCCAAGAAGTACGCCGCAACATTTCCGAAGCTCACGCTCGTCACGATCGACGAGGCATTTGGTGGCTGGCAAAAAGCCCAGAAGACCCATTTCGCCGACGGTGGTGTGTTCGACCGGATTTACCAGCCGAGCCAGTAGTCGCCAGTATCACGAGAGGTTCTGAATCGGAATGAAGGCGACGTGGAGGAAGCACAGCGTGCTGCCCGGCTTCGGGCTGACCTTTGGCTTCACGCTTTTCTACCTGAGCCTCGTCGTTCTCCTTCCGCTCTCGACTCTCTTCTTCAAGAGCGCCACCCTGGGGCCGTCGCTCTTCTGGGCGACGGTGACCGCGCCGCGTGTCCTCGCGTCGTACAAGTTGAGCTTCGGCGCGTCCCTCGTGGCTGCGGCGATCAACGCCGCCTTTGGCCTCGTCGTCGCCTGGGTTCTCGTTCGCTACCGTTTCCCCGGTCACCGTCTGATCGACGCCCTCGTCGACCTCCCCTTCTCCCTGCCGACGGCCGTGGCCGGTATCGCCCTCGTCTCCCTCTACGCGCCGAACGGATGGCTCGGTCGTCCCCTGGCGGCCGCCGGCGTGAAGGTCGCGTTCACGCCTCTCGGCGTGATGGTGGCGCTGACGTTCATCGGCCTTCCGTTCGTGGTCCGCACCCTCCAGCCCGTGATCGAGAGCCTCGATCCCGAGGTGGAGGAGGCCGCCGCGAGCCTCGGTGCCACGCGCGGGCAGACGTTTCTGCGCGTCATCCTGCCGGGTCTCGCGCCCGCCTGGATCACCGGCTTCGCGCTGGCCTTCGCCCGAGCGGTGGGGGAGTACGGCTCCGTCGTCTTCATCGCGGGAAACATGCCGATGAAGACGGAGATTTCGCCTCTGCTGATAATCACGAAGCTCGAACAGTACGACTCCGCGGGCGCCACGGCCATCGCCGTCGTCATGCTCGTGGCGTCGTTCATCCTGCTCCTCGGGATCAACCGGCTCCAGTCCTGGAGCGGCCGACTCGCGTCGCACTGAGGGAGAGCGCGCCATGGCTGCAACCGTCTCCGTGAAGAATCGCCGGTCGAGCGGGCCGCGCAACCTCACCGAGCCCGTCGGCGTTCGCGTCGGCCTGACGATCGTGGCCCTCGCCTATCTGGCTCTCTTCCTCGTCGTGCCCCTGGCGGCCGTGTTCGGGCAGGCGTTTCAGAAGGGGTTCGACGCCTACGTCGCGGCCATCCGCGAGCCCATCGCCCTCTCGGCGTTGCGCCTGACCCTCCTCACGGCGGTGATCGCGGTCCCCTTGAACATGGTCTTCGGCCTGGTCGCGGCGTGGGCCATCGCCAAGTTCGATTTTCCCGGCAAGAGCGCCCTCATCACCCTCATCGATCTTCCCTTTGCCGTCTCGCCGGTGATCTCGGGGATGATCTTCATTCTCTTGTTCGGCCGCCTCGGTTATCTGGGTCCCTGGCTCGGCGCTCACGACGTGAAAATCGTCTTTGCAGTCCCTGGCCTGGTGCTGGCCACGGTCTTCGTGACCTTTCCTTTCGTCGCGCGTGAGTTGATTCCGGTCATGGAGTCCGCGGGCATCGAGGAGGAAGAGGCGGCGCGGGTCCTCGGCGCTGGAGGGTGGACCATCTTCCGGCGCGTGACGCTCCCGAGTGTCAAGTGGGGGCTTCTCTACGGCGTGATCCTTTGCAACGCTCGAGCCATGGGAGAGTTCGGGGCCGTGTCGGTCGTTTCCGGCCACGTGCGCGGGAAGACCAACACGCTTCCGCTCCACGTCGAGATCCTCTACAACGAATACAACTTTCAAGCGGCCTTCGCCGTCGCCTCGCTGCTCACCTTCCTCGCCCTCGTCACCCTCGTCGCGAAGAGCGTGATCGAATGGCGGACGGAGAAGCGCACTCCGGGATCCGTGGCCGAGGAGCAGGGCTGACCATGTCCATCGAAGTCAAGGGCGTCACGAAGAGGTTCGGGAGCTTCACGGCGGTCAACGACGTGAGCCTCGTGTTCCCCGGAGGCGAGCTCGTGGCCCTCCTCGGGCCATCGGGCTCCGGGAAGACGAGCCTCCTCCGGATCATCGCGGGTCTCGAGCGGGCCGACCGGGGCCAGGTGCTGTTCGAGGGCGAAGACGCCACCGAGCGTGACGCCCGTCATCGCGGCGTCGGCTTCGTCTTCCAACACTACGCCCTCTTCCGCCATATGAGCGTCTTCGAGAACGTGGCCTTCGGCCTAAAGGTTCGGCCCCGCGCGGCACGCCCCTCCGAAGGGGAGATCCGGGAGAAGGTCAGCAGCCTCCTGAAGCTGGTGCAGCTCGACTGGCTGGCGAACCGTCGTCCCTCGGAGCTATCGGGGGGCCAGCGGCAGCGGGTCGCCCTCGCCCGCGCTCTCGCAGTGGAGCCACGGGTGCTGCTTCTCGACGAGCCCTTCGGGTCCCTCGACGCCAAGGTCCGCCAGGAGCTGCGGCGCGGGCTGCGGCGCCTCCACGACGAGATCCGCTTGACGAGCGTCTTCGTGACCCACGACCAGGAAGAGGCCCTCGAGGTGTCCGACCGGGTCGTCGTCATGAACCAGGGGCGCGTCGAGCAGGTCGGCACGCCCCAGGAGGTGTTCGATCACCCGTCGACTCCCTTCGTCATGGGCTTCCTCGGGAACGTCAACATCTTCCACGGAAGAGTGGAGTCGGGGCAGGCTCTCCTCGGCCCCCTGGCCCTCGACTATCCGGAGCATCCACACGCGGAGTCACGCCCGGCCGCCGGTTACACGCGACCCCACGAGCTCGAGGTGGTGCGCACCGAGGGAGAGGGGGGCGGATTCTGGGCCACCCTTCGCTACGCCAACACCGCCGGCGCCGTGGTGAAGCTCGAGCTGGCCGCGGGGGACGATAGGATCGTCCAGGTGGAGACGTCGCGGGAGCTGTTCGAGTCCCTTCACCCGGCCACGGGGGAGAAGCTGTACGTCCGGCCACGCCAGGTGCGGATATTCGTCGAGCCGGGCGGGGCAGCCCCGCTGTAAACTGAGAAGAGCGAGGGGGACAGGGATGGCTTCCCGGGTCGTCACGAACTTTATGCGCCAGCAGGGTTTTCCCGAGGAGCCCGGCGACGCCTGCAACATGCACTTCGAGGGGCTGTACTTCCAGCCTCGGATCATGTTCGCCCTGGTCCTCGTCGCGACGCTGCTTCAGTCCGGGCCGATGTTCCTGGTGCTCGCGGCGATGTTGTGGTGGAACGCGCTCTTGC
>JBGPYB010000079.1:0-21293 GCA_041493035.1 Vicinamibacteria bacterium | reverse complement strand
TCCACCTCCGCTCTCTCCGTTGTTGAATCTCTCGCACGCTGCGCACTCTGTGGCACCGCCAGCTCGTCGGCGCGGCGCCGAGTCCTCGCGCTCAGCGTCTGCTTCGCGCTTTGTAGGCACGGGCTGCGAGCGAGCGGGATTCATTCCCGCGAGCGAGCGGGGGTTCTCAAGGGGGCGCGCCGCAGCGCCCCCTTGCTCGATAACGACCGGTTGCGGGAGCTGGCGCTCCCCGCGGGCTGCAAACCCGTCGAGCGCGGCCTGACCGCCGCGCTGCTGGGTTCGATTCCCAGCCCGGTCTCCACCAGCGCTGTAGTCCTTTGTTCATCCCTGGTGGCCGCTTGTGGCCATGACCTACTCGTTCCAGAACGAGTTCGGCATCGGCACTACCCGGACAGGCACCTACCTAGGCGCCGCGCCCCGTACCCGGCCACTCAGGGACGAGGTCCTGCGGGAGGCCGAGGTGGTCGAGAACCCGCCCAACGGTGTGGTTCACGATGTCGTCGACGGTCTTGGGCCGGGTGTAGAAGGCAGGCATCGGCGGAAGGATCACGCCCCCGATCTCGGCCAGGGCCAGCATCTGCCGCAGGTGGCCCACGTGCAGCGGTGTCTCTCGAACGACGGCCACGAGGGGACGCCCCTCCTTGAGGTGCACGTCGGCGGCGCGGGCGATGAGCGTGTCGGCGTACGAGTTGGCGAGAGCCGAGACCGTCTTCATGCTGCAAGGGGCTATCGCCATCCCCGCCGTCCTAAAGGCGCCGCTGGCCAGGGAGGCGCCGATGTCCTTGTTGTCGTGGACGACGTGCGCCAAGGCCTCGACATCCTGCACCGTCCAGTCGGTTTCCTCGACCAGGGTGCGCTTCCCCGGCGCGCTGATGACGAGGTGGACCTCCGTGTCGGGAAGCGCGCGCAGCCTCTCGAGGAGGCGAATCCCGTAGACGGCGCCCGTGGAGCCGGTGATCCCGACGACGAACCGTTTCACCGGGGCATGTTACACCGGGCCCGTTACTGCCGATAAACCTGCTTCAGCGAGGTCCCCGCCAGGACCCAGGCTCCGCCGCACAAAGCCAGAGCGACGAACGCGCTGTTCCACTCGTTCCCTTCGCGCAGCCGCTCAGCGACTCTGGGTGCGTGAAGAAGCACGAACCAGAGGAAAAACATCAGCCCCAGCAGAGCCGCCGCCAGGCGGGCCTTCTGGCCGGCGATGATGCTCACGGACGCGGCTACGAAGGCCACTCCCGTCAAGTACGTCCAGAACGAGTGACCCGGAATCCAGGCGGGTACCAATGTCGCCACGAACGTCGCGTACATGAAATGTTGAACGCCGAAGACGACCATCGAGAGCGCAAACAGGAGACGGCCGAGCGTGACGAGCGGAGTCCCGGCGAGGACGAGAGCCGCTCCACACATGGCCAGGGCCTCGAACGCACGAGTGCGCGCCGTCCCATCTCGGAGAATCGCCGCCGGCCCGGGCAGATGAAAGAGCAGCACCACGACGAAGAGGAGCGCGCCCAATAGGATCGATGCTCGACGTGCCTGTTTTCTTGTCACGATGCCCATGCCAGCAGCCACCATGGCAACACCGGAGAGACACGCCCAGAATGTGCGCCACGGCAGCCACGGCGGCGCAATCAAAGGCCCCGGCACGAAATCGGCGTAGATGAGTTGCTGAGCCCCGATGGCCGCGATGGCAAGGGCAAAGATGACCCGGCCGGGCTGGTTCAGTTTGTCCATCGGCGAGCACTCTGACGCAATCGGCGATGCGTGACAACAGCGGAGCCCGCATGGCACCCCGCCTGCGCCCGTGTGACAATCGGCCATTCACTCATGACCCTCGAATCCGGCCGTCTTTTGGGCCTCTTCGAAGTGATCGGGCCTCTGGGCGCCGGAGGCATGGGCGAAGTCTACCGAGCGCGGGATACCAGGCTCGGGCGCGACGTCGCGATCAAGGTCCTGCCTGAGGCTTTCGCGGCGAACGCGGAGCGCGTAGCTCGCTTCGAGCGCGAGGCGCGTCTGCTGGCCGCGCTCAACCATGCCGGGATCGCAGCAATCCATGGGCTCGAGCAGTCAGAGGGTGTGCGCTTTCTCGTCCTCGAGCTGGTCGAGGGACGAACCCTGGCGGACCGGCTCGACCGCGACGCCCTGCCTCAAGGTGAAGCGCTGGAGATCGCGCGGCAAATCGCGGAAGCCCTCGAAGCCGCCCACGAGAAGGGCATCGTCCACCGCGACCTGAAACCATCGAATATCAAGCTAACACTGGGCGGGAAGGTGAAGCTGCTCGACTTCGGCCTCGCGAAGGCGCTCGAGAGCGCAGAGCCCGACGCGGACTCCCACGTGGCCACGGAGACCGGGGCTCCGACGCGCGAGGGCGCGATTCTCGGCACCGCGCCCTACATGAGCCCGGAGCAGGCGAGAGGCCAGGCCGTCGACAAGCGGACGGACGTGTGGGCCTTCGGGTGTGTGCTCTACGAGATGCTGACGGGCCGCCGCGCGTTCGCCGGGGCAACGACGTCCGACACGATCGCTTCGGTGCTGACGGCGGAGCCGGACTGGACGGCGCTGCCGGGCGGAACGGGCACCGCGATTCGGACGCTTCTGCGTCGCTGCCTTACCCGCGACCTGACCCATCGCCTCCACGACATCGGCGATGCTCGAATCGAGATCGAGGAGGCGCTGGCCGCGCCGCGAGAGGAGCCAATTCCCCCGCGTCGAGGCATGCTGGGGCGCTGGCCCATCGCAGCCGCTCTGCTCGTCGTGGCCGGAGCGATCGCCCTTCGCCTGCCGTCGAACGCTCCCGCCACGCCATCCTACACGCAGCTCACGTCCCGGCGGGGGACGATCCTGTCGGCGCGTTTCGCGCCCGACGGGCAAACGATCGTGTACACCGCCGCCTGGGACGGCGGGTCGAGCCAGCTCTACTCGATGCGGATCGGAAGTCATGAATCGCGCCCCCTCGGCATTGAGGGAGGCCTGCACTCGATTTCTCGAAACGGCGAGATGGCCGTCAGGCTTGGGGGCTCCTTCGGCGCGAATCCGGCGGGAACCCTGGCGCGGGTCTCGCTCTCGGGGGGCGCGCCCCGGGAACTGCTCAGCGATGTGTCGATCGCAGAGTGGGACCGGGAGGGGCGCGACCTCGCCGTTGTCCGCCTCGCAAATGGCCGCCAGCGCCTCGAATACCCGATAGGGAAAGTACTCTACGAGCCAACGGGCAGCGTGCAGTCAATCCGCTTCCTTCCGTCAGGGAGCCTCGCAGTCTTCGAAAACCTGCCCGTGGAGGCGCGGCCGTTCGCGATCTCCCTCATCGACACGCAGGGACACCGGAGGGTGCTATCCCAGGGATGGCAGCAGTGGTGGGCCCTCGGGGGGTGGTGCGAGCGGACACAAGAGATCTGGTTCGCGGCCGCGCGGGCCGAAGAGGACTTCTCACTCCATGCCGTCGATCTCTCGGGACGCACGCGGCTTGTGGCTCGGGTCCTCGGGGACTTCTTCGTTCAGGACGTCGACGCCGAAGGTCGCGCCCTCGTGAGCCGGGGCTTGCAGCGCATCGCTGCAATGGCGTTGGTGCCGGGAGAGAGCCGGGAGCGCGACCTGTCGGCGCTCGACTACTCCATCGTGGCCGACCTGTCCGCGGATGGCCGCTCGCTGCTTCTCGAGGAGTTTAGCGGCGAGGCCGGTCGGGGCGCGGTCTACTTGAAGCGGACCGATGGCTCGCCTGCCGTGCGCCTCGGCGACGGCGAACCGACGTCACTCTCTCCGGATGGACGCTGGGCGCTGGCCACGCCTGCGAAGGGCGAGCTCGACCACCTTCTCCTGCTTCCGACTGGACCGGGCGAACCTCGAGAGCTTCGCCACCCGGCCCTCTCGACTTTTTTCGATGCTCAATGGTTACCCGATGGAAAGAGGGCCGTGATCACAGCGGGCAAGGAACCGAAGCGAGCAAGGCTCTACGTGTGGGAGCTCGATGACAAGCCCCCGGTCCCGCTCTCGGCCCAGGAAGGATGGGGCGGCGTGACCGTGTCGCCGGACGGCCGGTGGGTCGCAGCGTTGGGGACGGCGTCCGGCCTCGTTGTCCTTCCTGTTGGGGGAGGTGAGGCTCGGTCCGTGCCCGGACGTCAAGACGGCGATGCGCCGCGGCGTTGGACTCCGGACGGCCGCTGGCTGTTCGTGCAGCGATCGAACACCCTTCCCGCTCGAGTCGACCGGATCGACGTCCAGACGGGCGAGAGGCGTCTCTGGAAGGAGATCATGCCGGCTGATCCCACGGGAGTGATGGGCATCTTGGCGGTGATTCCGACACCGGATGGACGCGCCTATGCCTATTCCTACCACTCCCTCCTCCAGACCCTGTACCTTGCGGAAGGCCTGCGGTGAAGGCGAGTCTAGTGGCAGCGCTTGAGCACCCGCGCCGTGATCTCCTGGCTGGAAGGAGGGTTCTCGCCGAGACCGAGCGTATGGAGCGCCTCGTGAATGGTGGTCGCCTCGGCGAGCGCCGGGTCGTGACCGGCCTGCTCGAAGAAGCGCGAGCAGACGCGGACGACATGGCTGCCGGGCTCGGTCACGGCCAGGATGCCAGGCGTGCGGCAACGATCGTGATCGAGGCCGTCGTAAAAGGAGATGCGGCTGAGATACTCCGCAGGCGAAACGCCCACGGCTTCGAGGCTCTTGCGCAGATTCCGGCCGGAGCCGTCCTCGAACTCGTCGAGGACGGCGGCGCAGGCGGGCCGCTCGATGCGCTCGGCCGCTCCCTTCACCGATTGCGCGACGCGTTCCCGCATCGCCTTGCTGCGCAAGCGCACGTTGGAGGCTTGGCCCGCGAACGCCGACGCGGCCGCGCCAAACACCAGCGTGACGACCATCGCGATCTCCCGCATCGTCTCCTCCCGCTCTTAGGGGAGAAGATCGGCGGCCGACGCACGCGGGGCGTTGGCGTAGGGTTGGATCTCCGTTGCTTTTCGGTTTGCGACCTATGAGGCTGCGCTTCGGCGACTGCGTCCTCGACACGGACACGCGCGAGCTGCATCGGGCGGGGACGCGCGTGGACTTGGCGCCGAAGGCCTACGAGTTACTGGACCTGCTGCTGCGCGAACGGCCGAAAGCGGTCTCGAAGGCGGAGATACGCGATCGCTTGTGGCCGAAGACGTTCGTCTCCGATGTGACCCTCACGACGCTGGCTTTCGACGTGCGCAAGGCGATCGGGGACGACGCGCGCCGCCCGCGCCATCTTCGAACGGTGCGGAAGTACGGCTACGCGTTCGCCGGAGAGCCCGCCGAGGCCGACGGCGCGGTGTTGGCCGAGCCCGTTTGCCGCTTGTTGACGGCAGACCGGGAGTTCCCGTTGGCCGAGGGCGAGCACGTGATCGGCCGCGGCTCCGAGGCGGACATCGTGCTCGATCGACCGAGGGTCTCGCGGAGCCACGCGCGCGTTCGCGTGGTGTCCGGAGGTGCCGTGATCGAAGACGTGGGCAGCAAGAACGGGACCTTCCTCGGCGGCCGGCGCATCGATCGCGCGGAGCCCATCAAGGACGGTGACGAGATCCGCATCGGCGCGGTGCGGTTGATCTTCAGGGCTAGCTCTCGCGCCGCAGCGACCAAGACGGAGAGCCAGTAAGCGGGCGGAGACACGGGACCCTTGCACCTTCCCTTGTTTCCCGCTGTTGAGTCTCCGACGCGGTTGCGAGTCGGCTGGCACCGGCTGCGAGCGAGCGGGGGTCTCAGGCGTTCCGCCCCCAGCGTGGTGAGCGAGTGAGCGGTCTACGCGGGCATCAAGGTCGAAAGACGCGCTCGACTCTGCCCAGCTGCCGCTCACTGAACCGAATCTCGAGGTCGAACCGCTTCGGCATCGGAGCGCTCGAGCGATTCATCGCGAGGCTACGGCGGTCGACAATGCGTAGGCGCCGTGCGACGTCCGTCGGTGTGAAGGGACGCCCGAGGGCCGCCTGGAGGCCCCAGCCGAAGTAGTAGGGCGGGTCCTCCCGCTGCGGCGTGTTGACGAGAAGCACGGCGCCGCCGTCGGGCAGGCCCTTCGTTATCGCCTCGATGTCCTCGCGAACGCGTGCCGTGACGCGGCTCGCCTCGCAGAATGCCCGGGCGTTCCCGAGGGTCGCGGGCAAAAGCACCCACGCCAGCGCCACGAGGGCGAAGCCGGCGAATAGCGCGCTCTGCCCTTTCCCCCACCCGCCCGTCGCCCGGTCGGCCGCGAGGGTGAAGAAGAGGGCCAGCCCGGCCAGGGGCAGGCTGTGGTGGCGGTCGTCGTAGTACGTGCCGTAGAAGAGGGCGGTCGCCGCGAGGTACCAATAAGGACCGAAGAACAGCGCCCGGCGCGTCCATGTCCGCCTCTCCGCGTCCTGGACCAGGAGCGACAATCCCAGGAGGGTAGCGAAGGCGGCCACCGCCAGCCAGGGCAGGAGCGGGACTCCGTGGCGATCGAAGAGGTGCGAACCGAGGAGGTGGTGCCAGAACTGGGAGTGGTAACCGACGAAGGCACTCGCCGAGAGATAGTTCGTCGGCCCGCCGTCGCCGCCGACGACATTTCCGAACGCCAGCTGTCTCAATCCCAGGTACACGGCGACCAGGCCGGCCAGCCCGCCGTAGAACCGTCGAGTTCGTCGACGTTCCACACTCGTCGCGGGAACGGTCCCCGCGAACACGTCGTGACCGAGGGGAAGCGCCAGCCACGCCACGGCCGTCTCCTTGGTCAGAAGCGCCAATGCAAAGAGCACGAGCGGCCAAACGGGTGACGAACCGCGGCGGAATCGCAGGAAGAACAGAAAGGCCGCAAGGCAGAGCGCGGTCGTGATCGTTTCCTCCCGGGCGGCGATGAACGGAACGATCGTCGACAGGATCGGGTGAGAGCCGAGAGCTGCGGCGCCAACGAACGCCCACACGGACCCCACGCCGAGTTCGTCGAGGATCAGGAAGGCGGTGCACACCGCCGCGATCGCCGCGACCGTGGCGGTCCAGTGGAAGCCCAGGGGGTTCGTGCCCCAGAGCAGGGAGTCGAGCTTGAGCAGCCAGATGTGGAGGGGCCGCAGATAGCCGCGCCCCTGCGCGGCGTCCAGGCCCCAGGTCTTCCAGGCGTCGCCGCTCGCGTTGTCGGCGAGCAGGCGGAGGAAATACGTCGCCGGCTTGTCGTACAACGAGCCGATCAGGTCGAAGTCGTCGCCGAGGAAGTAGTCGTGGAGGTTCGGACCGTATATGGCCGCGGTCAACACGGCAAGCGCCACGAGGCAGAGGCCCCGCGAGGTCGGAGCGGCTCCTGGACGTTCGGCCACGTCAGAGGTCCGAGCTTGGCTGCACGCGGGACATCGTACCTCGGCCGACCCAAGCGCCGCCCCTCGCTAGCGTCAGCTTAGAATAGCGGGGCCATGCTGGTCGAGCGGTTGGATGCCATCGAGCCCCGAAAGCTCCGCCGGCTCGCCGGCCTGGCGGTCTTCGCCGTCTTGCTCGGCGTCTTGAGCAAGGGCCACTTCGCCGGCGCCGGCGACGCCGTTCACTACATGATGATCGCCCGGTCCCTGGCCTTTGACCGCGATCTGGACCTGGCTAACGACTATGACGATCCTCATAACGCGATCTTCAACGGCACGCTGCGGCCGGGGGCTCACGTACGTCAAGGCGCCGGCGGAATCCTCCGCCCGGTCCATGACGTGGGTCTCCCCCTTATCGCGGCGCCGGCCTTCGCGGCGGCCTACGTTGGGGCCGACCTCGCCCCGCGCCTGCCTGAGTGGCTGAGACGCCGCGCCCGGCTGGATCGCTGGATCGCGCTGCGGCAGCTCGTGGGCATCATGATGGCTGTGGCGACCGCGTTTCTGTCGGCGGCCTTCTTCGATCTCGCGCTGACGGTGACCGGACGACCGGGCGCTGCGTTCGTGTGGTCGGTGCTGTGGGCCGTCTCGGTTCCGGTCCTGGGACTTTCCTTCGCCTTCATGACCGAGGTCCCAAGCGCGCTGATCGCCCTCACCGTGTACCGTCGCGTCGATCGGCTGCCGCCGGGCGGGGGGTCCGGTGTCTCTTCCGACCCGGCGTGGCCAACAGCCCTAGGCGCGCTCTCCGGCTTGCTGCTGCTGGTCCACGCCCGCAATGTGGCCATTTCCCTCGTCCTGCTGGCGCTGATCGTGCGCCGCACGTGGCCCTCGCGGGGGCCGAGCGCCGGCGCCGTGGCGGGCTTCCTGGCGCTAGCTGCGGCGCGCTGTGCTCTGAACCATCACCTCTGGGGCACCTGGCTGACGAACCCTCACGCGGCGATGGGAGCGTGGCCCGGGCTTGGGCCCTTCCTGGCCGAGGCGGCCAGACGCGCCGGCGGGCTCTGGCTGGACCAGGAGCACGGCCTCCTCCCCGCGGCCCCCGTTTACGCCCTCGCGCCAGCCGGGCTGTGGCTGCTCTGGCGCGCCGCGCCGGGCCGCGCGTCGGAAATGGGGGCGCTGACGCTCGCCTACTTCCTGAGCATTCTCGCGCCGACGATCAACGTCCACGGCTGGCGCGGCGGGTTTTCGACCCCCGCGCGCTTCCTCGTCCCCATCGCGCCCTTCCTCGGTGTGTTCGTCCTGACCGCGATGCTGGCCCCGCGGGCCCGGGTTCTTGGCCCACTGCTGGGGCTGGCCCAGGTCGCGTTCGCGGTGGTCTTTTGGCAGCGGCCGATGCTCATGTGGGCCAACGGCACCGGCCGCGCGGCCTTTGCCGAGGCGCTGGGCGGCGAGTGGCTCGTGCGCACGTTGCCGAGCTGGGAGCGTGCCGGGGGGATGGATAACGTCGTGGTCGCCGTCGCTGTCGCCGCCTGGATCGCAGCGACCCTCTACGTGGCTCGCGCGCCGCGCGCGGACGCCCGTTGACACCGGTTCGGCGGGCGGTGTTGCTGTGCACGTGGGCGCTCTGCCTGCTCCAGATCCTCACCATCGCACCGATTGCGGCCTTCACGTTTCTCGAGCCGTTCTCGCCGGAGTTTTGGTTGCTTCTCGCCGCGTTCTTCCTGACCAGCGGCTGGCTGCTCGGCGTCGGCGGACGCTTCCTCGTCGCGGCGCACCTCGCGGTCGTGGTGGTCCTGCTGGTGACGCACCCGCTCACCTCGCTGCTCGGACGCGACGGCTCCGTCGCCGCGGTCGGCGCGCATTTCCTGCTGGTCTTCGGGTGGCGGACCGGCGCCCGTCCGGAGATCAAGCTGTCGCTCGCGGCCGGCTTCCTTGGCCTCCTGCTCGCCGAGACGCTGCTCTCGGCGGTCGGCCGTTTCGAAGGGCGGGCGCCGGCGGGTCTGGCCGATTACGGCGACATCATGGGCGAGTACGGCTCGGCGGGTTTCCTGAAGCCCAGCCTGAACCTGCGCGTCGTGGGCGAGAAGGGCGCCGCAACGGTCGTCACCGACCAGAACGGATTCAGGACGACTCGGCAACTGACCAGGGACAAAGCTGCCGGCACCCTACGGGTGTACTTCGTCGGTGACAGCTTCGTCACCGGCTACCGCATGGACCAGCCGGACACGGTTGGGCAGCGCCTCGAGGATGAGTTGCGCCGGCGCACTGGCCGCAACGTCGAGGTCCTCGTGGCGGGAGCCGGTTATCCCGGTGCTGCTGCCGAGCTCACGCACCGCCACGCCTTCGAGTTCCATCCCGACGCGCTGATCGCCGGGGTGACCCTGGGCAACGACCTCTCGCAGTGCTGGATCGCTCGGCGGGGACTGTCCGGGCACTTGCTCGACCACGCGAGCCTGCCGCCGGAGGCCTTCAAGTCGTCTTACGTTCGCCTCTTGCCCGTCAAGCTGCACCGCTCCCTGATGGCGTGGCGTTGCTACCGGCGCCTGTTCCTCGCGCTGCGGCCCGAGGGACTGCGGCCGTGGTACGAGGACAGCCCGCGCAGGGTCCACCTGTTCGACCCGGGCCACTCCCTCGGCCATTTCTTCTCCGCGCGACCCCTGCCGCTCGTCGAGCAGTCCTTTGGCGACACGCTGGCGTACCTGGGCGAGATGGCTCGGGACTGCCGCACGAACGGCGTCCGCTTCATGGTCGCGATCTTCCCCCAGCGTTTTCAGGTGCGCGAGTCGGAGTGGGCCGCGGTGGCCTTCGACCTCGGCCTGGAGCGGCGCGCGTTCGATCTCGAGCAGCCTGACAGGCGCATCCTCGAATGGTGCGCGCGGGAAGGTGTCGAATGTGTCGACCTGCTGCCCGGCTTCCGTGCGGGGAGTGGCGATCTCTATCTGCCCCTGGGCGACATGCACTGGAACGCGGCCGGCCACGCGCTCGCCGCCTGGTTGCTCGCCGAACGGCTAGCCGCTTAGGGCCCCAAGAGCGTTACTCCCGGCGCCTCCTCGAGCTCGGGTGGCAGCTCACGCCCCTTGAACACCGCGATGGTGTAGCCCTTTCCGGTCAATTCCCGCACCAGGTTGGTCGACGGCACCGAGGGATACGCGGTGAACGGGGTGTAGAACATGGTCTCGATCGGCCGCGTGCTGTTGAAGATGACCACGCGTTGGCCCGGCCAGCGGTCCTTCAGGTCCCTGAGCTGTGCCGCCCAGGTGGGGTGGGGCTCGGAGGAGCGCAACAGCTTCAGCCCTTCGATGGATGTGCGAACCGGGAGGGCGATCATAAGGACGAGAGCGGCAACGCACACGCGTCCCCTGGGGCCTGAGCGCGCCGCCCAGAGCCGCGAGCACCAGTCGGCCGCCATCATGAACACGGCCGGCGCGCTCACCATAACGTAGGCCGGCATCTTGGTCGCCACGAGCGAGAAGAACGCGTAGGGCACCACCAGCCACAACGCGAGCGCGATCCTGGATCGCTCCGCGCCGCGGCGCATCGCCGTCCAGAGGAACCAGCCGAGGGGCAGATAGACGAGTTCGCCGAAGAGCCGCGGCATGCGCCAGAGGTGGAAGAGCGGGCCGCCCCCGTGCGTCTCGAGAGGCTCGAGCACGTGAGCGAGGCTGTAGCGGGTCTCCCACGCGGCCTCGGCCGGGAACGCGCGAGAGACGTAGATCTGCCAGGGGGCCCAGACCGCGAGGGCCAGGAGGCAGACCACCGCCGAAGCCGCCGCGATCCGCGCAAGGGGCCGGCGGGCGTGCCCGGGGACCTCCCGAGCCCAGTCGAAGGCCATGATGAGAGGAACGAGAAGGAATGCGACGAAGGACTTGGCCAGGAGCGCCAGGCCGAGCACGAGGCCCGCAGCGACCGCGCGGCGCCATGGGCTTCCGCGCCCGCTTGGCGCTGGCGACGATGGGTTTGCGACGCCCAGGCTCAGGAGGACGGCCAGCTCGAACAGGAACAGGAAGGCGGTATCCACGTGATCGGTGGCGGTGCGGCCCGCCGCGAGGGCGATCAACAGCCCGCTGATTGCGTGGAAGAACGCCGCCAGGAGCGCGGCCGACGGGCCCACCAGCCGGTGGCCGATCCGGCACGTCAGCAGGACGCTCGCCGTCGAGAGCAGCAGGCTCGGCAGCCGGATTCCCAGCTCGTTCACCCCCGCGAGCTTCATGCCGAGGGCCATCAGCCACAGCGCCAACGGCGGCTTGTGGAGCCATATGTGGTTCTCGAACCAGTTCCGGTAGTCGTAGGGCAGGACCGGATCCTCGTAGAGCGTGGGCCGCAGGGGGTGTGACATCAAGTGCTTCGCGACGAGAGCGTGGAAGCGCTCGTCCCATTCGTGGAGGAACGGATCGCTACCCGCGTAGGCCCGCAATAGAGCTGCCAGGACCACGATGGCCCCGCAGGCCGCGCGGGAGTGTCCACGGAGCGCGAGGGCCGGCGCGGCGACCGCGCTGACGAGAGCGCCGACCAAGCAAAGGAGGGCGAGAGAGCCGAGGGTCATAGGCTTCCTGATTTCGGCCGCGGTGGCCTAGGACGATCCCGCTCCGCCAGCGAGGACCATCGGACCGGTCGGCGCCAGCGTCCCCGCCTCGGGCTCCAGTGTGACCGCGAAGGTCCTCACTCGGGCCGTGTCATCGACGACCGGTAGGTGGAAGACCGCGGACCCGTCGGCGGCCACCTGGAAGACTCCGGCGGGCACCGGTGCCGCATGGGCGATCACCCAGACCTCGTAGGCCTTTCCCGCGGGGGCAGGTCCAAGGCCGGTGACCACGAGGACGGCTTCGCGGCTCTCCGGTATCCACACGATACGGGCCGTGGCTTTGGGCGCCGCTGGCAGCCCGGCGAGGCGCGCGACGCGCGAGTCGGGATGGGAGACCAGCTCTCGCACGGCCCTCTCGCGGGCCAGATCCTTCCGGAGGGTGGCCATCTCGATCTGCGCCTTGGTGAGCTCCTGGCCGAGGGCCTCGAGGCCGGAGCGAGCGCCCGCGGCATCCCGGCGCGCGGCATCCCGTTCCACGCGGACGAGGACGTAGCCGAGGCCCAGGATCACCGCCGCGGCCGCGGCGAGGGTGGGGAAGAGCCATGACCTGGGCGGCGCGGTGGCGCGGCCATAGCCGGCGGGGGCCACCGCCGCCAACACCTGCTCCCGCAACCCGGCCGGAGGCGCCACCGGATCGAGGGCCATCGGAATGCGGGCCGCGACCAACTCGAAAGCCGCCAACTCGGCGCAACAGAGCATAGAAGAGCGCAAGGTCTCGTCGAAGGCTCGGAGATCCTCCCCGTCCAGGGCCCCGAGAGCGGCGAGAGGGGCCAGCTCGAGGAAGCGTTCTTCGCTCATGACGGCAAAGGCCCCAGTACCTCGCGGAGCCGAATCATGGCGGTCCGGATGCGGGTCTTCACCGTGCCCAACGGCTCGCCGAGGCGCGCCGCGATCTCGGTCTGCGTCAGGCCTTCGTAGTACGCCAGCTCCAACGCGCGGCGTTGGTCCGCCGAGAGCCCGCCGAGAGCCTTGCGCACGGCAATGGCTTCGGCGCTCTTCGGTGTGGCGGTGGGCGCCGGCGCCGACTCCTCCGGATCCTCGCGGCGCGAGACCTTCCGCCGCAGCTTGTCGAGGGCTCGGGTCCGCGCCATCGTGCAGAGCCACGCTTCGGGGGTTCCACGCGAGGCGTCGAAACGCGAGGCCTGGCGCCACGCCTGGACGAACACCTCCTGGACGACGTCTTCGGCGTCGGACGCATCGCGGAGGATGCGGAGGGCCAGGCCGTTCACGAGCCCCGCGTAGAGATCGTAGAACTCTCCGAGGGCCTCGAGGTCCCCGGCGGCAAGTCGACTGAGCAGCAGCAGCGACTGAGGAGAGATCATTTTCCAGAGACTGGGAACGACTACGGCCAGCATCTTATCGAAACCTCGGATCGGCGCAACCACTTGCCATCGCGAAGAGTGCGTGCGCCGAGAGGATCTCAGATCGACCCATCCGAAGCAGGGTGTGGCGACGTATCCGATAGAATGGAGTTTGCACGATGAGAGCCAGGGCCACTCTCGGCCGCACGATCGCCGCCTTGTTCCTCTTGGCAAGTGGCCGTGTCGCCGCCGGGCAGGAAGCGGCCGGTCCCCCTCCGCCGACCTCGGGCCGAACCGAGGCCGGGGGGACGGTGCACGAACTGCTGCCGGACATCGGCAGGATCGGAGCCGAGGTCGCGGTCTTCGCCGGCGGTTCGTGGAACCCGTACGAGGTCGGCCCGGGCGTGGAGCTGGGCGGCTACATCAACCTTCCACTGCGTCGCGTGCCCGGCGGGAAGCTGTCGTACGAGATCTTCGCGGGACTGAGCGTCGCGAGGAGCGATCCGTTCAACCTCACCGACACCCTCGCGTATCAACTGAACCTGGCCCGCGGCGCGTCGCCCGGAGAAGCGCTCGCGGGTCCCCTTCCTGTCACGCGCTCCGTGGAAACGCGCCTCCGTCTCCTGCATCTCTCTCCCTTCGCGCTGAAGTACGCCTTGACCCGCTTCGACCACGCGCACATCCGACCCTATCTGAGCGTCGGGGCCGACGTCCTGGTCACGATCACGCGTCAGGACCCGGCGGACGGTGGCGCTCCTCTCATCGCGGGCCTCACCTCCCAGGCCCCGGAGCTGACCGATCGTGGAACGCCGACAGGGCAGGGGAACATCGATCTCGGTGCCCACGCCGCCGTGGGATTGGAGGTCCGTCTCTCTCCCGGCCAATCACTGAACTTCGAATACCGCTTCACCGCTTCCGACGGGACTCACGCGCGTCTCCAGACGGCGAGCGTTGCCCTCGGCTTCCACTGGTGAAGACCGCGTCGTCGCGCCGGGCGCTCCTGCACGGGCTCGCCCTGGCCCCGTTCGCCTGGCTCGCCCGAGCGCCCCGCGCCGAGGCCAAGGACTACTCGGGCCCGGCCGAGGTCCTGGACGCGATCGATTCTCTCGAAGCCGACGTTGCGGCGCGCCTCGAAGCCATCGCCGGGCGCCTTTCGTCGGCGCGCCCACTCGCCTCGAGCTTCCTGGCAGACCACGCCCGTCACCGCCGCGTCCGGGCGATCGTGAGGGAGCGCTTGCGGCTGACGGCGCCGCCGGTTTCCCCGGCCTCCAAGGACCAGCGGACGCTCGACGGGCTACGCACCGCGCAGGAGGCTCTCGTCTACGCTCACGCCGAGGGGCTGTCGGCTCTCGGAGATGCGGCCGCCGTCGACGCACTCGCTCGCAACATGATCGACCTGGCGCGGCACCTGACGGTCATCGACCTCTGGCTCGAGGCGGAGGCGGCACGTGGCTGAAGTGTCGCTGCCGCGATCGCGGCGGGAGATCGTCCTGGACCTCGCGCGTGCGGCGGGTGTGGCGCCGGCGATCATCGGCCTGCTCGAGGGAACGGCCAGCGCGCTGCCGCGCGGCGAATCCGCCGACCTCGCGATCCTGTCGGCTGCTGTGGCGCTCGAGAATCAGGCGATCGCGATCTACGACCACGGGACACGCCGCAGCCTGATCCCCGCAGGCCTGCGCCACTACGCGGTCGAGTTTCGCGGCGATCACCTAGGGCATCGGGACACACAGGTTGCCATTCTCGAAGAGCGCGGCGGGAAGGCCCCCGAGGCTTTGCCGGAGAGCCTCGTCGGCTCCGTGGCCGCCGGCGACGACTGGATCCGGCAGGCGTTGACGATCGAGATCGCCGCCCAGGACGCCTACGGCGCCCTCATCAGCCAGATCCGGACGAAGGACTATCTGCTCTCGGCTGCCTTCATCCTGGTGGACGAGATCCGCCACATGACTGTCTGGCGCCGCGTCCTCGGTCTCAAGATCTACTGAGCCCCGCCGTCAGTCGCGGCGGATCTTGGGGTAGGTGTGTCGCTGTCCCACCGGGAGATCCACCGGTGGCGGGGCCTCGGGCATCAACACCTTCGGGAAGAGCTTCGTCTCGAAGCCCTCGAAGTCGCGCGCCCACTCCTTGTGGTTGTAGACGCAGACGGGGAGGCAGATGGAGCAGTAGTTGTGTTTCGCGAAGTACGGGAAGCACTTGCCGGTGTCGACGACGTAGCGGTCCTTGCCAATGTGGTCCTTCCCGGCTTCGGGGCTTCGATGATCCGGAATGGCGTCGGCGGGGCAGTAGATGCGACAGGCGCGACAGGTGTCGCAGAAGGCCGCGATGCCGGCGTCGATCGGCTTGTCGGTCGCGAGAGGGATCGACGTGGCCACGCTGCCCATGCGGAAGAGCGGTCCGAGCTTGGGGTGGATGATGGAGCCGTGGCGTCCCAACTCGCCGAAGCCGGCTTTCAGGCCGATGGGCACGTGGAGCAGATCGCTGTCGCCGATCGGGTGCTCGATCTTGCACGTGTAGCCGAGGGAGCGGATGTGGGCCGCGAGCCGGATGATCATCTCGCCTAGGGTGTAGTAGATCCGCAGGCATTCGATGGCCGATTCCCGCGACGGCACCACCTGGAACTCGCGCCAGCGCATCCGCTGTGCGACGGCGACGGCGTAGGTCTCCGTGACGGTCTTCCCGCGGTAGACGTCGGAGGGCTCGATGACACAGATCCCGACGGCGTCCGCGCCGAACTCCAGTGCCTTGGTCTTGAGGTCGATGGAGGCTTCCGCCGGGGAGGCGAACTCACGACGAACGGGGGCCACCTCACCGTCGAAGCGCTTGTACTGGTCCTCGTGGATCTGTTTCAGGTAGGCGTCCACCTCCTCGATGCGGATGGACCGGCCGCCCACGAGGGCGTACCAGTCGTCCCAGGAGAAGGCGGGCGGAGAGCTGCCCTTCGCCGATTCGATCACGACCCCAGAGTAGCAAGGAACCTGCAACGCCGTATCGGTTCGGCGCACTTCCGTCGCGAACGTTCGGACTTCAGAAGACCTTCGATATTCCGGTGAGCACCGCCGCCTTGGGCGCGAGCTGCGCCTCGTTCACGTAACGGTACGGCACGAGAAGAACGAAAGTGTAGATCGAGACGTTTCGCGGCGCGGCGAAACGCAGGCCGGGTGTCACGTAGACGAACCGGCCGCCCGTGGACGGCACGCCGACGCCCAGGTACTGGTTGCGGTCCTGGTGGAAGTACTTGGCTTGCAGGGAGGCGGTGAGCCGGCTCGTCACGGGTCGGGCGACGCCGGCGGTGAGTATGGCCTGGTTGCCGAAGCGATAGTGGAGATCGTTCGTCGTCGTGGCCTGGTACGAGCCCGCCAGGGAATATCCGAGGCCCAGGCGTTCGGTGCGCCACGAGTATTGGAGCGATCCCACGAAGTCCACGGCCCCGGTGCCTGGTTGCAGCGTCGGGTCCTGGATCCCGCCACCGAACTCTCCCCCGATGTTGTAACGGCCCGTCGGCAGCTTGATCGAGAAGCCCCCAACCAGGCGGCGCGGACGCAGGGACCACCGCGCTCCCACGAGAGCGTCGCCCAGTCCCACGGTTCCGTACTCCTGCTCGACGCGCCCGTGGGCGACGTCGTGGGTGTGCCAGAGAGCGAGGGGCACCGAGGCGACAAGGTTGACGCGCTCGCTAAGCCCGTACGCCATGTCCGCCTGCACGACCTGATCGTGGCCGTCGATGTCGCGATGGAAGCCCGGAATGATCGTCTCGCGCTCGAGGGACACCCGAGGCCGGTAGACGGTGTCGACCTCCTCGCTCCCTAGGAGAAGAACTCCCTGGTCGCTGTAGCCGAAGGACAGGTCGAGGCGGAACTTCTTCTTGGGTACGAGGACGTTCGCTCCCCGCGTCAGGAGAGAGCAACTGGCGGAGTCGCAAGGCGTCGCGCTTCGGGTCGCACCCAGGGAGGCCAGGACGAAGCACGCCGCCCATCGCGCCACCCGCAACCCGTCAGTGGATGACGACATACCCCTGAAACGCCACGTTCGCGGGCTGGCCGGCGTCGTGGTACGCGCAGACGGCCTCCTTCTCGCCGAAGGCCACGGCGCGATGTTCCCCCGGCTTGAGGGGCTCGAGACCCCTCATCTCGGGGCAGTCGTCCCAGCCCAGCTCCGGAGCGCTTTCGAGCTTGCGGGCGACCGTGTCGTTGTTGGTGAACGTGACTGTAACGGGGTAGTCGACGTGGGCGACCACGGGTTGGACGCCTGCCGCGGTGATCGACACAGCGGGGGGAGTCCTCGGCTGGTTCGGGTCCAGCAGCGGAGTGCTCGATGTGGAGCTGGTGACGGACCCGCACGTCACCGAGAACGACGCCACCACGGCAACAGCGAGGCGAACGTACGCGCCATTGCGATCCATGTTTTGATCGTAGGCTCCCCGCGGAGCCCAGGCAAGCGATCCCTCCCTGGTCTCCTCACTCTTGCCTTCTGGTGATCGTGGACAGGGGCTGGAAATGGACGGGGGGCCGTGGGGGCTCCGCTTGCACGGTGACATGGGAGATGCCGTGCGCGTCGTGCACGCGCCGGCTGACATCCTCCGAGACTTCGGTCCCATGGGACTTTCCATCGAGGACGACGTGGACCGTCACGACGTCAAATCCCTCGGATATCGTCCACGCGTGGAGGTCGTGGAAGCCCGACACGCCCGGAGTCTCCCGGATCGTGCGTTCGAGGGCCGCTGCATCGAGTCCTCGCGGCGTCCCTTCCATGAGCACGTCCAGCGTCTGCGTCACGAGCTTCCAGGCGCCCCAGAAAATCATCATCGCCAGTACGACGGAGAGGAGCGGGTCGGCGCGCTGCCAGCCCCAGGCCAGCACCAGAAGGGCCGCCACGATCGCCGCGATGGAGCCGGCGGCGTCGGAGAGAACGTGGGCCAGGGCCGCGCGAGTGTTCTGGTTGTGAGTGTGCCCCCGCGAAAGGACCCACGCCGCCACGAGGTTGATGACCAGACCCAGGACGGCCACCGTCAGCATGAACCGCCCGCGGATCGCCAGCGGGTGCTGCCAGCGTTCCGCCGCCTCGATCACCACCCACACCGACGCGACGCCGAGCAGAATTGCGTTCACGAACGCCGCAAGGGTTTCCGCCCGCCGCGACCCGTAGGTCCTGAGATCGGTCCGCGGGCGGCTGGCCACGCGTTGAGCCATCAGGGCGAGGGCCAGCGCTCCGGCATCGGCCAGCATGTGCCCGGCGTCGGACAGAAGCGCGAGGCTGTGGGAGAGGACACCGCCCACCACCGAGATCAGCATGCCCGCCAGGGTCAGGCCGAGGGCGATGGTGATCCGGCCTTCGGCCGACGTCTCGCTGCCGTGGGAATGCGCGTGAGCCACTACGAAGGGATTGTAGTCCCGTAGCCGTCCCTCAGGGCCGATCGGCCGCCGGCTTGACGGCGCGGAAGGTCACGGAGCGCACCTTGCCGAAGAGATCTTCAGGACGCACACCCGTCCGCTCCTTGAACCGCGCGACTTCGTCGGGCGCGGACTTGCAGAGGGTCGCCAAGTAGTCGACGTCCCGTAGAATCTCGGCCTTTCCGAGCCCCGCCTTCTCGATCAGCGCGAAGTAGTCGGCACGCAGCGCCGCACCCGAGATGCAGCCCACGTAGGCGTAGATGTCCTTCGCCACGGAGGCGGGCAAGGGTGCGTCCAAGATGATGTCGGAGACGACGAGTCGGCCGCCGGGACGCAACACCCGCGCGACTTCGCTGAACACCGTCCCTTTGTCGGGGACGAGATTGATGACGCAATTGCTGGTCACGGCGTCCACCGAGGCGTCCTCGAGCGGGAGCGCCTCGAGGCGTCCCTCGCGAAACTCCACCCACGGCAGGTCCATCCGCGAGGCGTTGGCTCGGGCCTTTGCGATCATCGACGGCGTCATGTCGACACCGATGACTCGACCCGTCGGTCCGACGCGCGGAGCCGCGAGGAATGCGTCGAGGCCGGCCCCCGACCCGAGGTCGAGGAGCCTCTCGCCCGCGGCCAGGTCCAGGAAGCCGAGCGGCGCGCCGCATCCGAGACCGAGGTTGGCTTCCGTCGGAATGCTGGCGAGATCGCGCTCGCTGTAGCCGATACCCAGGGCGACGGCCGATTCCGGAGCCGCGCACCCGGAGCTCTGCGGTCCGCAGCAGCCGCTCTCCTTGCCTTCAGCGATGCGTCCGTATCGTTCGCGGACCTGGCGGACGAGATTTTCGGCTTCGGGCCCTGCGGCCAGAGACACCTTCGTTTCCATGACTCTTTTCCTCTTTCTGCGCGCCTGTCTTGGCGGGGCGGCACTCTCCGCCTTCCGCCTGACAGCAGTTCTCCATCAGGAAGTCGAGGAGCTTCTGCATCCCCGAATAATCGGCTGAGTAGACGATCGATCGCCCTTGTCGCCGCCCGGTCACGAGGCCGGTGTGGCTCAGTTGGGAGAGATGGAACGACAGCGTGTTGGCGGGGATGCCAAGGCGTTCGGCGAGCTGCCCGGCCGGGAGCCCCGAGGGTCCTTGGCGTACGAGGACCCGAAAGAGCTCGAGGCGGGAGGGCTGGGCGAGGGCGCCGAGGGCGTCCACGGCCGCTTGTAGTTCCATACTTCCAGAAGTATAGAAATATAGAATCGAACTGTCAAGGGAATTCCGGGAGGCGTCGGAGCGATTGCTTCGCCGGGGAAGCACGTCAAGAATGCCCACAGTGACGATATCGGCCAAACCGACGCTGGTCATCTTCACGCTCGGCCCCGACGCGGAGGCGCGGCGACATCCTCTGCTTCCCGAAGGGCTGCGTGCCGAGGAAATGCGCCTGCGGCGGACCTGCCTCGAGAACGTGTTGCGACTCGGCAAGCTGGCGGGGTGCCGGGTCGAGCTTTCCTCGCCGGCTCCTTTGGAACTGACGGGCTACGACGCCTGGTCCCCCCAATGCGGGGCGGACTTCGGCGAGCGATTTGCCAACGCTCTCAAGTCAGGCTTCGATCACGGCGGCCCCGCGATCGTCGTCGGCGCCGACCTTCCCGGCTTGAGCGTCCGCCATCTGGAGCAGGCCCTCGGACGTCTTGGTGAAGACCCGGACCGCGTTGTCGTCGGCCCGTCCCCTGACGGCGGGTTCTATCTACTGGCCGCCGCTCGCCCTCTCGACGCCGCGCTCGAAGCCGTCCGCTGGTGCAGCGGTACCACACGCCAGACGCTCGTCGATGGCCTTCGGAAAGCGGGCCGTACCGTCGTGTTCCTCGATCCCCTCGCGGATCTCGACACGCCCGCCGATCTGGAGCGATGGATCGCGGCCGGGCCGGCGCCTGTCGCCGATCTCGTCGATCGTCGGAGCGACCTCCAACGGCTCCTCGCCATCCGCCGCCGTCCCGCACGCCTTCCCCAGGAGATCGCTCCCCGGTCGCCGGTCCTCGCCTCGTGCCGCGGTCGCGCCCCGCCCCTCGCCGCCGCGCCCTGAACTTCTCGCGGTCCCGCGCTCCGCGCGGCCGCTCCCGTTCGTTTCGCCAGCGAGACGAGGTCTGTCATGTCCCGTCGTTCCTTCCGATTTGTCTTGTCGGCTGCATCCTGGACCGCGCTGCTCTTGCTCGCCGTCGGCGCCTCGTCCGCCTTCGCCCAGGCGGGGATCGAAGTCACGGTCTACGGCGCGTCGCAGCGTCCCTCTTCGGGAATCGACGTCGTCGTCCTGAACCCCGAGACCCATTTCTCCGCCAAGGCTTCGACCGACGCACAGGGGAAGGCCCGATTCCAGCCGCTTTCGACCGCTGGCAGGTACGTCGTGCGCGTCGCGGAGAGCGATGCGTACTACGAGGCGAAAGTCATCGACTTACAGCTCCGCGCCAACTTCGACCGGAGCGTCACGCTCACCCTCACGCCGAAGGCCACGACTTCCGAGGCCGTCATCGTCACGGCTGAGGACAGCATCGCCCTTGTCAACGCCATCAACGCCGAAGTGTCGTCGACGTTGCGAGAGGCCGAGATCGAGGAGCTGCCGGTGGAAGGCCGCGACATCACCCGGGTCCTCTACCGCCTGCCCAACGTCACCCAGGCGACCGGGTTCTATCCCGAGGCGCCGAACGTCAGCATCAACGGAGCGAACTCGCTCTACACGAACTACATGATCGACGGCCTCGACAACAACGAGAACTTCCTCGGCGGCCAGAAGTTCGCCATCCCCTCGG
>JBGPYB010000028.1:0-36455 GCA_041493035.1 Vicinamibacteria bacterium | reverse complement strand
CGATGGCAAGGGAACCCTCACGGCGGACGGAGACGTCGTGCGCATGTACGTGCACGATCCGGACCGGAAGACCGAGTGGGACGAGAACCTCGAGATCACCGTCTACATCACCCGGGTGACGGAAAGCCGCAGGGTCTCCTACAGCGGTCCCCAGATCTTCGCCCGCACGAACCACGGCACGTTCACGGGCGGCTTTGCCAGCGAGGAGGAGACGCTCTGCGACGATCGCGGGCTGGGAGCCAAGATCAACCTCAGGGGCACCTGGGCCTTCGAAAAGGAGACCTGCCACGGCGCGGACTTGGGCTACCCCACTGCCGGACTCGCGCCGTATTGGTCTAAGGGATATCCCGTCGGCGTCCCCGTGGGTGTGAAGTACGTTCTGCGCAACGTGCTCGAGGCGGGTGGCGAGCCCGGAAAGTGAAGCTCGAGCTCTATGTGGACATGAGCGGCGGCAAGGACGGCGGGAGCTGGACCAAGGTGACCGAGTACACCGACGATGGCGACTGGGGCAAGGGAATGGCTCCTTGCGCCGTGGGAGCGGATCCGGCGACGCTGGCTCTTCGCTCCAGGCTCCTGCGCAACTCAGAGACCCGGCGGCCGGAGCTGACCGTGTATTTCAGGCATGAGTACGCCACGATGCGGTATCAGAGGCTAAGCGTAAGGGAAATCGACGCGCTCCGCGAAAGATAGGGGAGCGAGATCAACTACTGGAGGCGCGGCGCCGGGACGGGCTTGAGGCTCGGCGCGCAACCGGGACGCTCGCTACCTCGATCTCACCCTCCTACATGCGGTAGCGGTTGCCGACCTTGACGTGGGGACGCGTCCATATCCGGACGCTGCAGGTGATCTCGCCGCGACGGATGCCCTCGCGCAGGCGCTTGGTGAAGACCACGAGGAGTCTAACTCCTCGAACGGAACCCGTGCTTGTCAGGTTCAGAGCGGCTTCTACGTCCCGATGCGTCCTCGCCAGGAGAGCCACGAGCGCATGCAGCGATGTCCGAAGTCGACCGGCTCGCAGTACATCAGCGGGCATCCCCCGACAATGCATTGGATGCCCTGTGATTCGCACTCTCGGACGGCGGCGGCCGACACGCTCCCGCGGCCCAAGGAGCGATGAAGCCAGACGCGACGGACCTTGCGTTCGACGGCCTGACGCACCACGTCGACCGACACGTCGGGATGCGTCGCGATCACGATGCCATCCAGCTCTCCGGGCACGCTCTCGAGACTCGGGAAGCACTTGGTGCCTTCGACCTCTGAAGCGTTGGGATTGACCGGAAAGACCTCGTAGCCCGAGGCTCGCAGCTTTCTGAAGACCGGGTTGGCGGCGCTGTCGGCCCCACGGGATACACCGGCTACTGCGATCCGCCGACTCCGGAGGAAGTCAGTGATCAGCTCCTGTACGTGTGGCATTTCCACCCCCTTGCCATGCACTTTGGCGGCGTGGTCGGCGGCCTTGCTCATCACCTCTGCGGTATCTGGCCCTCGACGACGGCTTACGCCAGTCTGTGCCCTGCCTCGCGGCCGGGTCAAGGTCGTTCTCTGGGTCACATCGTCTTGGCGTGGGCGACGAGCTGTTCGAGAGCCTTACCCCAGCCGGCGTGGAAGCCCATCTCCTCGTGCCGCTTTCGTCCCGCCTCGTCCCGGTGGATCACCGTGGCGGTGTATAGCGTCCCAGTCCCTCGAGGCTCCAGCGTCACGATCGCGGTGAAGAAGGGATTCTCCGAGGGCCGGTACCCAGGAAGGAGGGCGTCAGTCCACACCAGGCGCTCATTCGGAATGACCTCAAGGTAGCATCCAATGTTCGGAAACTCCGTCCCGTCCGGCGACCGCATCATGAGTTCGGAAGATGCCCCCGGGACGGAGGTCGATCTCGCAGTCCGCGACGGTCCAGGGCGCGGGGGTGAACCACTTGCTGACGTGCTCTGGCTTCGTCCAGGCGGTCCAGACCAGCTCCCGCGGTACGTCGACGACCCGCTCGAGGACGAGGTCGAGCTTGGCGTTGGGTTTCCAGAGTGCCGAAGGCGTCATCTGCGTTTCTCCCTGAGTTCCGCGAGGCATTCGTCGAGCTGATCCATGCGGCGGTTCCAGAGGGCGCGCTGTCGAGCCAACCAGTCCTCCGCGACCCTCAACCGTTGGGGGGCGAGTCGATAGATCCGGACACGGCCCGTCTTGTCGGAGCGGACCAGTCCACAGCCTTCCAGAACACTCAAGTGCTGGACAAACGATGGAAGGGCCATGTCGAACGGCTCTGCGAGCTGGGTGACGGAGCCGGGACTCCGGACCAACCGTTCGAGCACGCGGCGGCGCGTGGGATCGGACAGCGCGCGGAAAACGCTGTCGACGTGCCCCGAGCCATGGGACATCGAGCCGGCTCTCGCCTCGGCGGTCGGCCGTGACATCGAAGCGATGTTAGAACGGGCCAATACTTAGGTCAATACCTAAGTTGTATGCCGGCTACGACGACGGCCTTGGCTAGACCCCGGGTTGTCCGGCTACTTGCCGGTGAAGGCCGCCTTCAGTGACGTCGTACCCCACTGAAGCTCGACGTCGCCCTTGTCCTTGTCGCCGTGCAGCTCGATGGTGAACTCCTCCACGCTCTCGGCGAGCTTTCCGGCCGCGAACGGGACGTCGGCGACGCTGGCCTTGTCTCCCTCGGCCCTGGCCACGTTCAGCGACCACTGGTTCTCCGCCGTCTTGGTGGCCGTGAGCACGTACGAACCCTTCGGGACCTTGACGGTGCCGAAGGTGAGGTCGGCGTCGGTCTTGAGCGTCGTGGGTCCGTCCGCTCCCATCCGCCACGCCTTCCCGACCTCCGCCTTTCCGAGCATGTCGCGTCCGGCCAGGCTCGGGCGCCCGTAGTCGATGGATACCGTCTTGCCGGCGACGGTAGCTTTCGCCTCACCCCGCGGTGCGCCGTGCGCCAGCGCGGGCGTGGCCGCGGCCGCGAGAAGAAACGCCAGAACGGCTTTTCGCTGAAGCATTCGAAGACCTCCAAAGTGCATTGAGCCCCCGGTGGGGATCTTACTTCAGCGGAAGGCGCGCGAGGAGGAGGGCGGCCAGAAGGAGCAAGGCGGCCTTGGAGAGATCCAACAACACGAAAGCCCCGTGGAGGGATCCAAAGCGGCGTCCGACGTCGGGGGGAAGGGGGCGGGGGACGAAGTCGATGGAACGCCCGAGAGACTCGATCGCCGGCGCGAGACTCGCTTGGATCAAAACGACCACCACGACGGCAAGGACCGCCCCCCGGGCCGCACGGCCGGCGGGCCAGGCGGTGATCACGAGACAGAGCGCGAGAACGATCTGGGCAAGGCCGAATCGCGCGAACATCCACCGGTTGATCTCCGATGCGAGGTGGCGAAGAGCGATCCGCCGATCGTCAGCCGGGAGGGGAGCGAGACGGGACGACAACTCGGGCCGCATCTCGGGGCCGAGGACCCGGTCCACGGCGCGGAAGCTGGCGGTGGCGGCGACCCACGACGCGACGAGCAGGCCGAGCCAGACGCCCGCCAGCAGGACTGCGGCCCCTCGGCTGACGGGCATGGGGCGCTACTCGTTGTCGAACGGGTTGGGGGGACGGCCCGTGGGGTCGGCGGCAGCCCGGCGCCGCGCTTCCTCGAACTTCTTCTCGAGGATCTCCTTCGAGTTGCGGGTCTGCTGAACCGACCTCGCGAACTTTTCGTCGAGAGCGCCGCGCTGGGACTGCACGCGGCTGACGAGATCGTCGAAGTCCTTGGCGGGGGCTTTCTTCTTGTCGGCCCAAACGACCGTGCCGGTCTCGGGGTCTACCTTGAGGATGGCACCGCAGCAGGGGCAATCGACGTCCAAGGCTTCCGGCATACGGACGATTCTAACACCCGCCGGGCCCCGAAGCCTCTTGAACTTGAATTTCAAGTTCAGTATACTGGGGACGGATCGCGACGATGGCAACGACACTCACGGCCGGCCCGACCGAGCTCGCCACACCGCCGGCCATGACCCGCTGCGAATGCGCCTGTCTTTCCTTCGAGGAAGTCGCGCGGCGAATCGAGACGGAAGGGCTGACGCTGCCGGAATGTGCCCGCCGCACGGGCTGCGGCCAGACCTGCACGGCCTGCCTTCCCGACCTCCACGCGTTCCTGCGCCGCCGCGACCGCCGACCGCCGCCCGCCCTCGCCCCTTGTATAGGATAAGATCCCGGCAGGCAGCCGAGGCTCGCTCGCGGAGGTGAGGGTGAAGGGGAACGACGACATCATCCAGGTGCTCAACGACGTGCTGTGCGCGGAGCTGACCGCCATCAACCAGTACGTCATCCACGGCCGCATGTGCCGCAACTGGCGCTACGACCGCCTCGCCGACACCATCCACAAGGAGTCGATCGGCGAGATGAAGCACGCGCAGATGGCGATCGATCGTATCCTCTATTTCGACGGCGCGCCGAACATGCAGAAGTACATGAAGATCAACGTCGGGCGGACGGTCCCGGAGCAGTTCCAGTTCGACCTGCAGCTCGAATACGACGCCGTGAAGAGGCTGAACGAGGGTGTCGAGCTCTGCCGCGGGAAGGGCGACAACGGGACCCGCGCCCTTCTCGAGGAGATCTTGAAGAGCGAGGAGGAGCACGTGGACTGGCTGGAGGCCCAGCTCCAGCAGATCAAGGACATGGGCGCCGAGAACTACCTCGCACAGCAGATCGCAGAGTAGCGCGCGGGCTTCCGCCCGGAGGACCACCGGATGGCCAAAGACTCCCTCACCGTTACCGACAATCGCACGGGGAAGACGTACGAGCTTCCCATCGAGAACGGGACGGTCCGCGCCATCGATCTCCGCCAGATCAAGGCCGCGCCCGACGACTTCGGGCTGATGACCTACGACCCGGCCTACAGCAACACGGCTTCCTGCAAGAGCCGTATCACGTTCATCGACGGGGACAAAGGCATCCTCAACTACCGCGGCTATCCCATCGAGCAACTGGCCGAGCACAGCACCTACCTGGAAACGGCGTACCTGATCCTCTACGGCGAGTTGCCGTCCAAGGCCGAGTACGACGAATGGACCCACAACATCACCTACCACACCATGGTCCACGAGAACATCAAGGAATTGATGGTGGGGTTCCGATACGACGCCCACCCCATGGGGATGCTCGTCTCCACCGTCGCGGCGCTCTCGACGTTCTACCCCGAGGCCAAGAACGTCCGCGACCGGGACAGTCGCCGGGACCAGATCTTCCGCCTCATGGCGAAGATCACGACCCTGGCGGCCTTCGCGTATCGCCATTCCGTGGGGTTGCCCTACGCCTACCCCGACAACGACCTCTCCTACTGCGGCAACTTCCTGCAGATGATGTTCAAGGTGGGGGCTCGCTACGAGGCGAGCCCGGTGCTCGAGCGCGCACTCGAGGTGCTCTTCATCCTCCACGCGGACCACGAGCAGAACTGTTCCACGTCGGCGATGCGCGCCGTGGGCTCTTCGGAAGCGGACCCCTACTCGGCGACGGCTGCGGCCATCGCGGCCCTCTACGGGCCTCTCCACGGTGGCGCCAACGAGATGGTCCTCGGGATGCTTCGGGAGATCGGATCCCGCGACAACATCCCCGCGTTCATCAAGGAAGTGAAGACGAGTGGCGGCGAAGTGCGACTCATGGGCTTCGGCCACCGCGTCTACAAGAACTACGATCCGCGGGCGGAGTTCATCAAGAAGATGGCCGACGAGGTGTTTCAGGTGACCGGCCAGAACCCACTCCTGGACATCGCCCTCGAGTTGGAGCGCATCGCCCTTTCCGATGAGTACTTCATCAAGCGGAAGCTCTATCCAAACGTGGACTTCTATTCGGGGCTGATCTATCAGGCCATGGGGTTCCCGGTGGACATGTTCCCGGTGCTTTTCGCCATTCCCCGAGTCTCGGGATGGCTCGCCCAATGGGACGAGATGCTCGACGACAAGGATCAGAAGATCGCGCGCCCCCGGCAGGTCTATTTGGGCGCGCCTCGCCGCGACTACGTGCCCCTCGACCAGCGGGGCTAGGGATTCTTCGCGGCGGCCGGCGCCTCCGGCCGACCCGCGGTTTCGCGGACCCGCCTCGATATGGCTCTTTCCAGGCTTGCTCGCTGTTCCGGCTCGAAGTCCGTCGTGTCGACGGTAATGCTGGCTTCCCCCGGCCCCGTGATCAAGATGCTGTCGCCTATCCGCTCCACCTTTCGCACTTCATTCCAGCCGATGGCCGTCGAGTCCAGAACGCCGCGCGACACGAGTCCCGCGTCAGTGGCCTCCAGCTGATAGCGCAAGAGGTGGAGAGAGACGAGAAGCGCACCGATCCCGAGGACACCGCAGAGAAGGCGCACGGCCAGCTTCGTCATGGTCCCCGCAAAGACGAGAAGTCCTGCCACCGCGACCAGGGCGCCGCCGCCTCGAGACCAGGGATATTGCAGGCGCAAGCTGGTATTGAGCAGCACCAGGTCTGGCGGACCCACGGAGAAGAACATTCCGGCCCC
The DNA here is from genome assembly GCA_041493035.1 of Vicinamibacteria bacterium. Classification (GTDB taxonomy): domain Bacteria; phylum Acidobacteriota; class Vicinamibacteria; order Fen-336; family Fen-336; genus JBGPYB01. The sequence goes on along the minus strand of JBGPYB010000028.1, from coordinate 29,982 downwards.
GACCAGGGCAAGGCCGAGCACGATGAGCCAGCGCCTTGGGGTCATTGGGGGCGGATTGTAGCTCGTGTTGACTTCCGTCGGGGCGAGGGGGGACACTCAGTCGATGTCCCGCAAGACCATCGATTCCTGCGTGGCGTTCGACGTCGAGGGATGCCGATGTTACCGCCGGCAGTCGTCCTTCTATAGTCGTCACGGTGACGTCGTGGCGGACGCCTTGACTCCGCTCACGAAGGTGGGCGCGGAGACGGCCGCGGAGTCCCGCACCCGGGGGTGAATCCCCTCCAGGGCGTCCGGGTCATCGACCTCTCGAGGATCCTGGCGGGGCCGTACTGCACTCAGGCGCTCGCCGACGCCGGTGCAGACGTCGTCAAGATCGAGGAGCCCGTCAAAGGTGACGATACACGGGGGTGGGGACCTCCGTTTATCAAGCAGCGGGGCGCTGCGGCGCGCCCCCCTGAACCCCCCGCTCACCTCGCGGGAGCCCGCCCCCGAATGGGGGTGAATCCCGCTTCGCTCGCCGCTGAGCAGCGCGGCGAGAGCGCCTACTTCCTTTCGGTCAATCTGGGGAAGCGGAGCCTGGCTCTCAACCTGAAGGATCCTCGAGGGTGCGAGATTCTCTGGCGGCTTCTCGAGACGGCCGACGCCCTCGTTGAGAACTTCCGCCCCGGGACGCTCGCGAAGCTCGGGTTCTCGTACGAGGAGGTTCGCCGCCGCGTGCCGCGCCTCGTCTACGCGTCCATCTCCGGCTATGGCGCCGATGGTCCATGGGGAGGGCGCCCCGGCTACGATGCGGTGATCCAGGGCGAGGCCGGGCTCATGAGCATCACCGGCACGCCCGAGGGCGATCCTTCGAAGGTCGGGGCGTCGCTCGCCGACGTGATCGCCGGGATGACCGCGTTCCAGGGGATCCTGCTGGCGCTTCTCCGGCGCGAGCGGACAGGCGAGGGAAGCCGCGTCGACGTCTCGTTACTCGAGAGTCTGCTCTCGGCCTTGGCATACCACAACGCGACCTGGCTCCTGGCGGGGCAAGTCCCCAGGCGGCTTGGCAACCGACACCCGAGCCTGGCACCCTATGAGACGTTCGACGCCGCCGACGGCCACGTGATCGTCGGCGTCGGCAGCGAGGCGCTTTGGCGGGCCTTCTGTGCCGCTCTCGGAGCTCCCGCCATGGCCGAGGATGCTCGCTTTCGGACGAACGCCCTTCGCGTCCTGAACTACGAGGCCCTGCGAGCCTGCCTCGCACCGATCCTGCGCGGCCGAAGCGTCGACGCATGGGTGTCGGCCCTGGGTGATGCCGGCGTTCCCTGTGGGCGCGTCCGTACGGTCGCCGAGGCCTTGGGCGGCCCCCAGGTGGCGGCTCGTGGCTTGCTCCTCGACGTGAGACACCCGACTCTCGGCGCCGGGCGATACGTCGGCAGCCCCATCGGCCTTTCCGACGCCGGGCGAGGGAGCCAGCGCCCGCCACCTCTCCTCGGCGAACACACTGCCGAAGTGCTGGCCGAACGCCTTGGCCTGGGACCTGACGCCATCGAGGCGCTTCGGCGGGACGGCGTCGTGTCGGTGTATCATCACCGTTCACCCCATGGCTGACGACGCTCACGGCCACGTCCCCCGCATCCTGGTCGTCGACGACGACCCGGGGGTGGCCCGCGCCCTGGCTGACCTGCTGTCGCTCCACGGGTATTCCGTGCTCCGTGCCGATTCCGGGGAGGAAGCCCTCGATACGCTGGAGGCGGCGCGTTGCGATCTCGTCCTCCTCGACATCGGGCTTCCGGGGATGAGCGGCGTCGAGGCCTGCACGAGGATACGGGAGCGCCACGGGCCTTCCCTCCCCATCGTGATGCTCACCGGCACCGGCGACGCCTCGGCCGCGCGGCAGAGCTACGAGGCCGGGGTCGACGACTTCCTCCACAAGCCTCTCGACACGGCGGCTCTCATCCTCAAGGTGCGGTCGTTCGTCAGGCTGAAGGCCCTGAGCGACGAAATCCTCCGCTCTCGCGAGGAAGCCCAGTCCCGCGTCCGGGACATGGCGCTCCTCCACGAGATCGGGCGGGACTGGTCCCTGATCGCCGAGCCTGCGGAGTTCCACCGCATGGTGACCGAGCGTCTCGCCAGCCTCATCGGCGCGCCGCTCTGCATCCTCTGGCTCTACGACTCGGCCTCGCGCACCTTGGAAGCGGCCCTGCCGGCTTTCGGGCTCGCCGACGAGCAGACGCGGAAGCTCCGCTACCCGGACTTTCGCAGCCTCTGGAACTTCGAATCAGGCCGCGCGTACGTCAGCAACCACGCTCGCTCCGACCCCAGGCTGCTGCCGGAGATCGCGGCCACCATTGGCGCCGAGTCGCTGGTGCTCGTTCCCATGATCTCCGAAGGGGACGTCCTCGGGATGCTCGCCGCAGCCAACAAGGAGGGCGGGTTCAACGAAGAGGACATCCACCTCATCTCCATCCTGGCGGGGCCGGCGGCCACCTTCGTGCGCAGCCGGCAGATCTTCGACGCACAGCGGCGTCACACGGCGCGCCTCGAACGCCTTCCCGACATCATGGGCGCCATGGCGGCGACCACCGACCGTGGCCGGCTCCTGACGCTGACGGTGTCGCGAGTGCAGAAGGAGCTGGGCTACGGTCACGTGGCCTATTTCGCCCCGGGAGAGACGACCCTGACCCTGGAGTGCGAGGCGGGCGGCGAACGCCCCGGCGCCCTGAGCGTGGACCTCGAGCGCCTGACGTGGGCCGTCCGCGGCGGCGCCCCGCTGCAAGCGGCGCGCGAGGGGTTCTCGGAGATCGCCGTGCCCGTCAGGGCAGGGGAGCAGGCCCTCGGCGTCCTGAACGTCCTGAGGAGCGGCGACGGAGGCTTCGGCGAGGACGAGGTCAACCTTCTCTCCGCCCTGAGCGGGCAGCTCGCCCTGGCGCTCCAGAAGACGGCCGGCATAGAAGCCACCGAACGGATGGCGCGGCAGATGGCCACCTTGTACGACCTCGGCCTCGAGACCTCGGCCCTTCGGGACCTCAAGGGTCTCTTCGTCAAATCCACCGAGGAAGCCGGGCGCCTCATCAAAGCCGATCACGTCTCGGCGTTTCGCCTCAGCGAGGCCGAGGGGATGCTCCAGCTCTTCGCGGCCTGGGCCCGTGACCCCTCGCGGGAACCCTACGCGGTCTCCATCTTCCGTCTCGGGGAAGGAATTGCCGGTCGCGTCGCGCGGGACTGGGTTCCGGCCATGGTCAACGATGCCGACGTGAACCCGGACTTCGTCCCCCGAGGCAACCCCGTTGGACGGATCCTCTGCGTGCCGCTGACGCACTTCGACCACGAGCGAGGCGCGCCCGTCCTCTTTGGCGTCTTGAACGCCACTCGGAAGCCGGGGACGCCGCGCTTTACCCACGACGATCTCGAGTACCTCACGCGCTTTGCCGGCCAGCTCTCCATTGCGGTGGCAAACTCCATGGCCTTCGCGGGAGAGCGCGAAAGGAGCGACCAGCTCGCCCTCGTGAACACCCTCATCCGCGAGATCGCCGGGAACCTGTCGCGGGATCGGATCCTCGAGACCTCGGTGCGGCGGATCCAGGAGGCGTTCCGGTTCCCCGTGGTGATGATCGGCGTCCCCGATCGCGAAGCGGGCCTCGAGCGCACTGTCGCGGCGGCTGGACCCGACCCCACGCTGCTCGTACGGGACGCCTATCCGCTCTTCGAGGGGATCACGGGGCGCGCGCTTCGGGAAAAGCGAACCGTCATGGTTCCCAACGTTGCGGACGACCCCGACTACGTCCGAATCGTCGCCACGACCCGCAGCGAGGTGGCCATTCCCATCGTCTCGGGGGACGAGGTCGTCGCCATCCTCAACGTCGAGAGCGACCTGCCCCGGGCCTTCGACCGCGCGCAGGTCATCACCCTCGAGACCCTCGCCGATGGGATCGGCATCATCCTGCGCAACGCGGAGCTCTACCGCGCCCTCGAGCAGACGAACCTGAAGCTCGTCGACCTGGACCGGCTGAAGAGCGAGGTCGTGAACGTCGTCGCCCACGATTTTCGGGCGCCGCTCTCGGGCGTTCTCGGATACGCGGAGCTCCTCGAATGGAAGCCCGATGCGCCTCGAGAGGAGCGGGTCGACCAGGCCCGAGCGATCATAAGGTCCGCCACACACATGGCGAGCCTCGTGGACAAGACCCTCAAGACCACGCGCCTCGAGACCGGGCACTTCCCGTTTGAATTCGGCATCATGGATCTCGGTGCGGTCGTGCGCCTCGTCCTGGGCCGCGTGCCCACGGATCCCCACCATCCCCTGGTCATCGACCTTCCCGAAGACCCGCTCCCGTGCTGGGCGGACCGGGACCGGGTCACCGAAGTAATCGAGAATCTCCTCTCGAACGCGACCAAGTACTCTCCCGACGGAGGGGAGCTTCGCCTCCGAGTCGAGGTCGAGGGCGAGACAGTCACGGTGTCCGTGACCGACCGCGGCATCGGCATCGCCGCGGCGGACCTGGAACGCCTTTTCCGGCCGTTCTCTCGAGTGCGAACCCTCAAGACGGCCGACATCGAGGGCTCGGGCCTCGGTCTCTACATTTGCGACCGCATCGTCCGCGCCCATGGCGGGCGCCTCTGGGCCGAGAGCCGGCCGGGAGAGGGCTCCGTCTTCTCCTTCTCCATCCCCCTCTTCGGCGTCACTGCGCAGACCCGGAGCCCCCTCGTCTTGGTGGCCGCGGGGGACGAGGGGACGCGGCGAGAGATACGACGGGTGGCAGAGGAGATGGGCTACGGAACTCACGAGGTGTCCGATGGCCTCGATGCAGTCGAGGCCGCGGTGCGACTCCGCCCCGTGGCAGTCATCTTGGACCGCATTCTGCCGCGCCTCCAGGCCCACGAGGTGGCCGAGCGCCTGCGCGACAGCGCCGCGACCGCCGGCGTCCCGATCTTCGTCCTGGCCGCCGAGGCTGACCTTGGGACGAATGCCAGCCTATTCCGCGCCTGCGTTCCGAAACCCCTGGACCGCGTGCTTCTAGCGTCCGTCCTCGGGACGCTCCTGAGTCCCGTCTAGCCCCTCGCGCTCCGCCCTTGTGGCGGGTGCTAAGATATCGATAACGCAAGAGGTGCCGATCCCATTGGTGCGCCCCTGGACCCTGGCGATCCTCGTGGCGTTGCTCCCTGCCGGCGCCCTTGCCGGTGGAAAGAAGCGGGAGTCCGCCCCGCTCCTCCCCCGAGAGCACGTACACCCGTCGGGCGCTTTCACGTTCAGGACGCCCCAGGACTGGCGCGTGGAACCCTCGCCGACCAACCCTGACGCGGTCGAGACCGGGGGAGGCGGCCTGCTGGTCCGTTTCATCTTTTACAGGGATGAGCGGGGCTACGATAGCCTTCACGTCCTCTGTATGCTGGAGCGGCTCGCGGGGGAGATGGAGCAGGAGCCGCGGGTCCAGTACGAGTACGACTTCGTCAGCGGCGTCTTCGGCGACCGAAGGGGCCTCGACTCGGCCTTCGTCGTGACCTACCTGAAGCCCATCGCCGGCTACACCGAGTGGCGCCAGCGCAACGTGACTCTTGTCGGAGCCGGGCAGTCCCTCTGCGCCATCTCGTACGCTCCGGTCCCTTTGTGGAAGAAGTCGCCGGGCGCTCGAGCCCTTCTGGACGCCGTCCTTGGCAGCGTGGTCTTCCAATGAGCGCCACCCTCGGCGGCGCGGCGCTTCCTGCCGCGGCTCCGCGTCCGCGGCGCCAGATCTGGTCTCTTGGCGGCGGAAAGGGCGGCATCGGTAAGTCGCTTCTGACGGCGTCCCTCGGGTGGCAGCTCTCGCGCATGGGGAAGCGGGTCGTGCTCGTGGACGCGGACCTCGGCGGGGCCAATCTGCACACCTGTCTCGGCCTCTCGACGCCGCCGGAGCACACCCTCGGGGACTTCATAAGGCGCCGCGTGGAGCGCATCGAGGACGTGGCGGTCGAGACGGGTTACACGGGGCTCCGGTTGATCAGTGGCGCCTCGGACTTCCTGGGCGCGGCCAACATCAAGTATCAGCAGAAGGTGCGCGTCCTGAACCGGATAAGGACCCTCGACGTCGACATCGTCATCCTGGACTTGGGCGCGGGGACCTCTTTCAACATCATCGACTTCTTCCTCATCTCGGACCTGGGGATCCTCACCGTCGTCCCTGAGCCCACCTCCATCGAGAACGCGTACCGCTTCATCAAGAGCGCGCTCTACCGGCGCCTCCGGAACGCCGCTCAGACGGAGACGGTCCGCGAGATCGTGGAGTCGGCTCTCGACCAGAAGAACGCCCATGGCATCAAGAGCCCCCTGGACCTCATTCAGGCCGTGGGCCGCCAAGACCCCAAAGCCGTCGAGCCCTTGGAGCGGGAGATGGCGGCCTTCCATCCGCGGTTCGTCGTGAACCAGGTGCGTGACGACAGCGACATACCCGTGGGCCATCAGCTGGTGACCGCCTGCGCACGTCACCTGGGGATCCGCAGCACCTACGTCGGGTACGTCCACTACGACGATACGGTCTGGCGGAGCGTCCGGCAGCGGCGCCTTTTCATGGTCGAGGCTCCTGGCTCCGTCCCCGCCACCGAGGTGGCGCGTCTCGCCCGCAGCCTCGTCCGTGGCGAGAGCCTTCCCCTGACTTGGTGAGCCGCGTGCACCGCGAGACCCACTACGAAGTCCTCGGCGTCACGCGCAGGGCCACGTCGGAGCAGATCGACAAGGCCTACCAGTTCCTGAAGGAGATGTACGACGACGTGGCCCTGGCCACGTACACGCTCCTGGATCCCGAGGAGATGCGCGCAGCGCGCGCTCGAGTCAACCAGTCCTACGAGGTCCTGGGATACCCGACCAGGCGTCGCGACTATGACCTGACCCTGGATGCGGAGGCCCGGCAGAAGGCCGTGCTGCCGTTCGGCGGTGCGCCGCCTTTGCCTCGTCCCGACGGACCGCTGCCGAGCGCCGCACTCCCCGAACCCGTCACGGGGGAGAACCTGCGCCGCCTTCGCGAGCAACAGGGCGTCGCCCTCCGGGACATCTCGGCCTCGAGCAAGATCGGTGTCCGGTTCTTCGAGTACATCGAGGCGGACCGACACTCCCACCTTCCGGCCCGCGTCTACCTGCGCAGCTTCCTCCAGGAGTACGCGAAGGCGCTTGGCCTCGACCCGCGGCAGACGGCCGAGGCCTATATCGCGCGCCTTCCCAAGGCCGAGCGGTGATCGCCTCGGTCGCCGCCGCAAAGACGTCCCGCTAGCTCCGTCGCTGCGTGCTAGACTCCCGCGCCACGATGTTCCATCTCGTTGTCGACACCGAGACGTCCCTTCAGCTTCTGGAGGAGCATCACGCCGCCGAGTTGTTTGGCCTGGTCGATCGCAACCGTTCATCCCTCCGCGAGTGGCTTCCGTGGCTGGACCAGAACACCGACGTCGACCAGACCCGAGCGTTCATCCGGGCGAGTCTCCGGCAACACGCCAGCCGGAATGGCTTCGCCTGCGGCCTGCGACACCGGGGCGCTCTGGCCGGGGTGGTGGGTCTCCATGCCATCGACTGGCCCAACCGGACGACCAGCCTCGGCTATTGGCTCGACGAGTCGCACCGCGGCCGTGGCCTGGTCACGAAGGGTTGCGCGGCGCTCATCGACCATGTCTTTGGCGAGCTGGGGCTGCACCGGGTCGAGATCGCCTGCGCCGCCCTGAACGTCCGAAGCTGCGCCGTCCCTGAACGCGTCGGCTTTTCGCGTGAGGGGCTCCTGCGCCAGCGGGAGTGGCTGTACGACCACTTCGTGGATCACGTCCTCTATGCGATGCTGGCGTCCGAATGGTCCGAGCGGCGTCCGAGGTGACGCGCGATCAGGGGGTGGCAGGGGGCGCGAAGGCCGCGTCTTCGAGCGGGACGTCCACCTCGATGAGGTCCCAGCGGACCTCCGACTGGACGGTCCCCGAATCCATGTCCCGTTCGATGGCCCCGAAGGGGATGAGCACACCGCTCACCTGCCGGTAGTCCTGCCGCAGCGTGAGGCGCGCGCCGTCAGAGTCGGAGACCTTCCGATCGGCGACGACGAGGAACGTGGACGGGTCGAAGAAATATTCGCGCACGAGGCCGTCGGCGAGGGTGACGCGCAGCGCCGGGCAGTCGCGTCCTTCGATCGATCGAGACTCCGCCAACTCTACGACGTTCCCCTTGGTCTTGTGGTCGACGAAGGACTCGTCGAACTCCGCGGCTCGCTTCAGGTTCAAGGCCGCCGCGCCGTCCACGCGCTCCGGGACGCCGTCTCGAAGCTCCCATGCGGTGCCGTCGAAGCCTCCTCCGTCCACGGCGTCGTCGGCTCGGAGGGTCACGCGGAAGAACGCGGGACGCTTCTTGAGAATCTCCATCTGGATGGAGGCACCACCCGTCTTGAGCGTCCCCGAGAAGCGAACGGTGCGGACCTGCCGGAGACGCGCGGCGCCCCCGCGGGCTTGCACGTGGCGAGCGATCAACGCATCGGGGGACAGGGAAGGGGCGGGCGGCGCCGTGAGCGGCGGGCCCAGGAGGGCGAGCGCGAGAGAAACCGAGAATCGCATAACGTCACTGATTCTACCCGCGGTCTCTGCGGCAGAAGCGCGCCCCGGTCTCCACACAGTGCCCGCCCGCCGCCTGTTGTAGCATTACGCGCCATGCGCTTCCCCGAGCCTGCTGCGTGATCGCCGCCTCGATCTTCTGGGCGAGCGATGTCGTTTGGGGGCTTTGGACCGTCCTCCTTCTCCTCGGCAGCGGGCTCTTCTTGAGCCTCCGGTACGGCTTCCCCCAGGTCACGCGCTTTCGAGAAGCCCTCGGGACACTGGTTCCACCGGCCCAGGCCGGAGCCAAGGGGCCCCTGTCGCCCTTCCAGGCGTTCATGATGGCGCTCGGCGCCTCCATCGGCACCGGGAACATCGCCGGCGTCGCCACCGCGGTCGTCTCCGGGGGCCCGGGCGCTGTCTTCTGGATCTGGTGCTACGGTTTCTTCGCCACCTGCATCAAGCTTACGGAGGCCATTCTGGGCATCCGCTTCCGTCGGCTGGACGGGGACCGGCTCTCGGCAGGGCCCATGTACTACCTGCGCGACGGCCTCGGCTCGCCGACCCTGGCGTGGGTCTACGCCCTCGTGGCGGGCGTCGCCGCGCTCACCACGACGCCGTTCACCCAGCCGAACTCCATGGCCGTCGTGCTGGAGAGCCAGTTCAAGATTCCGACTTGGGCCTCGGGTCTGGGCATCGCAGTCCTGGCCTGGCTCGTGGTCATCGGGGGCGTTCAGTCCATCGGCCGCGCCGCCGAGAAGCTGGCTCCCCTCAAGGTGTTTCTCTATCTTGCCGGGGGCCTGGCCGTGATCCTGTTCCACGCCGCACGGATTCCGGCCGTCCTCTCCCTCATCCTCAGGGAGGCTTTTTCGCTCCGCGCGGTGGAAGGCGCCGCGGCGGGTAGCGTCATGATGGTCGCCATGCGTTACGGCCTCGCGAGGGGGATTTATGCGAACGAAGCGGGCTATGGCACCGCAGCGGTCGCCTACGGCGCCGCTCGGAGTGAGCGGCCGGTACAGCAAGGGCTGAACGCGGTCATGGAGGTCTTCATCGTCTCCTGCGTCACCTCGTCCATCAGCGCCCTCACCATCCTCGTGAGCGGCGTGTGGACCTCGGGGCTCAAGAGCACCGCTCTCGTCGCAGCGGCGTTCAATACCGCCATGCCCGTCGCAGGGGGCTGGATCGTCGCCTTCTGCGCCTTCCTGTTCGGCTACACGACACTCGTGGGTTGGGCCTACTACGGCGAGCAATTTCTCGAGTACGTGTTTGGCCCTCGCATCGCCATCCCGTACCGGTGGACCTACTGCGGCCTCATCGTCCTGGGCGCCACGAGCAAGGTCGATCTCGTCTGGGCATGGGGGGATCTCATGAACGGCCTTCAGATCTTCCCGAACATCGTCGGCGTCCTGGGTCTCTCCGGGATCGTCGCCTCCGTCCTGAAAGACCAGAAGCCGGAGCGCGCCAGTTGAACGCGTTCGCCCGCCGCGAGGGTCGGCTCTTCTGTGAGGACGTGTCGCTGGCCGACGTTGCGGCGCTCCACGGCACTCCTCTCTACGTCTACAGCCGGTCGTCCATCGAGGCCGCCTACGACGGCTATGCCGAAGCGTTTGCCCCGGTGCCGCACCGGATCTGCTATGCGCTGAAAGCCAACGGCTCCGGAGCGATCCTCCGTCTGCTCGCCGCTCGCGGCGCCGGAGCCGACATCGTGTCGGGAGGGGAGCTGCGCGCCGCCCTCAGGGCCGGCTTTCCCCCCGAGCGGATTGTCTTCGCGGGGGTGGGCAAGACCGACGACGAGATCGCCTTCGGATTGCACGCGGGAATCGGCGAGTTCAACGCCGAAAGCGCCGACGAGATCGCTCGGATCGGCGCGCTCGCCGCGGCAGTGGGACAGACCGCTCGGGTCGCTCTTCGCGTGAATCCTGACATCGATCCGGGCTCCCATCCCTACATCTCCACCGGGCTTCGAGAGAACAAGTTCGGGGTCGACATCGCCCGCGCCCGCGAGATCTTGCGGAGTGCGCGGTCACGACCCGGCGTCGAGATCGTGGGCGTGCAGTGCCACATCGGTTCCCAGGTGACCGACTTGGACGCCCTGGCCTCCGCGGCGCGAGAAGTCGCGATCCTTTCGCGAACGCTCCTGGGCGAGGGTTTTGGCCTCCGAACCATCGATATCGGGGGCGGGCTCGGGGTGGACTATCAGGGGACGGGTGGCGCCACGCCCTTTGACCTGGCGGCTCGCGTGCTCCCGGAGCTCACCGGCCTTCCCCTCACGCTGCTTGTCGAGCCGGGCCGTTCGCTCGTGGCACCGGCCGGCGTGGTGCTCGCTCGCGTCCTCGAGGTCAAGGAGAACCGCGGCAAACACTTCGTGATCGTCGACGCGGCGATGAACGATCTCCTTCGGCCGGCCCTCTACCAGGCTCATCACCGCATCGAGCCCGTCCTCGACAGCGGTGCGCCTCGACGGAAGGTGGACGTCGTCGGACCCGTCTGTGAGACGGGAGACTTCCTCGCGAAGGACCGGGAGCTGGAGGACGTCGTCGCCGGGGACCTTCTGGCGATCCGGGATGCGGGGGCTTATGCCTTCGCGATGTCCTCCCGCTACAACATGCGCCCTCGCGCCGCCGAGGTCCTGGTCGAGGGTGCCCAGCCGCGGCTCATCCGTCGTCGCGAGACGTTCGAGGACCTGATCGCCACCGAAATCGACGGCTAGGTCCCCTGGCCTCTACCGCTCGCTGATGATGCGGCCGTACTCGCTGGAGCGCGCGAGGCGGGCCTACTGTCCATGGAGACGCCCGACGCCCGCGCGCCCTCGCCAGACGACCCTCGAAAGTCAGAATCCACGGCCATCACGACAACAGTACGATCATCCTGCCAGCCCTCCGCGCCTCGGGGCCCCAACCCTCGCGCGGCGGCCCGCAGGAGCGCGTCGCAGACATCCGGGGGCGAGGCCTTCGTGCCGAGAGCGCCCCGTGCGGCGCGCAGCGCCTGATCCAAGGTCATGGGCCCGGTCTCGAGCGCCTCGGTGACGCCGTCGGTCATGAGCACGCCGATGTCCCCCGGCTCCAGACGGACTACGGTCTCCGCGTAGCTCAGGGCAGCTAGCAATCCGAGGGGAGGGCCGCCCGACTCGAGGGCGATCCTGTGGTCGTCTCGAAGAAGGTAGCCCGAGGGATGGCCCGCGTTGACGTAGGCAAGACTCTTCCGCGCCGGGTCGACGCGGGCCACGATAGCGGTCGCGTAGGGCACCCCGGAATACTCCTCGTGGAGAGAGGCCGAGAGCCCTTCGGCGATCTGGTTGGTAGCGAGAGTCCTCTTCGCCATGGACCTGAAGAGCATCTTGAGGGACGAAAGGATGAGCGCCGCCGGAATTCCCTTGCCCGACACGTCGGCCACGATCACAAGGACTGTGTCCTCGGCCGCCTCGACGAAGTCGTAGAAGTCGCCGCCGATCCGACCCGAGGGCTCGATGCGGGCGGCCCAACGGAGGCCGGCCGTTTGCGGCACCGGGGGCAAAAGGTTCGCCTGGATCTCCGCGGCGAGCCGGAGCTGCTCGCCGACGGCCACCTGCTCTCGTACGAGCGACAGGACGAGGGCCCTCGACTCCCGCAGGTGGAGCCAGAGATAGGTGACTGAAACGACGCCCAAGGAAACCACGACGTCGCTGATCCACTCCAGCTCCGGGCGGTTGCCGCGGACGGCCCGTATTATGGCTGACTCGACGATCGTGCCTGCCAGGAAGGCCGCGAGACCCGCGGCGAAAGCGATGGCCGCGGGCCCCCGGCTCACACCCCGTACCCAGCCGAACATAGCCTATTCGTAGTGTAGCGCGTCGATGGGGTCGAGGCTCGCAGCCTTTCGAGCGGGGTAGTAGCCGAAGAAGACCCCCACCGCCGCCGAGAAGGCGAAGGCCATGGCCACCGACGAAGGCGTGACCTGGGTCGGCCAGCCGAGGACGCCCGTGAGCCCTCGCGACACGCCGACACCGAGTGCTATCCCCACGACACCTCCGAAGGCCGAGAGCGTCACCGCCTCGGCGAGGAACTGACCGAGGATGTCGCGGGTGCGGGCGCCCACCGCCATGCGCAGGCCGATCTCCTTCGTCCGCTCCGTCACCGAGACGAGCATGATGTTCATGATCCCGATTCCCCCGACCAGGAGGCTCACCGAGGCCACGCTCATCAGAAGCCCGGTCATGGTCTGGGCGAGCTGCACCCGGGTCTGGGCCATCTCCTCGACGGTGCGGACGGTGAAGTCGTCGTCCTCGGAGTTCTGGATCTTGTGGCGCTGGCGGAGGACCCGAGTCATCTCCACCGCGGTCGGTTCGACGGTTTCGGGGCTCGTGGCCGAGACGACGATCTGCGTGAGGTAGGTGACGCCGAGGAGCTTCTTCTGGAGCGTCGTGTAGGGGGCGACGATGATGTCGTCCTGATCCTGTCCCGTGGGGCCCTGCCCCTTGGGCGCCAGGACCCCGACGACGCGGAAGGGGAGGTTCTTGATCCGGATGATTTGGCCGACCGGGTCCTCGCCCGGGAAGAGGTTCTGCGCCACGATGCCCCCGAGGAGGCAGACCTTGTCGGCCGTGAGGACGTCACGAGCCGAGAGGTTGGAGCCCGAGGTGATGGGCCAGTTCCGGACCAGGACGTAGTCCTCGTTGCCCCCTTCGATCGACGTGGCCCAGTTCTCGTTGCCGGTGATGGCCTGCCCGCGTCCGCGCACCACGGGCGTGAGATGGGCGATGGTCGAGACCTGCTCCTGAAGCGCTTGTGCATCTTCGAGGGTCAGGGTCTGGACGGAGCCGATCCCTTGCCGTACGGCTCCCGTCCTTCCGAAGCTCCCCGCCGAGACATAGACGACGTTCGTGCCCGTGGCCTGGATCTGGGCGTCGATGGCCCCGCGGGCGCCCGAGGAAAGGGCGATCATGGCGATCACCGAGGCCACGCCGATGATCACCCCGAGTGCCGTGAGCGCCGAGCGGACCTTGTTCCTCCGCAGGGCGATGAGGGCGATGCGGAGGATGTTGGTCAGCTTCATCTCAGGCCTCGGCTTCAGGAGGCGGCAACTCCAGAATCTCTCGAGCCGCCTCGCGACGGCTCTCCACCAGCGTGTCGCTGACCATCCGCCCGTCGCGGAAGCTCACGATCCGCTCGGCGTACTGTGCGATGTCGGTGTCGTGGGTGATGAGGATCACCGTGATCCCCTTCTCGTGGTTCAGCCGTTGGAGAACCTCCATGATCTCGATGCTGGTGCGGCTGTCCAGGTTGCCCGTGGGTTCGTCGGCGAGGATCAGCTCAGGCTCGCCCACCAGGGCTCGCGCCACGGCGACCCGCTGCTGCTGTCCTCCCGAGAGCTGGGTTGGCGTGTGGTCGAGGCGAGCCCCGAGGCCCACCAGCTCCAGAAGGCCCCGGGCCCTCGCGCCGCGCTCCGCCGCCGTCAGCGACTTGCCGTTGTAGAGGAGCGGCAGCTCAACGTTCTCGAGGGCCGAGGTTCTCGGCAGCAGGTTGAAGTTCTGGAAGACGAAGCCGATGGTGCGGTTGCGGAGGATGGCCCGCCGGTCCCGGTCGAACCCCGAGACGTCCTCTCCCGAGAGCCAGTAGCGGCCTGAGGTGGGCTGGTCCAGGAGACCGAGGATGTTCATGAACGTCGACTTGCCACTCCCTGAGGTCCCCACGACGGAGAGGAAGGACCCTTTGTCGATGGAGAGGTCCACACCTCTCAGGGCGTGGACCGTGACGTCCCCCACCACGTAGGACTTCCGCAGCTCCTCCACGCGAACGACGACGTCTCGTGGCATGGTCAGCGCGTGCGCGGCTGTGGGCGCGCGGGCTGGAAGGGGTTGCTCGAACCGGCCGTTCCGGGGGCCGCCGCGCCGTGCCCCGAGTCCGTTCCTGTGATGACCCGCGCCCCTTCCGCGAGGCCATCGAGAACCTCGATGTACCGTCCGTCGGAGAGCCCGAGTCGCACCTTCGTGGGCACCGGAGTGCCTTCGTCGTCCAGTACGAAAACGAGGCCGCTCCGACCGGGAGCCCGCGGCCCGCCCGCCTTCGTCTTGCCGCCGTCCATTCTGGGACCCGTGGCAGCAGCGGACCCGGTCGCCGCTGGCCGAGGGGCTTCCTCGAAGCCGTCGGGCCGGAAGCGGAGCGCGGTGTTCGGAAGGCGGAGAGCATCCTTCTTGCTTGCGATCACGACCGAGACCGTCGCGGTCATTCCAGGCATGAGCCTGAGCGACGAGTTGTCGACGGTGATGATGGTGTTGTAGGTGACGACGTTCTGGCTCGTGACGGGCTGAAGCCGTATCTGTTCCACGCGACCCCCGAAAGTCTCTCCCGAGAAGGCATCGACCCGAAACGTGACGTCCTGGCCCGTTCGGACGCGGCCGATGTCGGCTTCGTCCACCGAGGCATTCACCTCCATGCGGCGCAAGTCGTTCGCGATGACGAAGAGGATCGGGGCCTGCAAGGACGCTGCGACGGTCTGCCCCACGTCGACGTTCCGGGCGAGGACGACGCCGTCGATGGGGGCCAGGATGATCGAGTGTTCCAGGTCGAGCTTGGCCTGGTTCAGCGCTGCCGCAGACTGGCTGACGGCGGCCTGATCGGCGCGGTTCTGCGCGACGGCGCCGTCGTAAGTGGCTTTGGCGCTGTCGAGATCGCTCTGAGTCACGAGGCCCTGAGCAGCCAGCTCCCTGGATCGGTCGTACTTCTGCTTGGCGTCGTCGATGGCCGCTCGCGAGCGGTCGACGCCCGCCCGAGCCGAGGCCAGGTTTGCGAGGGCCTGATCGAGCCGTGCCTGGAAGAGCGATGGATCGAGGTGGGCGAT
The DNA here is from genome assembly GCA_041493035.1 of Vicinamibacteria bacterium. Lineage (GTDB taxonomy): Bacteria > Acidobacteriota > Vicinamibacteria > Fen-336 > Fen-336 > JBGPYB01. The sequence continues at coordinate 14,664 of JBGPYB010000028.1, read as the reverse complement.
CACCTGGTTCTTCTTGACGACCGAGTTGAAGTCGGCGCTGAGGCTGGCGATGGTACCCGAGACCTGCGAGCCCACCTGCACCGTGGTGACGGCCTGGAGGATCCCCGTGGCGCCCACGACGTCCGCGATCTCGCCCCGGTCCATCGGGGCCGCGCTATAGGTCGCCCGTCCGGACCGCGACCGGAATCCCAGGAAGGCGATCCCCGCGACGATCAGGACCCCGACTCCGATCAGGAGACGCGAGCGCGTTGCCATACCAATAGTGTAGATCCGAGGTGGAATCCGTCGGTTTAGCGCAGGTCGGTGAAAGGATGCAAAGCCCATTCGTCTGGGCCACTTGGACGCAAGAAAGAAAGGGAGCCTCGCGGCTCCCCCTTTGCTTCTTTCGATTGCCGTCGGAGACGCTACTGGCCGGTTCCGCTCTGGCTGATCTGGGAGAGGCTCCGCGTCAGCGACGCGGTCGATCCCGAGGTCGGGGTCGACAGAATCCCTCCAGAACCAGAGCCCGATCCCGCCTCCTGAACGCGGTCCAGCTCGATGATGCTCTTCCGGTAGTCGGCGACCGACTGTAGCTCGTTCACCTCCGCCACGGCCAGGTCGCGCTGCGCCTGGGTGACCAGGAAGTTGGTGGACATTCCCGCCGCGAACTTCTTCTCTTCGGCGTCGAGCCGGCGCGTCGACAGGACGCGCGCCGCGCCCGTGGACTGAACCCGCTTGTAGTTGGTCTCCACGTTTCGGGCCGCCGAGCGGACCTGGGTCGCGATCTGGAGCTCCAGGCGGTTCAGGCTTGCCAGGGCCTGCTCCTTCGAAAGCCGGGCCCTGGCTTGAGAGGCCTTCGCCTGGCGGTTGAAGAGCGGGTAGGACAGGTTCACGCCGACCGTCCAAGTGGGGAAGTCGCGGCCGAAGACGCTGCTCAGAGCATCGCCGTAACCTCCCGGGATCACGTTGATCACCGGTCCACCGAAGCCATCGCGGATGATCTGGGTTCCGCCTTGCCCCACGCCGCCGTACGCCCCGACGAGGTCGAGCTGAGGCTTCGTCAGTTCCCCGGCGAGGCGCAGCGAGAGGTCGTTGTTCTCGAGGTTCTTGCGGGCCACGATGATGTCGGTCCTCTTCTCGAGAGCCGTGCGGACGGCCTCGTCGGCGTTGACCTCTCGGCGCTCGGCGCTCGGACGGTCCGTCGGGACGACGTGGGTGGCCCACATCTCCGGGTCGTTCTTGGGGAAGATGGCCGACTTCAGCGCGTCTTCGGCCTCCGCGAGAGAGTTTTCGGCCGTAATCACGCCCGAGTCCCGGGTCGCCACCTCCGATTCGGCTTCGACGACGTCCAAGGGGGCGAGGGTGCCGACCCTGACCTTGATCTGGTTTTCGTTCAGGAGCTTGCGCGCCAGGGTCAGGCTCTTCTGGGCAGCCTGGAGGTTGTCCATGTTGAAGATCACGTCGTAGTAGAGCTTCTTCACGTTGGCGACCGTGTTGACCACCGTCTGGCGGAACTGGATATCGGAGATCGCGCGGTTGTTCTTCGACACCCGAAGCTGCGTCCGCGACGAGTCGGTCTTCAGGTTCTTGAGCAGGGGCTGGGTCAGGTTGAGGTTCAAGCTGGAGGCGAAAGACGGATTGTAGGTGTTGAAGACGCTGGTCGAGTTCAGCTTGGTGTTGTCGAAGACCGCGCTCCATGTGGCCCCCGTCTTCAGGAGCTGAGAGGCCCCGAGGTTCCACGTCCACGTGCTCGTGTTCACCGTGTCGCCGCCGCTGAACGCGCTCTGACCAGGCGTGTCGGCCGAACGCTTGTTGATCTGCGCCTGGAGGAACGGATCGTATGCTCCTTCGGCGCTGCGCACGTCCTGGGCGCTCGCTTCCGGCGTGAATCTCTCGACGGCCAGGTCGGTGTTGTTCTTGAGGGCCCGCTCCACCGCGTCGCCGATGGGCAACTCGAGGGCGCGGCGATCGCCCTGCTTCTCCGGCGCCTGCTGTGCTTCCTGGGCCCGGACCAACCCGGCGCCTATGTGGGGGAGGGCCGTCAACAGGACGACCGCGCTCAGCTTCTGTCGACTCATGTCGGAAGTGACCTCCAGCTTGCCTTGAACGAAGAACGATCGGCGAGTCAACGATTATAGCCGGGCTCTTGGGCCCTCAAAGGGATCAAACGTCGGAGAGTCGGCAAAAGATCCCTTTTTTGAGAGGGATGGACCGAACCGCGGGGAGAGGAGTGCGGCCCGGGGAGGACCCCGGGCCTGTCGCCGAGAGCCGGCTAGAAGCGAAGCCGGGCCGAAACCTGCGCGGTCCGCGGATCGCCCACCTGGGCGTTGGGCCGGTCCAGGTTCACGTTCAGGGTTCCGGTCACGGCCCCCAGGAAATTCCGGTTGCTCTCGGTCACGAAGAGATTGTCGCTGTTCAACAGATTGAAGACATCGATGGACAGGTCGAGGGCCTTGCTCCCGCCAAGGCGGAGCGCCTTCGAGAGGCGGAGGTCGAGGTGCTTATAGCTTCGCTGCCGGTAGGTGTTGTGTCGATGCCGCCGACGAACTGCCGGTCGTTCCCGAAGTCGCCGTCGAAGTTCAGGTCCTGGTTGGCGAGGTGGCTATAGGGGAGGCCGCTCCTGGCCGAGAAAATGACACCGATCTGGATGTCCGAAGCGAGGTTCCACGTGGCGTTGGCGACGAAGTTGTGAAGTCCTGGAAGCGGCGCCCGTTGATGGGGAGCGACTCGATGGCGGTCTGGTTCACGCTCGAAGCCGGTGACCGGGTTCCGGGCCGTCACCGAAGCCCCGGGCAGCGCGGCGCCCGTTGCGTCGGAGACCGTCCCCTCGATCTGTCCGGTGGTCGCCGTGGCCTGGGCTCGGAGCGTCGAGGCCGCCACGAGGAGGGCGAGAACCAGGAATGGAACGAGCCGCCGCCGGAAACACGTCAATGAGTGGACCTCCATCCTTTGTCGGAGCCCGGCAGGAAGCACGCTTCCCGATGCTAGCCGCGCTCCCGCGGGCAAGTCAAAGCATTCCCGGGAGCAGCGTATAATCCCCGCTCCCAGGGGGAGGTCGTGTGATGAAGGTGTTGCTATCCCATGACGCGATCCAAGGGCGGGTCCTGGAGATGGGGAAAGAGATCGCCCGCGACTACGCGGACAAGGAGCCCCATCTCGTCGGCGTGCTCAAGGGGGCCTGCACGTTCATGACGGACCTGGCCCGCGCCATCGATCTCCCCCTGACCCTCGATTACATCGCGGTCTCGTCGTACGGCGCCGCGACGAAGTCCTCTGGGGAGGTGCAGCTCGTGAAGGATCTCGACAAGGGTCTCGAGGGGCGTGACCTCCTTGTGGTCGAGGATATCGTCGACACCGGTCTCACCCTGAACTACCTCCTCAAGGTGCTGAAGGCCCGCGGTCCGCGTTCCGTCAAGGTGGCGGCGCTTCTTTCGAAGCCCTCTCGGCGGCTCGTGGAGACTCCCGTCGACTACATCGGCTTCGTCATCGAGGATCATTTCGTCGTGGGCTACGGCCTCGACTACAACGAGAAGTACCGGAACCTGCGCGACATCGTCGTCTACGGTGGCTGAGGATGAGCTCCACGAAGCGGCTGATCGTCAACGCCGACGACTTCGGCCGCACGCCTGGCGTCAACCGCGGGATCGTGGAGTCCCACCTCCGCGGGATCGTCACGAGCACCACGCTCATGGTGGCGTACCCCGCCGCCGCCGAGGCGGCGCGCCTCGCGGCCGAGAACCCGAAGCTGGCGGTCGGCCTCCACGTGGCGCTCACGGGCGGACCCTCCGTTCTGAACTCCCGGCAGATACCGAGCCTCGTGGACGCGTCCGGGCGTCTTCCCCCGAAGCCCGATGGGCTACAGAACGCGACTCCCCAGGACGTCCTGGCGGAGGCAAGGGCGCAGCTCAAGCGCTTTCGGGTGATCATGGGGCGTGCCCCCACCCACCTCGACAGCCATCATCATTCGCAGCGCGTTCCCTCGGTTCTCGAGGCTCTCGTGACCCTCGCGTGGGAAACGGGACTGCCGGTGCGCAGCGTCTCCCTCGCGATGAAGACGCGCTTCAAGCGCGAGGGGATCCCCACCACGGACCGGTTCATCGAATCGTTCTACGGGGCGGGAGTGACTCTCGAGGGCCTGCTTCGGATTCTCGCCGAGCTGGACTTCGGCACCACCGAGATCATGTGCCACCCCGCAGTCGTCGACGACGAGCTGCGTGCGGGGAGCGGCTACACGGAGCCGAGGACGCGGGAGCTCGAGGTGCTGACCCACCTCGAGGCGAGGCAAGCCATCCAGGCCAACGGGATCCGCCTCGTCCACTTCGGCGAGCTGTAGGTCAGGGGAAGACGAGGCCAAAGGCTGTCTCCACAGCCGCCCAGACAAGCTCGAGCAAGATGTCGCCCAAGACGTCTATCCAGGGGTCGCAGGTGTCGTCCTTCCAGCTCATCGTGTTGCTGGACTCGACGATATTTGGGCGGAGACTGTTCCGCCACAGGTATGGGTGTGCACATGTGCGACTAAAGGTTCTTGGCGTCGAAGGGGAAGGGGAAGAGCGTCGAGAGACGGACCGTCTGCCGCGGTCCGCGCAGGGTTTCCATGTGGACCCAGAGGTCGCCGCAGAACTCCCACAGAATTTGTCGGCAGGGGCCGCAGGGAGCGGCGAGGCGAGTCGAGTCGACGACCACCGCGATCGCGTCGAAGCGCCGGAGCCCCTCGGAGACGGCCTTGAAGACCGCCACCCGTTCGGCGCAAAGGGTCAGCCCGTAGGTTGCGTTCTCGATGTTGCAGCCGGTGACGATTTCTCCCCTGCGCGTCCGCAGCGCAGCGCCCACCTTGAACCCCGAGAAAGGCGCGTGGGCCCCGGTGCGGGCTCGGCGAGCGATCCGAGCGAGGTCGCGGAGCCCCACGGGCGCCTTCACGACAACTTCGCCGCTTCCTGGAGGATCCGTCCGAGGACGTCCAGGAGGCCGGCCTTCGACTTCTCGCCCACGTCGAGGACCTCGCGGTGGTCCAGCTTCTTCTTGAGGACGCCGGCGGCCATGTTGGTGATGCACGATATCCCGAGCACCCGGATCCCCATGTGGCGCGCGGCGATCACCTCGGGGACGGTGGACATCCCGACGGCGTCGGCTCCCATCGTTCGCGCCATCCGGATCTCGGCCGGCGTCTCGTACGACGGCCCCGTGAAGGCGATGTAGACGCCTTTGCGGACGGTCACGCCCGCCTTCCAGCAGGCCTTCTCGGCGATCTCGCGAAGCGCCGGGTCATAGGCCTCGCTCACGTCGAAGAAGCGCAGCCCCAACTCGTCCTCGTTGGGGCCGCTCAAGGGGTTTGTTCCCATGTAGTTGATGTGGTCTTCGATCACCATCAGCTCGCCGGGCTTGTAGTTCACGTTGACGCTGCCCGCCGCGTTGGTGAGGACGAGAATCTTCACGCCCATGCGTCCGAGCACGCGCACCGGGAAGACGACCTGCTGCGGCGTGTACCCTTCGTAGAGGTGCACGCGTCCGGCCATGACGGCCACGGGGACGCCCTGGCTCGTGCCGATGACCAGCTCCCCGCGGTGGCCGATCGCCGTCGAAGCGGGGAAGTGGGGGATCTCGCCGAAGGGGATCGCCACGGCCTTCTCGAGGCTCTTGGCGAAAGCGCCGAGTCCCGACCCCAGGACCAGGCCGATGGTTGGCCGGAGCGCGCTCCGCGACTGGACGAAGCGGACGGCTTCCCCCAGCTCTTGCAGCAGGCTCACAGCAGCGCCCCCGCGATGCATGCCGTCATGAAGTTGGCGAAGGTGCCGGCGAGGAGGGCACGGAGGCCCAGCCGCGCCAGGTCGTGGCGCCGCTCGGGGACGAGTGCGCCGATCCCGCCGATCTGAATCCCGATCGAGCCGAAGTTGGCGAAGCCGCAGAGCGCGTACGTGGCAATGGTGAAGGTCCGAGGGTCGAGGCTCGCGCGCATGGGGCCGAGCTTGGAGTAGGCGATCAGCTCGTTCAAGACCATGCGTGTTCCCAGCAGGTCCCCGATGATCGGAGCCTCCTTCCAGGGAACCCCCATGGCAAGGGCGAGGGGGGCAAAGGCGTAGCCGAGGATCTTCTCGAGGCTCAGGCCGGGGATGCCCAGGCTCCGGCCGGCGAGGCCGAGCCCTGCGTTCAGGAGGGCCACGATCGCGAGGAAGGAGATCAACATGGCGACCACGTTCAGGGCCAGGTGGAGTCCCTCGCTCGTTCCCCGCGCGGCGGCGCCGATGATGTTGGCGTCGGTCTTCTCGACCTCCAGGCGAACCGAGCCGGCCGTCTCGGGCTCGCCGGTCTCCGGAACGAACATCTTGGCCATGAGGATCGTCCCGGGAGCCGTCATGATGACGGCCGCCAGGAGGTGCTGCGCATCGACTCCGAAGGCGATGTAGGCGCCCATGATGCCGCCGCTGACGTGAGCCATCCCCGACGTCATCACGCACATCAGCTCCGACCGTGTCATCTTGTTCAGGAACGGGCGGATCGTGAGCGGGGCCTCGGTCTGTCCCATGAAGATCGACGCCGCGACGTTCAGGCTCTCGGCGCCGCTCGCGCCCATCAAACGGGACATGATCACGGCGAATGCCTTCACGACCACCTGCATTACCCCGAGGTGGTAGAGGATCGCAAAGGTCGCCGCCACGAAAATGATGATCGGTAGGATCTGGAAGGCGAAGATCACGCCGAACGTCCCTCCGCCTCCGGGCGCGCCGATCTTCCCGAAGACGAACTCCGAGCCCACGTAGGAGAAGCTCAGGATGCGGTTGATCTTGGCGCCGAGCCAGGAGAAGAGCGCCTGGCCTGCGGTGGTCTTCAGGACGAAGACCGCCAGGCCGAACTGTAGGCCGAGCCCCCACAGGATGGTCTTCAGGCGGATCGCGCGCCTGTCTGTGGAGAGGGCGTAGGCGATGCCGAGAAAGACCAGAAGACCGAGGAGCGAGGAGAGGCGTTCCATGGGGTGAGAGCCTAGCTCAAGAAAGGATCTCGCGGATCAGCGGGGCAGGGGACTTGGGCGCCGCGCCGATCTCGACGGCTCGTTTCAGCAAACCGAGACCCTCGTCGAGACGACGGCGATCGTTCGCGTGGACGGTGAGAAGGGGCTCACCCTTCTTGACGGCGTCCCCCACCTTCTTGTGGAAGACGACGCCCACGGCGGGGTCGATGGCACTCGCGACCGTCTCACGCCCGGCGCCCAACAGCATGATGGCGTGGCCCGCGGCACGGCAGGCGATGCGCGACACGACGCCTTCGTGATCCGCAGTCACGTCCACGGTCTCCTGAGCGCGTGGGAGGCGACCGGTGTCGTCGCAGACGCGCGGGTCCCCCCCCTGGAGCTCGATCACCTCCTGGAACTTGCGGAGGCCCGCGCCGGACTCCAGGGCCCGCCGGACGCGGGTCCGCGCAGCCGCCAGGTCGGCCGCGGCGTCACCCAGGAACACCATCCAGGCCGCCAGCTCGACCGAGAGCGATTCGGTGTCCGCCGGGCCATGTCCGCGGAGCGTCCCGATGCATTCGGCGATCTCGAGGGCGTTGCCGGCCGCCCGCCCTAGGGGCTGGTCCATGTCGGTGATCAAACAGGCCATCTTGCGTCCCATGCCGCGACCGATCGCGACCATGGCTTCGGCGAGCGCCTTCGAATCCTCGAAGGCTGGCAAGAAGGCGCCGTCCCCGGTCTTTACATCGAGGACGAGGGCCGAGATCCCCTCGGCCATCTTCTTGCTCATGATCGACGCCGCGATGAGCGGACGGCTCTCGACGGTGGCGGTCACGTCGCGAAGCGCGTAGAGCTTTCGATCGGCTGGAGCGATCTCCGCGGTCTGGCCGATGAGACCGATACCGCACTTCCCAAGCACGGCCCGGAACTCGGGGAGCGAGAGGCCGACCCTGAAACCGGGGATCGACTCGAGCTTGTCGAGGGTCCCGCCGGTATGACCGAGGCCTCGCCCCGAGATCATCGGCACGACGACGCCGCAGGCCGCAGCCAACGGGCCGAGGACAAGGCTCGTCTTGTCACCCACGCCGCCCGTGGAGTGCTTGTCGACCTTGGGCCCGGCGATGTCCGAGAGGTCCAGCACCTCGCCCGTCCGCATCATGGCTTCCGTCAGTGCCACGGTCTCGGCCTTGGACATGCCGCGAAAGAACGTCGCCATCGTCAGCGCGGAGGCCTGGTAGTCGGGCACCTCGCCGCGGGCGTAGGCGCCGATGAAGAAGGTCAGCTCCTCAGCGCTCAGCTCATGACCGTCGCGCTTCCGCTGGATGACGTCGACGGCGCGCAAGGGGCTTACTTCTTCCGGAGCCGCTCGACATCCGCCCAGAGGTCGCGCTTCTTGCGCATCGGGGCTTCGGGAGGCGGCGGTGGGGGCGGGGGCTCGGGGATTCCCGCTAGGACCTGCTCCATCAGGCTCTTCTTTTCCACGGCCTTCTTCGACGGGCGCTTGGGCGGGACCTGGGCATTCCGGTAGTCGTGGGTGTTGTAGCAGGTGCGACAGGTGACCTTGGCCGCGACGCCCTCCACGAGGCTCGCCACGTCGTGGTTCAACAGGAGGCGGCAGCGCGGACAGTAGTCGTCGAGCACGTCGCCGAGCCTGAGGGGACGCTCCGACATCCGGTCCTCCGGGAAGAGGACGGCAGTATAGCTCATTGAAACCACGCGAGGCCTCCCCTAGACTCTCCTCATCTTGGCAGGGAGAGACTCGCTTCAGGCGGCGCCGGACGCCGACTATTTCCGTTTACGCACCGAATGGCTCCGCTTCAAGGGCCACCTCTTCGATGCGCTCACGGGGCTTCCGGCTCTGCCCGCCGTCATCGAAGAGATTCGCCGCCTCCTCGAGTCTCGGCGGACTCTCGAGGTCCTCTATCTCGACCTCGGGCGTTCGGGCTGGCACGAAACGAAGCTCGGGTGGGCGGCGTATGACACCGCCGTCAAGACGTTCGCCGGGCTCCTCCGCGCCCTGCGAGAGAAGGGCGTCCTGGGCCCCGACGACGTCGTCTGCCTTCACAGCGTCCGCTCCGACCGCTTCCTGGTCTTCCTGGGAAGCGAAGAACGGGTCCCCGGCGCGGCGTCGCGGCGTGATCGTGTCCTCGGCGAGCTTCAGGAGGCTCTGCGCGGGTCCGCCGCGGAGACCGGCCTCCGCAGCATTCGACTCGCCGTGGGTCACGCCCGGTTCAGTGAGCATCCGATGGCGCGGTCCGAACGCGGCGTGCAGCAGGCGGTGTCCGACGCCATCCTGATGAGTCTCACCGCCCGCGAGGGGATCGAGGCAGCTCGCCATGCGGAGCTGTCGCGACTCATCGCCGAAGGAGCAGTCCGCACCGTCTTCCATCCGATCGTCACGCTGGCCGATCAGCGCGGAATCGGCCACGAGGCTTTGACCCGCGTCACCCGGCCAACGTCGTTCGAATCCGTGGAGGAGCTGTTCTCCTTTGCGGAGGCCACGGACCTTCTCGTGGACTTCGAGCGGCTCTGCCGCTCCACGGCGATCCGGACGGCGCCCGGCCTGCGGAGCCGCGAGCTTCTCTTCCTGAACGCCTCGGCGCCCGCGGTCCTCGACCCCGAGTGGTTCAGCGGCGGCATGGACGCAGTTCTGGCCAAGAGCGGCATGACACCCCGCGACGTGGTCGTGGAGATCACCGAACGCCTGGCCGTGGGGAGTCACCCGGGGTTCCAGGAGGCCCTCCGCAAGCTCAAGGAGCGCGGATACCGCATTGCGATCGACGACATGGGTGCGGGCCACGCGTCGCTTCAGTCGCTCGCCGCCATGGAGCCCGACTTCCTGAAGTTCGACGTGAGCCTGGTCCGCGATATCGACAAGAGCAGCATCAAGCGAAGCCTACTGGAGACCCTTCGAGGGTTGGCCGAGAAGATGCGGGCGCGGGTCATCGCGGAGGGCGTCGAGCGGGAAGGGGAGCGGGCGACACTCGTCTCCCTCGGCATCGAGTTGGGGCAGGGCTTCTTGTTCCACCGAGAGGAGCCGGCGTGAGGAACGCCGAGGTCATCCGCCAGTGGAAGATCCTCAAGAGGATCGAAGCGGGACGCTACACCTCCACGGCCGACCTCGCGGCGGAGCACGACGTCACCGAGCGGACCATTCGCCGCGACATCGAGGCGCTCCAGGAGGCGGGGTTCCCGCTCTACGACCAGCGCACCGACGGCCGGAAGCTCTGGCGCCTCGTCGACGGGTACAAGCAACGCCTGACCCAGACGTTCACCCTCGCGGAGCTGGCGGCCCTCTACTTCGGCAAGAACCTCCTCTCGTTCCTGGGTGGTGCCCCCTTTGCCCAGGACCTCGAGTCCGCCTTCGTCAAGATTCGCGAGGCCCTGCCGGCCAAGAGCCTTCCGTACCTTGCTCGCATCCAGGACCTCTTTTCGGCGCGTCCCGATCCCTGGAAAGACTACTCGAAGAAGCAGGACGTCATCACGGCCCTCATCGACGCCACCCTCCACCAGCGGCAGATCCGGATCACCTACTTCTCCTTCAACAGCAAGAAGACCAAGTCCTACACCCTCGACCCGTACCGTGTCGTCTATTACCACGGTGGCCTCTATCTCTACGCCCGTGCCCAAGAGTACGGCGAGGTCCGGACGTTCGCCGTGGAGCGCATCGAGGGGATCGGAGTGCTCGAGACCACCTTCGAGATGCCCGCCGACTTCAACGTCTCGGAGTACGCCCGCGGCGCCTTCGGCATCGCCGGGGGAAAGCCCGAGACGGTGGAGATCGCCTTTGCCCACGAGATGTCGGGGTACATCCGCGAGCGCGTCTGGCACGAGAGCCAATCCCTCGAGGACGGTCCCGACGGGTCGGTGATCCTGAGGATGAGCGTCGCCCCGGGCTTCGAGCTGAAGAGCTGGATCAAGGGCTTCTTGCCCCACGCACGCGTCCTGTCGCCGGCCTCTCTGCGCGAGGACATCGCGCGGGATCTGGACAGAGCCCGCGTGGACTTCGAACCGCCGCGGCCACGGAGCTGACGAGCCGGCATCGGGAGACTCCATTCCCGGGTGCTACAATTGCGTCGGTGCCCGCCCTCGAGACCTTTCCCAACACCCATCCGGGCCGCGACTACACCATCACCCACACCTGCCCCGAATTCACGGCCCTCTGCCCGAAGACGGGACAGCCCGACTTCGCCACGATCCGCATCACCTACGTGCCCGACAAGCTCTGCGTGGAGCTCAAGAGCCTGAAGCTCTATCTCTTCGCCTACCGGGATCGAGGGATCTTCTACGAGCACGTCACCAACGTGATCCTCGATGACCTCGTGGGCGCCGTGAAGCCTCGGAGCATGACCGTCGAGGGAGAGTTCAACGTCCGCGGAGGGATCTCTTCGGTGGTGCGGGCCACCTACGAGAAGGCGGGGCGGAGGCCGACGAGGAAGCGGTGAAGGCCCTCACCTTCCTGGCCCGTCGGTTCGTGGCCGGTGAAGCCGCCGATGACGCCGTGGCCGCCGGACGCCGCCTCAATGAGCGTGGCATCCGGGCCACCTTCGATCTTCTAGGCGAAGACGTGCTCGACCGTGATGCTGCTCGGCGCTGCGCCGAGGCGAATAGAGCCCTCCTCCGCGCGATTCCCGACAGCATGGAGAGGAACGTCTCCATCAAGCTCTCGATGATGGGTCTCGACATCGCCGAGGACTTCTGCCTCGAACTGACCTCCGCCATCCTGGACGAGGGGCGGAAGCTCAAGGCCTTCGTGCGACTCGACATGGAGGGCTCGAAGCATACGCAGCGGACCCTCGATGCCTTTCAGAAGCTTCGCAAGAGCTACGACAACGTAGGGATCGTGCTCCAGGCCTATCTCCATCGGACGGAGGACGACGTCAAAGAGGCGATCGCGCGGAAGGATCGCGTCCGCCTCTGCAAGGGGGCCTACAAAGAGCCCCCTTCCGTCGCGTGGACCGACATGGAGGACATCCGGGCCAACTACAAGAAGTGCGCGCGGCTCCTGCTGGACGAGGGGAGCTACCCCGCGATGGCCACCCACGACGAAGGGCTCGTGCAGGACGTCCTTGCGTACGCGGTCGCGCAGAAGATTCCGGCGAGCCGTTTCGAGTTCCAGATGCTCTACGGCCTTCGGCCGAAGCGCTGGGACGAGCTGGTGACTGCGGGGCAGAACGTCAGGATCTACGTCCCCTACGGCACCCACTGGGTCCCGTACTTCTATCGCCGCCTCCGGGAGCGCCGGGAGAACATCTTCTTCGTCCTGCGCAGCCTCGTCGGAGGCTAAGGGCCCCTTTCAGGCGGCGACGTCTTCGTCACGCCTCCAAGTTAAGTGTGGATCGCTTGCAGGCAGGCGATCTTGCCGTCGGCGTCGAACGCGACCCGCAGAAAGAAGCGGGCCTTCGCGAAGGTCGCCCGATAGTATAGGAGGCGTTCGCCGTTCCGCTCCTCCGCGTCCAGGAAGACCAACGACTCGAACGGACCGAGGTGGGGCGCCCGCGTCGCGAGGTCGCCGAGGTTGCTCGGCAGGGCGGCCAATAGAAGCGGTGTGAACAGGTGAGGGTCGGGCTCACCCTTGACGAGCCGTGCGAATTCGTCGCGGATTCGTGTGGTTCGGCCGGGATCCGGATCGGTCTTGGTCGGCATGGCCAACAGTGAAACCTCGGGCACGTACATCCCCGCGACCCCGAGGGCGAGACCGTGGGCGTCGGTGCCGAATCGGTTGTCGAGGTTCGTGAAGATGACGACCGCCGTCCGCTGCTCTGGCAGCACCACGATGCCGACGCCCGTGTAGCCGGAGTGGAGAATCACCCGCACACCCCGATAGCTGTCCAGTCCGAAGCCGAAGCCGTAGTCACGCCAGTACAACATGTCGTCGGCTCGCACCGCCGGCGTCCACATCTGGTCCCGGAGCTCCTTGGGCAGCACGCGGCCCGTGTCGAGGACCGCTGCCCAGCGTGCGAAGTCGATGATGGTCGCGCCCACGTCGCTGAAAAGGGGCCCGTCGATGGAGGCATAGCGGCGGTTCGAGACGATCTCGCCACTCTCGAGCAGCGCGTGGCCAGCCACGCGATTCTTGATGATCGGAGCCGCATCCATGAATGTCGTCGACGTCATGCCTGCCGGAGCGAACAGCCGCTCGGCCATGAAGCGCCGCCACGGCATGCCGCTGGCCCTCTCGGTGACGAGCTGCGCGAGGAAGATGCCGGCGTCCGAGTAGCAATAACCGTTTCCGGGCAGAAAGAGAAGGTTCTGGCGTTGGACGTTCCGGAGCAGTTGTTCAGTGGGGTACGTCGTGAATATTCGGCCGTCCGATTCCTCGGCGACCACGTCAGGCAGGCCCGAGGTGTGGGACAGCAGGTGCCGCACACGGATGGCCTTCCAGGATTGCGGCGGATCGACGAAGTAGCGGCCGATGTCATCGTCGAGTCCGACCTTGCCGTCCTGGACCAGGAGCATGATGCCGGACGCCGTGAGCTGCTTGTCGAGCGACGCAATCGGGAACACGGTGTCGAGGGTGACGGGAACGCCCAGCTCGAGGTTGGCAAGGCCGTAGGCCTGAGCGGCCACGATTCGGCCCTCGCGAACGACCGCCACGGCCAACCCGGGGATGCTGCGGTCCCTCATCTCCGCCTTCAGGTAGGCGTCCGCTTGGGCGGGGAGAATTCCGACGGGCAGTGAAGTTGCTGCCGGAGCCTTCGGAGCCCCCAGCAGGAGCGCGATCGAGACAAATAGCACGCCGCGACCCAGGCCTCGCTTCATCGGTGACTCTCCGCTTTCTGGCCTTCCGAGACCCAGCGGCCCCCAGCCACTCGAAGGGCGCGCCCCCTTGCTCAAACTTTGATGTCCTCGGCGTGGAGGCGGTACTCCTCCACGAAGACCCGCGCCAGCTTGGGATCGAACTGCGTCCCCGCGCAGCGCTCGATCTCGGCCAGCGCCTCGTCCACGGTCCGCTTCGGCACGTGGGGGCCAGGGCGGCTGATCGCGTCGAAGACCTCGGCGAGAGCCACGATCCGCGCTCCGAGCGGGATCTCCTCGCCCGCGATCGCGCGCGGGTAACCTCTCCCGTCCCAGCGCTCGTGATGGGAGAGGATGATCGGCAGGATGTCCTCCCACACGCTGATCGGCCGCAGGATCTCGACACCCAACCCGGGATGCCTCCGGATCTCGGCCCGGGTCTCTGCGGTGAGCTTTCCCTCCACGTTCAGAAGCGCGGGATCCAGCCGCACCTTGCCGATGTCGTGGAGGAGGCCGGCGAAGTGAACCTGCCGCCGCTCGTCGTCGGGGAGGCCGAGTCGGCGGGTCACCATGTCGGAGAAGGCGGCCACTCGTCGCGAATGGCCCGGATAGTGGACGTCCATGCCGTCCAGGATCCCGACCAGGATGTCGCAGACGTGGGAGAAGAAGTTGACGGACTTCTCCTGCTGGAGCGCATTTTCGATCGCGACGGCCGACTGACGGGCGAGGCTGCGGATGATCTCGAAGTGGTCCTTGCTAAATCCCTCCTTACGCCCACCCGCGATCAAGGCGCCCATGACCGACCCATGGCGGAGGGGGGCGGCGAGGAACGAGGGGAGAGTCGTGGGCAACTCGTCACACCTGTGGGAGTACCGCGGGTGGCTCGAGGGCGACGCCACGTCCACCAACTCGTCGCGGTCCATCGCCAGGGCCGCGATGCCCTCTCCGGCCTGCAGGCGAGCGCCGCGGACCGCGTCCCCCTCGTCTCCGACCGCAGTCTCGAT
>JBGPYB010000078.1:0-21324 GCA_041493035.1 Vicinamibacteria bacterium | reverse complement strand
GACCAGCACAACGCCGCGGGCGCCGGCTCCGTACAGGTTCGCGTGGACGGTCCAACCGTCCTGGGTGCGGAAGGAGACGGGCTGCGGCGGGCCCTGAACCGCCGCCAGCAGGACGCCCGCGAGGGTCGCTTCGAGGATGTGCACCCTCGGAAGTGTATCCGAGGGAGCCTAGCGCTAGCGCAGCGCGTTATTGTCTCTTGACCGTGATGACGCGATGCGTTATATTGTGATCGTGGCGAAGAAGAAACCTCAGCTCGCTTCGGAACGCCTCATCACGCGGTACGACAACCGGAAGCTCTACGACCCCCAAGCCAAACGCTACGTGACGATGGCCGACCTGGCCCTCATGATCGGCCGGGGCGGCGAGGTCCGTGTGGAGGATCAGAAGACCGGCGAGGACTTGACCACCGTCGTTCTGGCACAGGTCGTTCTCGAGGGTCTCAAGCAGCGGACCGCGCAGGTTCCCCGCCAGGTCCTGACGCGCCTCATTCGCTTTGGCGCGAACGGGGGCGCCCGGGCGGAATGGACGGCGCCCCACGACGTGGCGGCGAGGGCGCAACAGGAAGCCGAGAGCATCGTCTCGAGCCTGCTTTCCCGCGGGCGCCTGAGCATCGAGGAAGCGCTCGCCCTCCGCCAGGAGATCACGGACTCGGTTCACCGTCTCGTCACCGAGGCGCAGCGGGGCATCGAGGCGCGCCTCCACAGCCTCATCGAGAAGACGCCGGTGGGCGACGCGGCGGCGTCCCTCGGCACGTTGAAGGAACGCCTCCTGGCCTTCGAGACGTATCTCACTGGACCGAAGCCCAGGAAGGCCAAGAGAAGGAGATAGTCATGGCGAAGAAGAAGACGACGGCGCGGAAGGCGACACGGACAACTCGCGGAACGGGAGAGGTCCTGCGCGAGGCGTGGGCGACGACGCAAAAGGCCTTGGCCTCCGCTGAGGGAGCGATGGAGACGCAGATCAAGGGCCTCTTGAAGAAGAACAAGATCGACACTCGTGAGGCCGCGGCTATGCTCAGGGACTTCGGCGCCCGAGTCGGCAAGGAGCGGAAGAAGGCCCTCAAACAGATCGAGGGGCGCGTATCGACCCTCCAGGCTCGGGTTCGCAAGGAGCGGAAGGTCGTTGGTCGGATGGTCGACGACGCCGTGAAGAGCGCCCTCGCGGCCTTCAACATCCCGAGCCGGAGCGAGGTCGCCGAGCTGACTCGGCAGGTCGAAGCCCTCTCGCGGAAGATCGACGGTCTCAAGCGGCGTCGCTGAGGACGTTCGACCTCCGGAGAACAGAGTGCCCAAACCTCCAAGGCGCCCGCGACGGCCGAAGCGCGACACGCTCGCACTCGTCTGCGCCGGCGGTGGCATCACCGGCGCGGTCTACGAAATCGGCTGCCTCCGCGCCTTGGAGGACCTGCTGGACCGGAGCGTCCTCGACCTGGACCTCTACGTCGGCGTCAGCGGCGGCGCCTTCGTGGCGTCGCTCCTGGCGAGCGGCGTCCCGCCGAGCGACCTGTACGCAGAGGTGACGGCGCCCTCGCGACCGGCGGCGGGGCACGCGTCGGCGCACTTCTTCCGGCTCGGCATCGCCGAGTTCCTGCGCCGCTCGGCGCGCGCCCCGAAAGTCCTCACGAGCGCCCTCGCCGGCGCCCTGAGACGCGACGGCCGGAACATGGCCGACCTGGCCTTCTCGCTGTTCGAGTTGCTCCCCGCCGGGCTCCTCGACAACTCGGGCGTCCAGGAGTTTCTCGCTGAGATCCTCCACGCTCGGGGCCTCGGGGACCGCTTCGATGACCTGGAGCGAGAGCTGTACGTCGTGGCCGTCGACCTCGATCGCGGCGAGGCCGTGGCCTTCGGCAAGGAGGGACATCGCGACGTTGCGGTCTCCCGCGCGGTCCAGGCGTCCACGGCTCTCCCCGGGCTCTACCGTCCGGTCCGCATCGGCGGGCGCGACTACGTCGACGGTGGCGTCAAGAAGACCGCCCACATCAACCTCGCGATCAGCCGAGGGGCCCGTCTCGTCTTCTGCATCAACCCCATCGTGCCGATCCTCAATGAGGACGCGCGCGGGCCGCTGAGCGGACACCTGAGCAACAGGGGCGTCACCTACGTCCTGGATCAGGCCTTCAGAATCATGCTCCACGGCCGGATGCAGTACGGGATGGAGCGCTACGAGACGGAGCATCCCGAGGTGGACATCCTCCTGGTCGAGCCCGCGCGGGACGACATGCGGATGTTCGCCTACAACATCATGCGGTACGGCGTGCGGCGGATCGTCGCGGAGGACGGCTACCGCTCGGTGATCCTCGCCTTCCGCAAGAACCGGGCCGCGTACGAGCGCATGCTGCGACGCCACGGCATCGGGATGAAAGACCCGTTCTCCCTCCCGGAGCTTCCGCCCAGGCATGCCTTCCGCTCATCCGTAGGCC
The DNA here is from genome assembly GCA_041493035.1 of Vicinamibacteria bacterium. GTDB lineage: Bacteria > Acidobacteriota > Vicinamibacteria > Fen-336 > Fen-336 > JBGPYB01. The sequence continues at coordinate 18,904 of JBGPYB010000078.1, read as the reverse complement.
GGACGCTGGCCGCTTCCCTCGATCGGCTCTCCTCGAAGCTCGGCTGACGGAACCGGGCCGCGCTCCGGATGGCCGTCACTTGTCCTAATATCTCTCCGAGACATGGACGATCCGACTGGCGACGCCGCATGATCGACGCCTCGAACGCTCGGAAGCTCGCGCTCTCGCTCCCCGAGGCGGAGGAACAGGACCACCGGGGTCACCCCTCCTTCCGGGTGAGAGGGAAGATCTTCGCGACCCTGTGGCCGGACGAGCAGCGGGCCGTCGTGAAGCTGCCCGTCGCGGATCAAGCCGCCCTCGTCGGCGGAGACCCGAAGGCCTTCTCGCTCAACGCCTGGTCCCGTCAGGGTTGGACCAACGTCGACTTGAAGCACGTGAGCGCCAGTCAGCTCGCGGCGCTGCTGGGTCTGGCCTGGTCCCAGGTGGCCCCGAAGAAGCTCGTCGCGGAGCACACGAAGGCCACGTAGCTTGGTGTCGTTTTCGTCAACCAAACCAGACCGATTGTCGCTGCGCCAGACGGCCGTCGATCATTTCTTGAATGGTCTTGCGCACCTGCTCCGAAAGGCGGTTGACCAGGATCGGATCGTCGGCGGCCTCGGGACCGTACTTGTCCATCGAAATGGGCTCGGCAAAGTCGATGGTCCACTTGGACGGCAGGGGAATCACGCCGAGGGGCCCGAGGAGGGGGAACGTCGGCGTGATCGGGAAATAGGGCAGGCCGAAGGGTCGCCCGACCCAGTTGGCGGTGCCGAGCATCGGGTGAACTTCCTCGGACCCCACGATCGCGCAGGGAATGATGGGAGCACCCGTTCGCAGCGCCACGCGCACAAAGCCGCCTCGGCCAAAACGCGCGAGCTTGTACCGGTCGCGGAAGCGCTTCCCCACTCCCTTGACTCCTTCCGGGAAGACGCCGACGACCTCTCCCCTTCGGAGCAGACGCTCGCCGTTCTCGGGGTTGGCGCGTACTGCCCCGATGCGCGACAGAAGCGGCGCCAGGAACGGAAGGAGCGCGAACATGTCGAGAGCCAGCAAGCGGCACTCACGCCGAGCCGCGCTGCCATGGCGCAAGGCCAGATTCACCATGAGGCCGTCCCAGGGCAAGACCCCGGCGTGGTTGCCGACCACGAGGGCGGCACCACGGCTCGGGACGTGTTCGAGGCCTGTCGCATCGACGCGCCACCAGACGGCGTACAGGAACTCGAGAAAGGGCCGGATGGTCTCGGTGAAGCGCCGGTCGTAGCCGAACTCGTCCACCTCCTCCGAGTGCCAGGAGAAATAGAGAGCCGCCAGCGCGTGGGCGGCCGTCTCCCACCGGACCTTCCGCATCGCCTCTCGCAGCAAGCGGCCAATGGCGGCCGGGAGCCCCTGAGCTGAGGCTTCGGCAGGAGCGGGCTCAATGCGATGCAGCTCGCTCTCCAGTGCCCGGATCTGGGCCCGCACCGCGGCCTTCTCGCCGCGCGCCCGAGGCCGCGAACGATGGATCGGCACCACCTTCGGCGAAGCGCTCATGCTCGAGCCTCGGGGTTGCGCGCGGCCTCTTCGGGATGCCGATAGCGCAGGTAAGCCATGAGGGCGTCACGGCTCGTGTGGCGCGCTCCCCACCCCAACTCGCGGCGCGCCTTTTCGCCGTCGGCCACGAACGGGTATCGAGCGTAATCCACGAAGCCGCCCGGCGCCTCGGCGAGCCCCGCCGACCAAAGCAGGTTCGAGGCCGCGTAGGCGACGGGATGCGGCACGGCGACGGGGACCTTGGCCGCGAGATGGAGGGCCGCCCCCAGGGGAATGGAAGCACTGGGGACCACGTTGATCGCGCCGGCCGAAGGGCGACGCAGCGCGGCTTCGGCCCCAGCCAGAGCGTCGTCGGGATGTAGAAGCTGGACGAGCGGGTCGTAGCCCATCAGCATCGGCACGACCCTCTTGTCGAAGAGGCGCGTGTAGAAGTTGCTCACGCCCGGACCGAAGAGGGTCGCGAAGCGCAGCACCGTCACGATCATCTGCGGGTATCGCTTCGCGAACGAGGCCGCGTGCTGCTCGGCCTCGAGCTTGTCACGCACCCACGGGAGCGCGGCGCTCGCTTGAAGCGGCCGGTCCTCCGTCAGGAAGCTCGGGTTCCCGCCCAAGGCGCCGTACACAGCGGTGTAGGAGCGAACGACCACGTGCTTCACTCCCGCGGCCGCGGCGGCAGCCAGGACGGAGAGCGTGCCGATGGACTCGAGCTCGTGGGCGTACGTCGTATCGCGGCGCGGGTCGGTCAGGTAGGCGAGGTGGACGAGGGTCTCGATCTTTTCCTCGCGAAGAACGTCGAGGAGATGTTGGTCCGAAGCCGGTTCGGTCAAGTCCACGAAGCGGTGACGCAGGCCGAGGGCCGCCGGCGGAGCCACGATGTCCAGGGCGAGGACGTTCGCGGCGCCCCGCGACTCGACGAGTCGTCGCAGCAGCCGCCCCCCCAGGAACGAGGCGGCGCCCGTGACCCCGATACGCGCCACCGCCTATCGAGCCTTGCGGGTCTGGCGCTGGCGTGGAGCGCGCCCACGAGGCGCCGGCGACTTCAAGGCGGCGATCTCGGCCTCGAGCGACTCGATCCGGCGCAGGGCCTTCTTGAACTCGGTCCGGGTCGGTACGTTCATCGTCTTGAGAGCCCGCGACGCGGCCTCGTCCAGCTTCTCCTTGCCGCGCATGGCACCCTGGAGAGCCTTGACGAAATGGGGGTTCGCCATCAGCTCTCCTGAGATCTGCGTGAAGACCTCCTCGCCCCGTGCCCGAAGCCTCTGGAAGACGCTGTTCTCGTCGGTCATCGCTTCCTCCTCCGCCTCGGCTCGCGCCGGGGCTCGAACGTTCGAAGGTCCAGTTCGGCTCCCATCTCGAGACGGAATTCCACCGCGGACATGGAGGACGCCTGGCGGCCTGTTCGGTACTCCACAGAGTCGATCGCTTTTTCCCAGAGGGCCTCGCGGCGGGCGATCTCGTCGGGATCCTTGACCTTACCGTACTCCTGAACGTACCGGTTGTGGCGACAAAGCATGCGAAAGGCCTGGCGGGTGTTGGGCCGCTTCATCGGGAGCCCGAGGATCCGGACGTCGTTCCCCACCTCGTGGATCGGTTGGCCCCACTCGCCGTAGCCCCCGAAAATCGTCCCGAGCTTCTCGATGGCCCCGGCCAGCTTCGGCTCGTTCATCCGCCGGAGCGTCGCCATCACCACGGGCAACGTGAAATTCCGGAACAGGGTGGGATCCGCGAGGCGAACCTTCACACCCAGTTCTTCCCGGGCGATGCTCAGCATGTCCTCGGACCGGATGCGGTTGTCGGTGGCCAGATGGATCCGGACACCGACCGCCGCGGGCGCCCCCAGGGCCGCCAGTATCCCGGCGGCGACGCGATCCACCGGGACGAGGTTCAGTTCGGCCGAGGGGTCGCCGGGGAACCCGTTGGCCACGGCGGCAATCATCCAGGCCTTCGGGCCGCCACCCAGGCGCTCGGCGGCCTCCTTCGATCGGCCGAAGGCGTTGATGGGCGCGTTCACGACCTTGGTGTCTCCTCGGTTGTTCCCCGTGCGGCAGTTCCCGATGACGATCGACGGGAGGAGCTGGGCGACCCGAAGCCCTCTCTCCACCATGAAGCGGTCGGTCTCGATGGACGCCATCGCCTTCGTCAGCTCGTAGAAGTTGTTGTAGAAGTGGCGCGGGAAAGCCAGGGCGCTCTCCTGGGCGATGGAGCGCTTCTTCCGGCCGTGAATGTACGACGTCTCGATGGCCACGTGTGCCACGAGGCGGGAGCCGGCGGCGCGCTGCACGCCGAGAGAAAACGCAAGGGCGTTCAGGGAACCCATGACGTTGGCGCGATACGACTTGTCGTAGGTGTCGTCGAAGGAGACGCTCGCCGCGCAGTGAACCACGTGGGTGATGCTCTTCCTGAGGCGCCTCACCTCGGCGGTCGCGAGCCCGAGACCAGCCTTCTCGATGTCCCCAGCCACGAAGCGAAACTTGCGGGCCGTCGTGCCCGCGATTCCGAGCCGCCGGAGGAGAAGCGCTCCTCGTTCCCGCGGGTGCAGTACCCGGACGACGACTTTCGTCTTCGGGTCCCGGATCGTCTCGGAGCGAACCACCGCGATCACCTGCTCGATGCGGGCGTCGCTGGCCGCCTGAAAGAGGATCTCCTTGCCCAGGAACCCCGTGGCTCCCGTCAAGAGGACGCGGAAGCGCGGGCGCCCTCCCTGGGCGGCGAGAGCGGCGCGCGACTCCTGCTGAAGCCTGGCGACGCGAGCCCGGACCTCCTTCTCCGACAAGTGGGTCGGCTCGCGGAAGCGAAAATAGACCTTCTTCTCCACAACGCCGATCAGCTTCTTGGCCAGGCTCCCGACGCTCCTGGAGCCCGTGGCGATCCCGAGTGCCTCGCCCATGCGAGCACCGAGGGTGTTGGCCGACTTCATTCCGGCCCGCACCCTCTCTTCATTGCCCGTGAGGCGGAGGAGCCGGCCAGCCAGGAACTGCGTCGCGATTTCGAGCGGATGCTTGTCCCGGTGGGCGTGAACGAGAAGCTCGTCGGGGTCGATGGGCTTCGAGATCTCTTCCCCGGTGGCCATCCGGGTGCGGGCGATATAGCGCGAGGGAGACAGGTCGGGGGGCGCCGGGGCGGTCTTCCTCGACATGGCCATGGCCCGGGCGGATTCTACACCCGCTGCGCGCCCGCCTTCCTGGAGGTCGGGCGTGACGTATAGTTCGCCTCCGATGACTCTGGTCTCCCGCGTTTCGGATGCCCTGGGGATCGAGACCGCCGAGCGGCGGTCGGTCGCCCTGATGTTGGGCCACTCGTTCGCCATGGGCCTGGCGACGACGTTCTTCGAAACCGCGGCGAGCGCCCTCTTCCTCGCGCGATTCGCCGCGCCGCTCCTCCCCTGGGTCTACATCACGGCCGCCGCCCTCAACACCGCCACGGGTCTCGTCTATTCGAACGTTGGGCGACGGGTCCCCTTTGCCCGGCTCATGTCCTCCACGTTGATCCTCCTGATCGTCACAGTGTCGCTCCTCCGGGCGGGACTGGCGCTGACGGCGGCGCCGTGGCTCGTCTTCGCCCTTCTCGTCTGGTATCGCGCCGTGTCGGCCCTCACGGACCTCGAGTACTGGGCTGTGGCGACGCGACTCTACGACGTGCGGCAAGCCAAGCGCCTCTTCGGCCTCATCGGCTCCGGCGAGGTGGTGGCCCGCATCGCCGCTTCCTTCTCGGTCCCGCTTCTGGCACCTCGGATCGGCGTCACCAACCTGATCGCGCTTTCGGCCCTGGCCCTGGTCGCTTGCCTGAGCCTCGTCCGGTCGGTCCTGAAGCTGGAAGAAGCCGGTGTCGCGCGGCATCCGCCTGCGGCGGAAAAGAGCGGTGGCCACAGCCTGGCGCGCCTCCTGTCGAACCGCTACCTGCTTCTTCTCTTCTCCATCGCCTTCTTCGGCGTCCTGGCGAAGTACTTCGTGGACTTCGCTTTCCTCGCCCAGGTCAAGTCGCGTTACAGAGACGCCGCCGCCGTGGCCGGGTTCTTCGGCCTCTTCTCGGGAGTCTCGCAGGTCCTCAGCCTGCTGGCGAGGATCTTTCTCTCGGGGCCGCTCCTCGGCCGCTATGGCATCCGGCTCGGGCTCCTGGCCCTTCCCATCGCCCAGGCGCTCTGTAGCGCCCTCATCATCGCGGTGGCTGCGACAGGACTCGGCCCGGGTGCGACGGCCGCGCTCTTCTGGCTCGTGGTCGCGAACCAGGGGATCTACAAGACGTTCAAGCACCCGATCGACAACCCGTCGTTCAAAGTGCTCTACCAGCCCCTCCGGAAGGACGAACGACTCTCATCACAGATTGCCGTCGAGACGATGGTTACGCCCATCACCACCGGCCTGGCCGGCTTCGTGATGCTCCTCTTCACCGTCGTCCTCCCCTATGCCCCCGTCCGCTTCACCCTGGTCATGTTGGCCACGTTCATCGGCTGGGTGGCCGTGGCGCGTCTGGCCGGACGAGCCTACGCGGAGGCGCTCACCCGCGCCCTCCGCGGTCGCCTCTGGCACGACGGCGTCTTGTCCTTCGACGACGAGCGGAGCCGGGCCATCCTCGAGGAGACGTTGAACAGCTCCGACGCTCCGCAGGTCCTCCTCGCCTTGGACGTCCTCCAGAAGAGCGATTCGGAACATCTGACGCCGGCTCTCGTGCGGCTGCTTCGCCATCCTTCCCCCGACGTCCAACTCTCGGCGTTGCAGCGCATCGAACGTCTTCGCGTCAGCGAAGCCGCCGAGGACATCGTCCCGCTGACGCGGCCCGGAGAGCTGGCCGCGGTCCGCGCCGCGGCCCTGCGCGCCCGCGCCGCCGTGGTCGGAGAGGCCAGCGCCGATGCCCTGGGCGACCTTCTCGACGACCCCGCGCCTGAAGTGAGACGCGCGGCACTCGTCGGCCTTCTCCAGCATGGCGGACGGCGGGGCTCGACCCTCGGCGGGCCTCGCCTCGAGGCCCTCGCGACCTCGTCCCAGGCCTCCGACAGGATCGCGGCGGCCGACGCCATCGGAAGCGCCGGTCGCCGGGAATGGCTCGAGCGGCTCCTGGCACTCCTTGGAGACGAGGACACCGGCGTACGGAAGGCCGCCCTCGCGGCGGCAGGACGCGTCGGAGGAGATGCCGTCTGGCCTGTCGTGGCGGCGGCCCTCGACGATCGGCGCGTCGCAGGCGACGCCGCCCTGGCACTGTCGTCGGGGGAAGACGCCGCGATCCCCCATCTGGTCGCCGTCCTCGACACGGCTAGTCGGCCGCGCACGCGTGTCCTCGCGGCCCGCGCACTCGGCCGCATGACGTCCGATCGAGCACGCAAGGCGCTGGAGGCGCGTCTCGCGGCTCCCCACGCGGACCTGCGAACGGAGATTTTCGAAGCGCTGCGGCTCCACGGCTACCGAGCCGAGGGGAACGCTCGCGAGGTCGTTCTCTCGCGCCTTCGCGAAGAAGCGGAGGATGCGGCCTCGAAGATCCTCGCCCACCACGATCTCGCGCCTGTGCCCGGTCTCTTCCTCCTGTCCGACGCCCTGGACAGCGAGATCGCCGAGGGACGGCGGCGCGTCTTCCTTCTCTTGTCGTTCCTCTATGACCCGAAGGCGATCCTCCGGGCCCGCGACAACCTGGCCCACGCCTCCAAGGACAAGCGCGCCTACGCCTCCGAGGTCCTGGATGTCACGCTTCCCATGGAGATGAAACACCTCCTGTTGCCGATTCTCGACGACCTCCCTCCCGAGGAGCGCCGGCGGCGCCTGGCAGGCCACGACAAGGGTCACGGGGTGGGTCACGAAGAACGAATCCGAGCCATTCTCAACCGAACGGACGAATGGCTCCTGCCGTGGACAAGGGCGATAGCCGCCCGCGCAGGGGAAGCGCTGGGACTGGCGGTGCCCGCCGATACGCGAAGGAGCTACGACATGCTGACCATCGAGCGCGTGATCCTGCTGAAGGGCGTCGACATGTTTTCGCGCACCTCCGAGGACGTGCTGGCGGAAATCGCGGCCGTGCTCGAAGAGGTCGAGGCCCCCAGGGGCCACGTCATCTTCGAGAAGGGCGAGATGGGAGACAGCCTCTACATCATCGTGCAGGGCCGCGTCCGGGTCTACGATGGGGACACGACCATCGGGGAATTGGGAGAGAACGACATCTTCGGCGAGCTGGCGCTCCTGGATCCGGAGCCGCGCTTTGCCTCGATTTCCGCACTCACCGACGTGCGGCTCTTCCGTCTGGACAGGGAGGCCTTCTCCGAGCTGATGGCCGGGAACATCGAGATCGTGCGGGGCGTTCTTCACGTTCTTTGCCAGCGCCTCCGCGAAGAGACGCGAGAGCACGTCCCCTCGCGGACCGGCCGCGGGCGGTGATGCGGTTGGACAAAGCGCCACGGTCTCGCGTAAAAGAGGACGTTCCATCAGGGAGGATCTCGATGAGCCACGAGCGGAACCGGGGGCCGAAACGAACGGCTGTGCTGGCCATCACCGCCGCCCTCCTGGCGGCCGCCGCGGGGGCAGAGGCGCTTTTCTACCGCGAGGCCGAGAAGGATGGGCGCCTCTTCGTCTTCGCCTCGGCGGCAGCCTTCGAGGCCTGGGAGAGGTGGGGCACGCTCGCGGCGCCCGTCGAGCGTCCGGCCATCGGCCCCCGTGGTGAAGCCGTGGTCGCCGAAAGCGAGGCGGCGCTCGCCATGTACCGTTCGATGCATGCGCTTCCAGCCGAACGGCAACGGCAGGAGAAGCCGGACGAGGACAAGACGAAGATCTACTGGAAAGACGGAAGGACCACCCTCGAGACGGACAACGCCGAGATCTCCCTTTCGAACCGTATCCAGTTCCGCTTCACCGACGAGATGCCCGTGGCTCCCTCGCAGCTTCCCGGCACCGAGAACCCGGGGGACAGCAAGGCCTCTTTCCGCGTCCGGCGGGCCAAGACGCGGCTGGAAGGGTGGTTCTGGCGCAAGGAGTTGACGTTCGATCTTTCCGTCGCCTGGGCGGGCCCCGATCCCGGCGTTTCAAATGGAACGCCCCTCGAGGACATGCGTATCAGCTACGACGTCTCCGGACGTGGCGCCTGTCGCGTTTCCGTAGGTCAGTTCAAAGTGCCTTTTGGGCGCCAGGAACAAACATCGTCAGGCCGCCTGCAGTTCGCCGATCGTGATCTCCTCTCCGGCGACATCACCAGCCCGCTTTCCGGGAACTTCACCCATGGTCGCGACGTCGGGATCAGTGTCGACGGTCTTCTCGCGAACGACCTTGTCGAGTACGGGGCGGGCGTCTTCAATGGCAACGCACGAAACGCCATCGACAACGACAACACGAAGTTCCAGTACGATGCCCACGTGACCTTCCAGCCCTTCGGCAACGTGGCCTATTCCGAAGGAGACTTCGAGACGAAGGACAAGCCGCTACTGGCCCTCGGCGCGGAGTTCGAGAACAACAACCTCTGGGGTGCGACGAACGCCAACGACTTCGACACCACGACTTGGGGCGGCTACGCCATCTTCAAGTACAGGGGGGCTTCGCTCTTCGCGGAGTACTTTCCCCGGAACCTGGCCCCGGAGAGCGGCGCCTCCTTCAATTCCAACGGCTACCACGTCCAAGCCGGCTACTTCCTCAAGCGGGACGTCTTCGAGGTGGCCTTCCGTTACGCCTCGTGGGACCCGACCAGCGCCATCCCCAACAACGACCAGTCGGAGGTCGGAGGCGCCGTCAGCTACTATGTCAAGAAGCACAACCTGAAATTCCAGGCCGACTATCGAAAGCTCGAAGACAAGGGCTCGCAGACCACGAGCAAGGAGCTGCGCGTGCAGACGCAGCTCGTGTTCTAGAGATGACCCTAAGGGCGCGTGCGACCCTCTCTCTCGCCGCCGTCGCGGCGCTCTTCGCGGTCTTCGGCCGCGAACCGGTCGCGCGGACGGCTGAGGCCGGCTCCGACCTGCACGCGGCCCTCCAGCAACGGCCACGGGTCAACGTCATCATCAAACTGCGCGAGCCGAGCACGCCTGTGTCGAGCCTGTCCCGGCGGATCGAGGAGATCCAGGCGACACAGGAGGGCGTCCTGGTCGGCCTCGATCCCGACGATTTTCGGCCGACCTACCGCTGGGCCGCCATCAGCGGCCTCGCCGGGGAGCTTTCACAGAACGGCCTCTCCAAGCTTCTTCGGGACCCCGACGTCGAGCGTGTCGACCTGGACGTCTCCGGCACCGCGGGCCTGGCCGAGAGCGTCCCCCTGGTGCGGGCCGACGCGGTCCACGATTCGGGCATCACCGGCAAGGGCGTCGTCGTGGCTGTCCTCGACACGGGGATCGACAGCAATCATCCCGATCTCAAGGACGCGATCACCGCGCAGCAGTGCTTCTGCACCAACGCGGCGGGAGCGGGCTGCTGCCCCAACGGGGCGACCCAGCAGGACGGGCCCGGCGCCGCCAAGGATGACCAGGGGCACGGCACCAACGTCTCGGGAATCATCGTGGGTCGCGGCCGAGTCGCCGCGAAAGGAATGGCCCCCGACGCCAAGATCGTCTCGGTGAAGGTGCTCGATAGCACGGGAGCCTTTGCCGACAGCGCCCAGGTCATTTCGGGTTTCGACTACCTCATCACGCAGCGTCCCGAGGTCAAGGTGGTCAACATGAGCCTCGGCACGTCGATCTTGTTCTCGGGCACGTGCGACAACGCAGCGTCTTTCACCGGCGCTTTCGCCCAGGCGATCGGCACCCTGAAGGCGCGGGGAACGAGCGTCTTCGCGTCGTCCCTCAACAACGGCTCGGCTTCGCAGATCGGATTGCCGGCCTGCATCGCGGCGGCCATCGCGGTGGGCGCCGTCTACGACTCGAACGTCGGAACCATCAGCTTCGGCTGCACCGATCCGACGACCAAGGCGGACCAGGTCTGCTGCTTCTCCAACAGCAGCACGGCGGTCGATCTGCTGGCGCCCGGGGCGGCGATCTCGGCCGCGGGGCGGGGCGGGGGCATCTCGACCTTCCTTGGGACCTCCCAGGCCTCGCCCCATGCGGCGGGCGCCGCGGCGCTCCTTCTCGCGGCGCGGCCGAGTCTCACGGTGGACCAGATCGAGTCGGCCCTCAAGACCACGGGGAAACCGATCAAGGACTCCAAGAGCGGCCTCACGATCCCCCGGATCGACGTCCGCGCGGCTCTCGACGCGGCCAAGCGCTTCTGAAACGATCCCGCGTCGTCTGACGTATAGTGCTCCTCGATGCTCGGAGTCCTCGGAGAGGTCCGCCCCGAGGAGCGGAGAGGCGTCGCGAGCGCCTTTCTGACGCTCCTGGGAGTCCTCGCCTCGCACACTCTCCTGGAAACGGCGCGAGACGCTCTCTTCCTCGCACGATTGCCCGCGTCCCAGCTCCCTTGGATGTACCTCGCCATCGCCGCAGTGGCGTTCGGCCTGTCTCAGGCGCCGTCGAGCCGCCTCGAACGCGCCTTCGGCGCCTACGGGCTCGCTCTGCTTCTGCTGTCGTCTTCAGTGGTGACCTTCCTTCTCTGGGCCTTCGGCGCCTGGCGTTCCCCGTGGATGCTCTACGCGCTCTACACCTGGTCGGGCTTCTTCGGGACGATCACCGGAATCCGCTTCTGGCTCGTTCTGTCCGAGATCTACACCGTCAGCCAGGCCAAGCGCGTCTACCGCCTCATCGCGATCGGGAGCGTCCTGGGAGCGATCGTCGGCTCCGCCATCGCGGCCGTCGTGACCATGCATCTGCCCGCAGAGCGCCTCGTCCTCCTCTCGGCTCTCCTCGCCGCCGCGACGGGGCTCGGGCCGGCCCTGTTGCTGAAGCAGCCCCAGGGAGACGGCTCCGGCGGCTCCGCGGGCAACGTCGGCCTTTCCTTGCGCGAGGCGGTGCGGGTCATCGGCGAGCATCCCTACGTGCGGCCTCTGGCCGGTCTCGTCGTCTCCTCGACGGTGGCGGTGACGCTGGCCGACTACCTGTTCAAGGCAGCCGTTGCCCGCGACATAGCACCCGAGCACCTGGGCAACTTCTTCTCCGTGGTCTCGGTAGTGCTCAATGTCCTGGCGCTCGTGGTGCAGGTCTTCGCCGTCGGCCCGCTCCTGGCCAAGGCCGGCGTTCACCGTGCTCTTTGGATCCTTCCCGCGTTGCTCATCGCAGGCTCGACCGGGCTTCTCGTGGGCGGGGGCCTCGTCGCGGCCCTCTTGCTCAAGAGCGCCGATGGCGCGCTCCGACACTCCTTGAATCGCACTGCTACCGAGCTGCTCTACGTGCCTCTCTCCGACATCCTTCGGTCGCGGGTGAAGCCTTTCATCGACGCGGCCGGTCAGCGGGGCGGCCAGGCTCTCGCGTCTCTCCTGATCCTGACTCCCGTCGCCTTCGTTCCGAAGACGCCATTTCTCGTCTTCTGCCTGATCGTCCTCTCGGTGCTCTGGATCGCGACGGCCGCCAACCTCCAGCGCAACTACCTGGACCTCTTCCGTTCCGCGCTCCGCGAGGGGGCCATCCTGACGCGGATGGACCTTCCCGATCTCGACCTCGGCTCCCTGGAGGCCCTCTTCAGCGCCCTCAACAGCGAGAGCGACGCTGAAGTGATCGCCGCGATGGATCTCCTCGTGGAGGAGGACAAAGCGCACCTCATCCCGGCCCTCATCTTGTATCACCCGTCCAAGGCGGTCGTCCTGCGCGCTTTCGATATCTTCGTGGCGACAGGGCGGGAGGACTTCGTCCCGATCGCCGACCGCCTCCTCGCCCAGGCCGACCCCGACATCCGGGCCGCGGCTCTCCGCGCCCGCACGCTCGTGCGACCCGACGAGGCCCTGCTCCGAAAGGCCAGCCGCGACCCAAGCCCCATGGTGAGCGCCACGGCCGTCGTCGGTCTCGTCTCTTCCGACTGGGTCTCCGACGAGGCGCAGACGTCTCTCGACGCCCTTCTCGCGAGCCAATCGCCCGACGCCGGTGTCGCTCTCGCCCGGGCCATCTCGCTCCGACCCTCGTCCGCCTTCGAAGACGCCCTCCTCGACCTCGCCGAAGCACCGGAGCCCGAGGTCCTGGTCGAGGTGGCCCGAGCCATGGCGGCGGTGCGGAGCGAGCGGTTCCTGCCGGCGCTCCTCCCGATGCTGGCCCAACGGGAGGTGCGGAGCGCGGCTCGGGGAGCGCTGCTCGCCCACGGCGGCCCGGCGCTCTCCTTCCTCGACCGCGCCCTCAGCGACCACGCGCTCCCTCAGGAGCTGCGTCGTCATCTGCCCCGCACACTCAGCCTCTTCCCCGCCGCCGAGGCGGCGTCAGTACTGCTCTCCCATCTTCTTCCCGAGCCAGACGGCATGGTGCGCTTCAAGATCCTGCGAGCCCTGGGCCGGCTCCGCGCCGGCAGTCCCGACGCTGCCCTCGACCCGCCCACGCTCGCACGAGCCACCGCCGAGACCCTTGAGGCGGCGTTCCGCCTCGTGCACTGGCGGTCCACGCTCGAAGACGGAGGCCGCCACCATCCGGAGCGACAGACGTCGGGCTTCTCCTTGTTGGCCGCGTTACTGCGCGACAAGGAAGTCCACGCCCTCGAACGCCTCTTCCGGCTCATCGGCTTGCAGTACGGCGGAGAGGACTTCGCCCGGATCCACAGGGGCGTCTCCAGGGCCAACGCGAAGGTGAGTGCGGCGGGCCGCGAGCTTCTCGAAAACGTGATCCGCCCACCCCTCCGGGACCCGCTCCTCGCCCTCATCGGGGACGCACCCGTCCCCGAGCGCCTGGCCGCTGCGGCGCCTTACTACACGCCTGCACCGCTCGATTACGAATCGCTCCTCGACACCATCGTCGGTGAGCGGAGCGAGTCCCTCCGTTGCATCGCCTGCCACCACGTCGCCGAGCTGGGCCTCGTCTCATTCAGGCCACGGCTTGCCGAGGTCTATGCGCGAGAGAGGGGTTTCTTCGCAGCGCGCGTGATTGAGAAGGCTTTGGCCCTTCTGGACGCCAGCGGCGCGGAGCCTCGGCATGCCTGAGTCCAGGTCCATCCGCCCCGTCGAGAGGATCCTTTACCTCAAGAAGCTGGACATGTTCGCAAACCTTCCGTCCCCGGAACTGACGGCACTGGCCCAGAACACCCGGGAGCGCACTTTCAAGAAGGGAGAAGTCCTGTTGCACGAGGGCGAGCCCGTGGGAGCGATTCATCTCATTGTGGACGGCGCGGTGAACGCGAGCCGGCACGGGACATTCCTGGGGCGCTTCGGGCCGGGCGCCGCACTGGGCGGTCTCGCGATCCTCGCGCGCGACAGCCACGGGCTCCATGCCGTCGCCGAGACCAAGACCTTCGTTCTGACCCTCGAGCGCGACGCCCTCCTTGAGGTCTGCGAAGACCACTTCGCCGTGGTCCAGGGGATGCTCCACCATGTTTGCCGCTCGTTCATCGAGCTCCAGTCGCGCATCTGGCCGGCAATCGGCGCGGTGGTGCGTCCGCGCACCGAGATCTACCTCCCGCAGGGCGAGATGGACTTCGTGGAGCGCATCCTGCTCCTCCGGAGCATCGCGCCCTTCGCTCGCGCGAGCATCAACGCGTTGTCGGAGCTGTCACGCAACATCACCGAGGTGAGGTTCGGGGCGGGCGTCCCTCTCTGGCGACAGGACGACGCCTCCCGCTACCTCCTCCTCACGGTGGCCGGAACCGTTCTCTGCTCCCGGCGCGACCACCCGGAAGAGATCCAATTCGGCCCAGGGATGTCGCTCGGCGCCGCCGAAGCTACGGCCGAGGCCCCTCGTTGGTACGACGCGGTCACGGAAACCCCAGTGGTGGCCCTCCACGCCTCCATCGAGCCCCTGATCGACGTCTTCGAGGACAATTTCGAAATGGCCATGGACTACCTCGGCTTCCTCGCGCAGCTGCAGCTTCTGGGGGTCGATCGGGAAGCCGCGCAGCGCGAGGGCGACAAGGGTTGAACGCTGCGCCTGTGTCCGTTCGAACAGCACCCAGCTCGTCGATCGACTCGAGGTCGACAAGCTCGTATCCCGCATCCACGATCCCCACGACCGCCGGTCGATACGCGCCGAGCTGACGGAGGAGGGGCGGCGGCGTCAGGCAGCGGGCGGACGCGTGATCCACAAGGTCGAGGCCGAGATCTTCGCCAAGGTTTCGCCGAAGGAGCGTGACTCGCTGCGTCAGCTCCTCCGGTCGCTCCGGGAGACCTGTTGACGTTCTTTTGATGCCGAACGCGGCGCCCGGCGCGGACCCGGTCAGCGGCGACTACGTCGAGTCGTCGAGCGCGCAGACCCTCAGCAACATCACGGCATCCGTCGGGCGGCGTCCAGGTCTTGTTGAAATGTGCTTCCCGGATGTCGAGAGCGTCATGATTTCAGTCTTTGGACGCGCAAGCGCGGCCTGAGGTAGCGCGCGCCCCGCCCAGTTCGCGCCCTGCGATGTGGACCGCGGCGACCGTCGGCGAGATGTAGGTGACACTGCCCTTCCAGGCCTTGTCCGGCATCGAGGCCACGCTGATGTGTCCCTCGGTGCCGAGGGCGAGGGACGGCAGGTTGTATTCGTAGACATCGGCCAGCACCCAGAGGTGCGAGAGGTCGGCGATGTCGTAGAGCGTGTCGGCGGGCGTGACCCGCATCCCCTGATAGGCCATCTTCTGCACGACGTAGCCGCCGATGTCGGCGTACACGTCGAGGGTCCGGGTGACCTGTCCCGCCTTCTCGAGCGTCTCGATGTCGGCCGGACGGATGTCCCAGAGCAGCAGCCGTTGCCGAGCCGCCTCGTGGAGGTCGATGCTCCCCTGGGCCGCCGAGCGCACGGCGCTGTCTGCCAGGCGTGCTTCGGCGCGGTGGGCCAGGAGGTACTCCTGCTGCGTCGCCACCAGGTCCGGGCTGTAGATGGACAGGAGCCGCTCGGCGCGGCGGACGAGCTTCCCGGTGTAGTCGACGAAGAGCTGCTCGACGTATCCGTCGTACTTGGTGTGGATGTGGCGCAGGCGCCGCTCGTCAACCGCCACCCGGCCGACCGTCCGGATGCGGTGGGCGAGTCTTGTCCTCTTGACTTCCTCGCTGCGCACACCCAGCACCTGCCTCCGCTCCGAGGAGATCGTGAGCGCGGCCCGGCCCGAGACGCCCGACGACGCGTCCTGGAGCTCGTCCGCGTAAACGGGGACAAAGTCCATCCCCATCTCGTCCTTCGCTGGCTTGTCCGAGTGGACGCTCGGGTCCATGGGGGACCGGTAGAAGGCGATCTTGCGTTCGCCAGGCTTCGCCCCTGACGCTTCGCCACCACCGTTCTCGACCGGGATCAAGTTCATGCTGCAGATGGGGCAGGTTCCCGGTTTGTCCGACGTGTAAGTGGCGTGCATCGGGCAGCGGTAACGATGCGCCGTGGCTGTGCCGGCCTCGTTGACTCCGGTCTTGGCACGGACCAAGAGCGTTCCTGCGCCCAGGGCCGCCACGGCCCCGAGGGCGATGCCGATGACTGTCACGCGGCTCATGGCTTCCTCCTGCTACAGGGACGGCTCGATTGGTGCGGTGGCCAGCCGCGGCGCCGCGAGCGCCGGCTTCAACTCGCTATGCCACTTCCAGATCTCGAAAATCACGGGGTAGATGAGAAGCTCGAGCACGAAGGAGGTGACGACCCCGCCAACCATCGGGGCCGCGATCCGCTTCATCACGTCGGCCCCGGCGCCGTGGCTCCACATGATTGGCAGGAGACCCAAGAGGATGGCCATGACCGTCATCATCTTGGGGCGGATGCGCTGAACTGCCCCTTCCTCGATGGCCTCCTGCAGGTCGCGCAGGCTCTTCATCCGGCCGGCGGCCTGGGCCTTCGCGTAGGCGTGGTCCAGGTACAGGAGCATGACCACGCCCGTTTCGGCGTCAACGCCGGCGAGCGCGATGATCCCCACCCAGACGGCGACGCTCAGGTTGTATCCGAGCAGGTAGATGAGCCAGAACGCGCCGATCAGCGAGAACGGGACCGCGAGCAGCACGATGGCGATCTTTGTAACGTTCCGGGTGCTGAAGTAGAGGAGCACGATCACCAGGAGCAGCGTCACCGGGATCACGATCTTCAGCCGCTCCTTGGCGCGGAGCATGTATTCGTACTGACCGCTCCACTCGAGGTAATAGCCCTCGGGCAGCTTGACCATCTTGTCGACGACCCGCTTGGCGTCCTCGACGTACCCGCCGATGTCGCGGTCTGCCACGTCCACGTAGACGTAGCCGAGGAGCTGGGCCTGCTCGGTGCGGATGACCGTCGGCCCGGTGGTGAGGGAGATGTCGGCGACCTGCTCAATGGGGATCTGGGCCCCGCCAGGGGTGGCGATCAGCGTGCGCTTCAGGGCGCCAATGTCGCTCCGGTAGGAGCGCTGGTAGCGGATGTTGACCGGGAAGCGCTCGCGGCCCTCGATCGTGGTCGTGACGTTCATCCCTCCGATCGCGGACTCGATCACCATCTCGACGTCCTGGATGGTCAGGTTGTATCGGGCGATCTGGTCACGCTTGATCTTGAAATCGATGTAGTACCCGCCGGTGACGCGCTCGGAGAACACGTTCCGCGTGCCGCGCACACTACTGATAGCGCCCTCGAGCTGCGCTCCAATGTCGTTGATGCCCTCGAGCTTCGGGCCGAAGATCTTGACGCCGACCGGGGTCCTTATCCCGGTCGAGAGCATGTCAACCCTGGCCTTGATCGGCATGGTCCAGGCATTGACGACGCCGGGGACGCGGACCAGCCGGTCCAGCTCGGCCTCGAGCTTCGCCGGGGTCATTCCCGGCCGCCAGTCCTTCTCCGGCTTCAGGTTGATGATCGTCTCGATCATTTCCGGGGGGGCGGGATCGGTGGCCGACAGCGCGCGGCCCGCCTTGCCGAAGACCGACTCGACCTCGGGGACCTGCTTAATGAGCTTGTCCTGCATCGCCAAGATCTGCTGCGCGGTCTGCAGTGACGCCCCGGGCAGCGTGATCGGCATGTAGAGGAGCGTGCCCTCGTACAGGGGGGGCATGAACTCTGAGCCCAGCCGCAAGAAGACCGGGACGGTGCTGGCGATGAGCAGGGCCGCCACGAGCAGAGTGAGGGCGCGGTGGCGCAGGACGAAGCGGACGAAGGGGTGATAGGCCCAGATCAGGAAGCGGTTGACCGGGTTCTTCCCCTCCGTGGCGATCTTCCCGCGGATGAAGAGGACCATCAGGAATGGGACGATGAGCACCGAAGTGAGGGCCGCGAACCCCATGGCGAAGGTCTTCGTGAAGGCCAGCGGCTTGAAGAGCCGCCCCTCCTGGGACTCGAGCGTGAAGATGGGCAGGAAAGACACGGTGATGATGAGGAGCGAGAAGAACAGCGGCCGCCCTACTTCCTGTGCCGCCTCGATCACGATCTCGCGGCGCGGCTTCGCGTCCGCAGCGTGCTCGATGTGTTTGTGGGCGTTCTCGATCATGATGATCGCCGCGTCGATCATTGCCCCGATGGCGATGGCGATCCCGCCCAGGCTCATGATGTTGGAGCCCAGTCCCATGTAACGCATGGCCATGAAGGAGAGAAGGATTGCGAGGGGGAGCGTAAGGATCGCGACCAGAGCGCTGCGGAAGTGCCAGAGGAAGATGATGCAGACGAGCGAGACGATGATGGCTTCCTCGATCAGCTTCTCCTTGAGATTCGCGATGGACCGCTCGATAAGGGTGGAGCGATCGTAGGTCGTGACGAATTCCACTCCCTTCGGCAGCGCAGGCTGGATCCTCTCCTTGACCGCCTTCTTGATGTTCTCGATGACCCCGTAGGTGTCGACGCCGTAGCGGATGACCACGATCCCACCGGCGACGTCGCCCTGACCATTCAGCTCGGCCACCCCGCGCCGCATGTCCGGCCCGAGGTGCACACGCGCCACGTCCTTGACCTGGATCGGCGTCCCGTCAGCCTTGGCCCCGAGGCTGATCTGCTCGACGTCCTCAACCTTCTCGATATACCCCTTCCCCCGGACCATGTACTCGCGGCCGGTCCACTCGACGACGCGGCCACCCACGTCGTTGTTGCTCTTCCGGACGGCCTCCACGACGCGGTCGAGGGGCAGGTTGTAGGAGAGGAGCGCGTTGGGGTCGATCTCGATCTGGTACTGCTTCACGTAGCCGCCGACAGGAGCGACCTCGGCCACTCCGCGGATCGAGCGGAGCCAATACTGGACGTACCAGTCGTTGAGCGTGCGGAGCTGCGAGAGGTCGTGCTTCCCGGTGCGATCGACGAGGGCGTACTCGAAGCCCCAGCCCACGCCGGTAGCGTCCGGGCCAAGGACCGGCTGGACACCGGCCGGCAGGCGGCCCTGAAGACCGTTCAGGTATTCGAGGACGCGGCTGCGCGCCCAGTAGGGGTCGGTCCCATCCTCGAAGATGACGTAGACGAAGCCCACGTCGAAGTACGAGAACCCCCGCACCACCTTGACCTTGGGCGCGGAGATCAGGGAAGTGACGATGGGATAGATCACCTGGTCT
>JBGPYB010000209.1:0-6673 GCA_041493035.1 Vicinamibacteria bacterium | reverse complement strand
GGAGGTGACGTATCGGTCGGAGATCGAGCCGACGTTCGAGCGGTTCCTGTACGGGCCGCTGACGCGGGGCGTGATGGGCGCGGCAGAGCGGATGAAGGTCATCCAGGCCGGCAGCCTCCACGCCTACCTCGCATACGTCCTGGTTCTGGGCATCGTCTTGCTGCTCTGGCTTGGAGGTGGGCGATGAACCTACAATCCCTCGGCCTCGGCCTGCTCCAGGCGGGTACCCTGCTGGCGCTCGCTCCGCTCCTGCGCGGCGCCATCAACAAGATGAAGGCGGCCTTCCAGAACCGCCAGGGCCCGCCGCTCCTTCAGGGCTACTACGACCTCGTGAAGCTCCTCCAAAAGGAGCCAGTCCGCTCCGACGTCTCATGCTGGGTCTTCGTGGCCGGCCCGCGGATCTACTTCGCGACCGCCGTCGCCGCGACCGCACTCGTCCCGGTCGTGATGGCGGGCGCGCCGCTCGAGGAGGCGGGCGGGATCCTGGTGCTGGTGGGGCTCCTGGCCCTGGGTCGGTTCGCGCTGGCCGCGGCGGCGCTCGACACGGGTAGCCCCTTCGGAGGCATGGGTTCGAGCCGGGAGATGACCGTCGCCGCCCTGGCCGAACCCGCCCTCATGCTGGGCCTCTTCACGGTGGCGCTATGGGGAGGGTCGCTGAACCTCGGCGACCTCGTGCGCACGACGGCGCAGCGGGGGTTCTCGGCCCACCCGAGCGACCTACTGGCCGCCGCAGCGCTCTTCATCGTCCTCATCGCCGAGGCGGGCCGCGTGCCCGTGGACAACCCCGCGACGCACCTCGAGCTGACCATGATCCACGAGGCCATGGTCCTCGAATACTCCGGCGTCGACCTCGCCCTCGTCGAGTGGGCCTCCGCGTTGAAGGAACTGCTCTTCATGACCGTGCTCGTCAACCTCTTCCTCCCTCTCGGCCTGGCCCTGGGAGCGAGCCCGGCGGCGCTCGCGATCGCCATCGGCCTCTACCTAGCCAAGGTCTTCCTCCTGGCCGTGGGGGTGACGCTCGTGGAAGTCACCAACGCGAAGCTCCGCCTCTTCCGGGTGCCCGAGCTGATGGCGGCCTCCCTCGGTCTGGCCTTCCTGGCCCTGGCCATCCGCTTCTTGTGAGGTGCGTACCATGAACGCGCGGCCGACTTGCAGCAGCGTTCCCCTCCCCCTACGTGGGGAGGGATAGGGTGGAGGGTCGATGATGAGCCAAGACCTCGTGGTCCTCTTTGCCGCCGGGATGCTCGTGACCGCGTACCTCATGGTCGGGCAGAGAGCGCTCTTCACCGCCATCCGCCTCTACGCACTCCAGTCCATGCTGCTGGGAGGGGTCGCCATCGTGATGGGCCTCGCGGGCCATCGCTCGCACCTCCTCGCCGGCGCGGCGCTCACGATCGGCCTCAAGGGTGTCTTGATCCCGTGGTTCCTGATGCGCGTCATCGATCGCATCGGGATCAACCGCGAGATCAAGCCGATTCTGAATGTTCCCGCGTCGCTGCTCATCTGCCTGGGCCTCACGGTCGTCGGCTACCGCGTCAGCACGGGCCTCGCAGATGGCGGGGAAGGCGCCGCGCACCACGTCATCGGAGTCTCCCTGTCGATGTTGCTCATGGGCCTCTTCCTGATGGTGACGAGGCGCAAGGCCGTGACCCAGATCCTGGCCCTGCTCACGATCGAGAACGCGGTCTTCCTGGTCGCCCTCGGCGCCACCACGGGGATGCCCCTCATCGTCGAGCTGGGGATCTCCTTCGATGTCATCGTGGCCGTCCTGGTCCTCGGCGTCCTCGTCCACCGCATTGCCGACCGGTTCGAGTCGATGGACGTGAGCCGCCTTTCGAAGCTGAAGGGTTAGCGATTGTGACTCTGCTTCTCTGGACGCTGACCATCCCGTTGCTGACCGCGCTCCTGGGCGTCTTGCCCCTGCCGCGCTGGCTCAAGGAGGCCAACCTCGTCTATGGCCTTGCCTTGACGCTCATCCTCTCCATGGGCACCGCGAGGCAGTTCCTCGCGGGTTCGCCGCCGACGGCCTTCGAGGAGGCGTTACGCGTCGACGGGCTCTCGGCACTCGTCCTCGTCCTCTCGGCCTTCGTGGGACTGATGTCCGGGGCGTACAGCGTCGGGTACATGAGGCGCAACGAGGCGCGCGGGCTCGTGACGCCCTGGCGCCGCCGGGAGTTCGACGCCTTGGTCCCGCTCTACGTCTTCGCGATGCTGCTGGTCTCGGTCTCGAACAACCTCGGGATCCTGTGGATCGCCGTGGAGATCACGACACTCGCCTCGGTCTTCCTGATTGCGTTTCACAACCGCGATACGTCGCTGGAGGCAGCCTGGAAGTTTCTCGTGCTGGGGAGCCTCGGCCTCGCCTTCGCGCTTCTCGGCACCGTGCTGCTCTTCGCGTCCGGCCGGGGAATCCTTGGCGAGGGCATGGCCGGCCTCAACTGGACTCGCCTTGTCGCCGTGGCGGGCCAGCTCCATCCCCTGACCCTGAAGCTTGGCGTTGTCTTCGCCATGGTCGGGTACGGCACGAAGGCGGGCCTTGCCCCCATGCACACGTGGAAGCCGGACGCCTACCGCGAGGCGCCGTCCCCTGCGGGCGTCCTCATGGCGGTGGGAATGCTCAACGGCGCTCTGTACTGCCTTCTGCGCATCCATACCATCGCCAGGGCCGCCCTCGGCCCCGAGTTCTCTGGCGGGCTCCTGCTGGCGCTGGGTCTCCTGTCCGTGGCCGTTGCCACACCCTTCATCCTGATCCAGTGGAACCTGAAGCGGCTCCTCGCCTACTCGAGCATTGAGCACGTGGGGATCATGGCGGTCGGTGTGGGGCTGGGCGCGGAGGCCGCGACCTTCGGCGCGCTGCTACACATGACGTACCACACACTCGCGAAGCCCCTGGCGTTCTTCTCGGCGGGGACAATCGCGCAGCTCCACGCCTCGTCGGACTTCGACGAGATCGGCCCGGGGACGCTTGGACGGACTCCCGTGGCGAGCGCGCTCTTCGTGCTCGCCGCGGTGATCATGACCGGATCGCCGCCCTTCGGCCTCTTTTTCAGCGAGATGACCATTCTCAAGGCCGGGTTCGCGGGGCCGCACACCGCCGCCATGGCTGTTTTCCTGGCCTGCCTGGTACTGCTGTTCTGCGGCTTCTTCTACCAGGTCGGGGGCCTCGTCCTGGGGGAGCAGCCGACCGCTCCGGCGCGCGTGCCCGACGCCGAGCGGTTTGATGCGGGCTCGGCCACCACGATTGTCGCCGCCACCCTGGCGGTGGTCTCGGCTTTCTATCTGCCCCCGGGCCTGCTGGACCTGATCCACGCGGCCGTGCGCGTGGTGGAGGGCGGACAGTGACGGCCGAGCGAGACGTAGTACTGCGTGACCGCCTCGGGCTCGACTCTCTCGCCGAGGTGAGGCCCGCCGAGTTCGTCGCCCAGGTCGACCTTGCCCGGCTCCCGGTTATCGCCGACCGCGCGGCTGCGGCTGGTCTTCGCCTCTCCTCCCTCTTCGGCACGGACGAGGGGCCGGCGCGGGGCTTCGCCGTCCACCACCTGTGGGCATCGGCGGAATCCGCCGGGTTCGTGCGGGTGTGGGCGCAGGTGCCCGCGGACGCCCCGCGTTTCCCGTCGATCGCCGCCAAACACCCGGTCGCCAACTGGTTCGAGCGGGAAGTCATGGACTATTTCGGCCTGACGCCCGAGGGACACCCGAATCAAAATCGGGTCGCCCTGCACGACGATTGGCCGGATGGCGCGTGGGCACTAAGGAAGGACTTCGACGGCCGCGAGTCCGTCCCACGCGTAGGAGGGCAGTTCCGCCCGTACCGGCCCGTGACCGGCGAGGGCGTCTTCCACCTCCCGGTGGGGCCGGTCCACGCCGGCATCATCGAGCCGGGCCACTTCCGGTTCGGCGTCGCGGGCGAGCCGATTCTCTATCTCCAGCTGCGCCTGTTCTACGCGCACAAGGGTACCGAGAAGCGCTTCGAACGGCTGCCGTGGCGTCACGGCCTGTTCCTAGCCGAGTCGATCTCCGGGGACACGGCGGTCGGCCACGCCCTCGCCTACGCCCACGCGATCGAGCGGCTGGCCGGCGTCGAGCCGCCGCCGCGGGCACGCCACCTGCGCGTGGTGCTGCTCGAGCTCGAGCGCGTCTACAACCACGTCGCGGACATCGGAGCGATCGCGACGGATGTGGCCTTCACCGTCCCGGCGAGCCGGGCGCAGGCGCTCCGGGAGGGGCTCGTCCGGCTCCAGGAACGGCTCTTCGGCTCGCGCCTTCTTCGCGGGACCGTGGCGCTCGGCGGCGTGAAGTGCGACCTCACCGTCGGGCGCCGCAAGGAGCTGCTGCTGCATCTGGAGCGGCTCGAGCGCGAGTTCGACGACCTCGTGACCCTGCTGATCGATTCCGGCACTTTCACCGACCGCGTGGACGGCACCGGGATCCTCGAGACGCAGGTGGCGCGCGACCTCGGCGTGGTGGGGATCACGGCGCGCGCGTCCGGTCTGGATCTGGACCTGAGGCGCGACCAGCCCCACGACGCGTACGCGGGCCTGCGCTTTGCCGTACCCGTCGAGGAGGGCGGGGACGTCCGCGCCCGGCTCATGGTGCGAGCCCGCGAGGTGGAGCAGTCGCTCTCGATTCTGCGCCAAGTGCTGGAAGGCCTGCCCGAGGGGCACGTGCTCAGCCCTCTGCCTGACGCTCTGCCCGCCGCATCTTCGGCGCTGGGCTGGGCCGAAGGCTGGCGAGGCGAGTGCCTGCACTGGGTCCGCACGGACGAGAACGGCCGGCTCGACAGGGTCAAGGTCACCGATCCCAGCTTCAAGAACTGGCCGGCGATCGTCCGGGCCGTCCCGGGCAACATCGTGCCGGACTTCCCGGTCATCAACAAGAGTTTCAACCTCTCGTACTCGGGGAACGACCGCTAGACAAAGGAGCCTCAAATGCGACGCTTGCGCTTGTTCGTCATCGTCGGGATCGTCGCCGCAATGGCTGGATGCGGCAAGAAGGTCGTGCGAACAGCAGCCCTGCCCCCTGCGGCCCCGGCCACGCCGCCACCCGCTCCCGCCCCGCGCGACCAGGGGACCGCTCCGCCCGTGGACGAATGCCAGCGGCTAAAGGGCATGTCGCCCGAGGAGATCGATCGCATGGGCTTGCTCGCCGACGTCCATTTCGATTTCGACCGGGCTGATGTCCGGGAGCGAGATCGGGCGGTACTCGCGACCAACGCCGACGTGCTCCGGAAGTTCGATTTCCTGGTCCTCGCGGTCGAGGGTCACTGCGACGAGCGCGGGACCGTCGAGTACAACCTCGCCCTCGGCGAGCGTCGGGCCAGGGCCGCTTACGACTACCTGGTTTCGCTGGGCGTTTCTGCCTCCCGCCTGAAGAGCGTGTCCTACGGCAAAGAGACGCCGCTCTGCCGGGAGGCCAATGAGGACTGTTGGGTGCGCAACCGCCGGGCGCATTTCACCGTGACCGGCAAGACCGGCGGCCACTGAGCTTCGAGGACAACGAATGTTCCGCATCATCGCCAAGAGCCTCAAGACAGGGATCCTCACCGAGCCGCAGCCGTTCGCCGCCCGGCCCCCGTTCGGTTTCCCAGTCATCGATTTCGCCAAGTGCACCGCCTGCGACGAGTGCGCCCGCGCCTGCCCCACAGGGGCGATCCAGGTGTCCGCACTACGCTCGGATCGCCGGAAGCTGTCGCTTTCCTACGGTGCCTGCATCCAGTGCCGGGAGTGCGTCACGGCTTGCCCGGAGCAGGCCGTGTCCGCCGGACGCGATTTCGAGGTCGCAGCCTACACGCGAGACCAACTCACACATACGGCCCTGTTCGACCTCGACGGGTCTGGTCGCGCGACTCTCAGCCAGCTCGAAGCCCAGCCCGGTCCCGGTCTCGGTGAATCCGCTGCGTCGCTGCGCGAGCGCATCCGCGGCCGGCTTGGGCGCTCGCTGCACGTCCGCCAGGTAGACGCTGGGAGCTGCAACGGATGCGAGCTGGAGATCGCCGCCACGACCAACCCGGTGTTCGACCTGGAGCGCTTCGGGATCCACTTCGTCGCGAGCCCCAGGCACGCCGACCTCCTCCTGGTTACCGGCCCAGTCACGAGGAACATGGAGATCGCGCTGCGGAAGACGTACGAAGCGACGCCCGAGCCGCGCGTCGTCGTGGCCGTGGGAGCCTGCGGGTGCAGCGGGGGAGTCTTCGGCGAGGCTACGTACGCGGCCGTGGGCGGAGTCGACCGCGTCGTGCCCGTCGATGTCTACATCCCCGGTTGCCCGCCCCGGCCGCAAGCGATCCTCAACGGATTGCTGGTGGCGATGGGAAAGCGCGAGGCCCGCCTGAAGCCCGATGGACACGCAACATTTCCCGAGCGCATCCTGGCACCTCGAGCCGCGCGGGGCTCTCTGCCCACGCTCGCTCTCGCGAGCGAGACGAAGGACGTCTGATGGACGACCGGCCGCCGACCGTCGACGCGGGCAGCCGGAGCAGCGGCCCGTCCACGGCCGAGTTCGAGCAGGCCCTCCGGGAGGCTACGGCGTCCTCGCAGAAGCACGGCTTCGGACCGCACACCGCGAAGATCCGGGATCTACGCCGCTTCCTCGGCGGGAGCGTCAGCCGGGAAGCCTTTGACCAAGGGCTGCGCCGTCTGCAGAACGAAGGGATCGTCGAACTCGCGCCGCACGG